>CAYMQZ010000238.1:0-2530 GCA_964392705.1 uncultured Gemmatimonadota bacterium
GGAACCTCCGCCCGCGGATACTCGGGGACGGGAAGGCCGGCCAGGCTCCAGGCCTCGCGGGTCAGCGGCCAGACCATCGCCAGCCTCTCGGCCGGCGTCGTCCGGTCGACGAGGTCGTCCTCCGGCTCGCTGCCAATCGGAAAGGCGCGGGCGACCGAGAACCGGGATCGTCTATCCGAGCGATGCATCCGTGCGAGCCTCGCTTCCGAGCTGTGGGGCGCGTGTCCGTGCCGCCTCTCTCCACGCGGAAGAAGGATAGAAGAGTCTAGCTGCAGGGACCACAGGTCACGGTCTCCGGCCAACTCGAAGAGGCAGTCCTCCTCCCGACAACGTTCCGATCCAGTAGCGGAAGCGAGTCCGCTGGACGCGAGGCCGCCCTACCGCTCCACTGCCACGTTCGGACGGGTGAAGTGGAGGGCGACGCGCACCCTGGCGCCCGGCCCCAGCACCGCCTCCGCCGCCTCGCGGTAGACCCTCACCTGTACGTCGTAGTCGCGCGCGGTCCGCTCGACGGCGCCGCGGTCGATCGCGTGGGTCTTGAAGTCGACGATCCAAGTGTCCGAGCGTCCGGAGGCCGTCGCCTCGGTGGGGGTGTCGAACAGGGAGGGCTGGAGCGGCGCCCCCGTTGCCTCGTCCTGGAATGATGCCTCGCCTCCGAGCGCGGCTTCCGCCGCCGGCCGGTAGAGGTCGTACGCCCCCTGGCGCCACTCGCGCGGTCCGATCAGATGCAGGAACGGGAGCTCGCGGTGCCGCTCCGGGTCGTGCGGCGGGGCCACGTACCACGCCCATTCGGGGCTCTCGACGACCCGCTCGATCTCCCGCTCCAGCGCCTCCCGGTATTCGGTGCCGGGCTGGAGCAGCTCCTCGACCTCGGCGGCATCGATGCCGGACACGGTCTCCTCGAGCACCCGGGCGATCTCCGCCGCCTCCTCGATCCGCTCCAGCACCCCGTGGATCACCTGGCCTCGAACGGTCGGGTCGAGTGCCCGCTCTCCCTCGCGCTCGGGGGCGAACCGCCAGACGGGCTGCACGCCGTGCGCGTATCGGAGCTCCCACTCCTCGGGGCTCCGCGCCTTCAGGCGAATCTCCGTCGCGGATGAGAGGAAAGAGAGCGCTGGCGTCTCCAGTGGCCGCACCAGCGGCGGCGGCTCCGCCTCGACGATCCCCTCCAGCCAGGCCAGCGTGATCGGCGCCTCAGGGAAGTGAGGCTGGAGGCTTCCGGGGTCGCCGTGGCGCAGGATGAGGAGGGGAGGCGGTCGATCGGCACCGCCCCCCTCCGCGGGGCTGTCGCCCGCCTCCGCGAGCGCGTTTCCCGTCGAGGCCTGCCTCCGGGCCGACCCGGCGGAGAACAGGCCGAGCTGATCCTCCCCGTCCCCTTCCTCCTCGTCGAAGCCGGAAATCGCGAGCGGCCGATCGGCGTCCGGGACGTCGTCGGACTCCGGGTCTTCCGCGCCGCCCAGCTCCCGGGCGTCCGTCGCGTCGGGGAGCGCCGTCCCCAGCCACTCGCCGTAGCCCTGGAGCCGCTCGGTGGGACCGACCACCAGCAGGCGGTCACGGGCCCGCGTGAGGGCGACGTAGAGGAGACGCGCCTCCTCGGCGTGCTCCTCGAGCTCGGCCCGCTCGAACAGGCGCGCCGCGCGGTCACCGCGGTCGGCCTGCGGGGGCATGAAGACGGGGCCGTAGCTCGGGTCGCACCAGTAGGAGTGGGTGAGGCGCCGGCCGGGTGGGCCTCCCTCCTCGGTACCGACCAGGAAGACGATCGGCCACTCGAGCCCCTTGGCCGCGTGCACGGTGCTCAGGGTGACGACGTCGTCTTCGTCGCTGTACAGGGGGGCCTGGGGAATCCCCAGGTCCTGCTCGCCCCAGCTCGCCCAGAGCTCGAGGAAGCCGCCGAGCGGCAGGTGCCGATAGTCCTCGGCCAGGGCGAGGAAGCGCTCGATGTTGGCCAGCGCCTCCTGTTCGCCGCGGCGGAGCAGCAGGTGGAGGCGGTACCCGGTCGCCTCGAGGGTCGACTCGAGGAGCTCGGCGGGATCCGCGCGGTCCACCAGCCGGCGGGCCCGCTCGACCGCCTCCAGCCCACGGCCCAGCGCCTCGAGCTCGATCGCCGCGATCCGGGGGCTCTCGGGAGCGGCGAAGGGCTCGGTCTCCCCGCGCTCGACGGCCTCCAGCCACTTCCGGGCCTGCCGCAAGAGCGAGGTGTGTCCGGTGACGGGGTCGAGCCGGATCCGGGCCAGGACCTCGTCCCGGAGTCCCACGAACGGGGAGCGGAGGAAGGCGAAGGCCGAGAGGTCGTCCCACGGGTTGTCCAGGATCCGGAGCAGGCTCACCAGGTCCATCACCTCCTGCCGCTCGGCCAGGCCTGCGGTGGCCGTGTTGTAGTACGGGATGCCTTGCTCCCGAAGCGCCTCCTCCACGGTCGCCAGGCTCTTCCGGGTCCGGGCCAGGACGGCCACGTGCCGGTATCTACAGGGCCGGAGCGCCGGCCCCCCATTCGCCGCCTGGGGGTTCGTGACCGCCGCGTCGGGCCCCG
>CAYMQZ010000238.1:2630-4146 GCA_964392705.1 uncultured Gemmatimonadota bacterium
GGGGTCCGTGACCGGGGTCTCCCGGCCCACCAGCTCCCGGATGCGCGCCGCGGCGAGCCGGCCGGCGGCGGCCCGACGCTCGTCGGCGCTTCCGGCCCCGGGGACCGCGAGCCACTCCACGGCCCCCGCCCGCGTGACCGGCCGGTGCGGGGACAGGTCGCGGTAGGTCACCCGGCCCTCCCCGGCGCCGGCGCTCGCTAGCGCCGCCCCCCGTTCCTGCATCGCCCGCCCGCAGACCCGGTTCACGAAGCGCACGACGGCCGGCTCGCTCCGGAAGTTGTGCGTGAGCTCCAGCCGGCGTCCGCGCTCGCCGAGCGCCTCCGCCACGGCGTTCCACACCGTGATGTCGGCGCCCCGGAAGCGGTAGATGCTCTGCTTCGGATCGCCGACCAGGAAGAGCGCGGGGGCCGACGCGGGACCTCCGACCTCGGCTTCCGTCGGACCCTCGGCGTCCGTTCCGCCGCCGCTCCCGTCCCCTCGCACGACCCCGGCGCGGCCCTCGGGAGCCCGCGGGGAGGCGCTGTCCCCATCCCCGAGGCCCGCGATCGCGAACGCGATGTCCCGCTGGGCGCCGTCGGTGTCCTGGAACTCGTCGATGATCAGGATGCGGAAGCGCCGCCGGATGCCCTCCAGCGCGAGGCGGGTCTCCTCGCGCGTGAGGAGCCGCCGGGCGTCGAGGATCAGGCTGTCGAAGTCGCGCAGGTTCTCCTCCTCCAGCCAGGCCAGCCACTCTCCCGTCACCTCGCGCGCGACCGCGTACAGGGCCGCCGCGCCCTCGAGCGCGGCCCGGTCCCGCTCCGCCCGCTCGGGCTTCTCCGGCCAGACGCCCTCGCGCCGCGCGATCGCCACCAGCCGGTCCGGGTCCAGCCCCTCCTCGCCGGTCCAGGCCTCGTAGCGACGGCTCCGCCAGCGGAGGTCGCGGAGCACCTCGCGCACGTGGCCTACCGCGCCGGCCTGGTAGGTGTAGCCATAGAGGCCGAAGCGTCCCACGATGTCGACGGCGTGCGGGTCGTCGCGCTCGAGCCGCTCGTAGAGGACGTTCCGGATCAGCTCGTCCTGGCGGAGGCGGGTCTCGCGCTCGTCCAGCACGCGGAAGGTCGGGTCGATCCCGAGCCGCAGCGCGTGGTCGCGCAGCAGCTCCCCGCAGAAGGCGTGGATGGTGCCCACGGCGGCCCGGTCCACCTCCCAGCGGAGCTCGTCGCTCCGCTCCGAGCGTGCGATTTCCTTCCGGAGCTTCCGCTTGAGGTCGTAGGCGGCCTTCTCCGTGAAGGTGATGGCGGCGATCTCCTCGAGCTCGCAGGGCTCGGGGCAGAGGGGAAGGGAGGCGCCGTCCGAGGCGCGCACCCCGACGTCGAGGCCGAGGAGCCACAGCGCCTTGGCCACGATGGTCGTCGTCTTCCCCGTGCCCGCGCTGGCAGCGAGCAGGACGTGACCGGAGCTGGTGATCGCCTCGGCCTGCTCGTCCGTCCACCGCATCTCACGCATCGGAAGTCGGTTCCTTCCCGGCGGCGTCGGC
>CAYMQZ010000239.1:0-4146 GCA_964392705.1 uncultured Gemmatimonadota bacterium
GGGCGATGAGCGCGCGGATCGTCGCCCGCCCGGTCTTCCCCGCGGCGCCGGTGACGAGGATCATCGGGGGTGGCTCCTCTCGGTTCGGGGTCTCGGCCGGGAGCCTCGCGGGCTCCGCGGTTCCGGACAAGGGCACCGGCCCGGACCCCCCCACCGGCCTCGGCCGGGTGGGCCTCGCTCAACGGAGCGGAGAGCCACCGTGCTGAATGAGATCACGGGGGCGCCGGCTGACCACGCGTGCCCCCGGGCCGAACGTAGACTTCGAACCCGGCTCGAGATCACCCTCACGCCCGACCTGAGCCTTCAGTTCTTCGGCCAGCCGCTCATCTCCGCCAACGACTTCACGACCTATAAGCAGCTCGCGCGCCCGGCGAGCTTCGAGTTTCTCCGCTTCGAGGAGGGAAGCCCGCGAGTGGAGGGCGGGGAGGTGGTGGCGTGCGACGGCGGGCGCACCTGCGTCCTGGACAGCACCCGGTTCGTGGACTTCGAGGGGGACGGGGAGGTCGACTTCGACTTCCGGGACGAGACCTTCAACTTCCGCTCCTTCGTCGGCAACGCGATCCTGCGCTGGGAGTACATGTCCGGCTCGACGCTCTTCCTCGTGTGGCGGCAGGACCGGGCCGACGTGACGCCGGTGGGGGACCTGGACCTCGGACGCGACCTCGGGGGGCTCTTCAACGCCCGCTCCCGGGACCGCTTCATCCTGAAAGTCCAGCACTTCCTGAGCTTCTGAGCCTTCCGAACCCCCTAAACCGACCGTGTGCGGAAGGACCTGGAACACGACGTAGCGTTTGACGGTTCGATAGCCCGATCGGCGGAGGGGGTCACCCTCGTGCACGCGGGCTTCACCCCGCACGGTCGACTTCAGCGACTACCCGTTCGGCTGGGCGCACTTCCTGTCGGAGATGGGCCGGGTGGCCGTCCGCCTGGCGGCGTAGCCCCGGCCCGGCGCGTAGCCTCCGCCTGGCGGCGCGGCCCAGCGGGACGAAGGCGGCGAGCCGATCGTGCCTGAGTCCCGGCTCCGTGCGTATATTGCTACCCATGGCCAACCCGGAGCGCTGGAAACGGTTCGAAGACCTGCCCGAGGGCCTCGACGCGCGCCTCCGACGACTGCCCGCCCTATTCGAGGAACGGGGCGTCCTGCTCGCCTATCTGTTCGGGTCGCTGGCGGCCGACGATCCCTCGCCTGGCGACATCGACGTGGCCGTGCTCACCTCGTCAGAGCCGGCACACACGCTCAGGGCCGATCTCCAGCGCGTGCTTGGTACGCAGCGCCTCGATCTGGTCGACCTGAGGCGGGCCTCTCCCCTGCTGCGCTTCCACGTAATCCGCGACGGACGGCTGCTGTATGCGCGGGATGACGAGACGCTCAACCGGTTCGAGCTCAACACGCTCCACCTGTACCGCGACACCGCTCCCCTCCGCCGCCGGCACCGGCAGATCCTGCGTAAACGGATGGACGCGTGGTCCTGAAGCGCGAGGTGGTCCAGCGCCGGATCGAGGAGCTGGACACGACCCTCGCGCGGCTCTCGCGCCACCGGGACGTGAGTCTCGAGGACTATCGAAACGACCCGGATCTCCAGTGAATCGTGGAACGAGGGCTCCTCAACGCCGCGGGCCTCGTATTCGACATCGCCGACCACGTGCTCTCGGGTCACTTCGGCCGTCATAGCGAGACCTATCAGGCCAGCCTCGACGGACTGTACGAGGAGCGCGTCATCCCGCGCGATCTCCACGAGCATCTCGAAGGGCTGGGCGGCTTCCGAAACCTCCTCGTCCACGAATACGTCGAGCTCGATTCCGCGGAAGTGCATCAGCACTTTCAGGCGGCCTTCCAGGTGTTCCCGCGCTTCGCGAGCGCCGTGCTCGCCTGGCTCGAGGAGATGGGCGGGAGCTGAAGGCTGTTCGCCGGCCCGCCCACGCGTATCTGCCCGCCGAGGAGCTGGGGTGCGAGCTTCTGGACCGGCTGCCGGGCGGGGGGCAGCGTCTCCTGACGGCACGACGGCCAGGGCGAGCGCGAGCCCGTCCTGGCCGTCGGGTCCCTCCTTCCGGCGAGCGGAGCCCCGAGCTTTCCGCCCGGAAAGGCCCGAGATCCCGCTTCAGCCGCGAAGGAGTGTTCGGGTGATCGTTGCTTCGGATCCGGCCTTCACCCGTTAGCGCGGCGGGCCGGCGTCCGAAGGGCTCAGCCCACCTGCGGCTGAGCTGTCGCCTTCATCTCGGGAGCCACGCCGAGCTGCGAGAGCATGGTCATCAGGTCGAAGTACTGCCGCATCTCCGTGGCCTTCCCGTCCTCGATGCGGAAGATCTGGCAGCCCCGGAAGTCGATTTCCTTCCCCGTGGGGAGAATCTCACCGGTGGGAAGGGTGAGCGGGCCGGAGTGGGTGCCTCGCCACCTCAGGCGGAGGACGACGACGTTACCGTCGCACAGCGCCTCCTCGAATGTCGCCCTCGAATCGGGAAACGCGTTCGCCCACCCGCGCCACACGGTGAGGACTTCTTCAACGCCCTCGACCTTCCGGCTCGTGGCCACCTCGTCGTAGACGAAGTCGGGCGCCAGCGCTTCACGGGCGGCTTCCCAGTCCTTCTGATTGTACGCTTCGGTAGAGGCCTTCGCGGCCTCGATGAGCTCTTGACGGGACATAGCAGTTCTCCTGATTGAGGTGGTCCGTCTTCGACCAGCGGAAGCGCAAGTCGGACGCGATCCGCCGGATAGGAATCTCCTGGTCGCCACGCTGAGGATCCCGTTGGCACGGCGCGTGGCATCCGCGATCGAGGCTGAATCCTCGACCGGGGGTCGGGCGACCCAGTAAACACAAGGTAGCGCCCATGACCCCCTCCCGCCACCCCCCCTCGGACGCTTTCCTCGCCGCCCGCGCCTCGTGCAAGCCCACTGCCTCCATCCAGCCGCAGCAGCGCGCCCGGCGTAGGTTAGCCGGGAAGCTCACGATCGCGCACTCGCTCCCGGCCCCGGCAGCCCGCGGCGAGGCCGGAGGTGAGTTCGTTCATAGGGCTGCCGCTGGCCCGCATCGCGGCGGCCATCTATGATGGCACCGCACGTCGAGCCGACGTGCGCTCACGCCCCTCAGGCCGGAGACTGTCTCACGATGAATCTACAGCGCACGTTCTCATGTCTCGTAGCGGCGGCAGGACTTCTGCTCGCCGCGTGTGATACTACCGACCAGACACCGGAGGCCGACGTCCCCCTGTACGACGACCTGGGTGACTACGACCGGCCGGTGACGACGCAGTCGGAGGAGGCGCAGGCCTACTTCAACCAGGGCCTCAGGCTGCAGTACGCGTTCAACCATCCGGAGGCGATCCGCTCCTACGAGCGCGCTCTCGAGGCCGATCCCGCGTGCGCCATGTGCTGGTGGGGGATCGCGCTGGCCGCCGGTCCGAACATCAACGCGCCCGTGGAGGAGGAGGGAGCGGCGCGCGCGACCGCGGCGATCGGCAGCGCGCGCGAGCAGCTCGACGAGGAGACGCCCGTCGAGCGCGGCCTGATCGAGGCGCTGTCCGAGCGCTACGGCCCGGATCCGATCGAGAACCGGGCGGCACAGGACTCCGCCTGGGCCGAGGCGATGAGGGGGTTGGCGGCCGCCCATCCGGAGGATCCCGACGTCCTGACGCTCACGACGGCGTCGATCATGAACCTGAGTCCCTGGCACTACTGGACGGGCCCGTACGACGCCCGCGAGCCGCGGCCCGGCACGGAGCAGGCCGTCGAGCTGGTGGAGACCGTGCTCGCCCGTGACCCGAACCACCCCGGCGCGTGCCACTACCTGATCCACGCCGTGGAGGCGGCCTATCCGGAGCGGGCGGTGGAGTGCGCGGACCGCCTCGCGGCCCTGATGCCGGGGGCCGGACACCTCGTCCACATGCCCGGACACATCTACCTCCGGGTCGGCCGCTACGCCGACGCGGTCGAGGCGAACCGGCACGCCGTCCACGCCGACGAGACGTACATCGCCGACATCGGCCCGATCAACATCTACACGAGCGCCTACTACCCGCACAACTACCACTTCCTGAACTTCGCGGCGACGATGGCGGGGATGAGTGAGGTCGCCATCGAGTCGGCCGCACAGCTTCCCGAGAAGATCTCGACCGATGTGGCGGAAGGGGTCGGCTGGATCCAGCTCGCCG
>CAYMQZ010000240.1:0-4139 GCA_964392705.1 uncultured Gemmatimonadota bacterium
GCCGAGGGTCCGGAAGACCGACCGGCCACGACGCCCTGGAAGAGCGCGGCGGACGAGCTGAACGCCGATGACCGGCGGCTCGAGACCTGGCGAGAGGGGGGCTTCACGGCGGCCCTGTCGGCCCCGACCGACGGGATCGTGACCGGGCAGGGCGCGGTGATCGCGCTGGCCGGCGAGCCGCGGGAGATGGTCGTCAAGGCCCCGGCCGCGCTGCGGCTGAACCTGCGCTCGCCGGGCGGCTGGACGAGCTATCCCGGCTCGCTGTTCGGCGTGCTCTCGTACCTCGAGCAGCTCTTCCTCGATGCCGACCGTTACGCGCGCGCCATGGCGGCCTACGAGGCGAGCCCCCAGGGGACCGAGCGGCCGCGCTACGATCGCACGCTGGAGCCCGTGAACCGCGCCGTGCGGGAGGGCTGGGCGGTCCTCGTTCCCGGCGACGAGCCGCGCGAGATCCGGCGGGCCCTCGAGCTGGGGAACGAGATCGGGGCGCGCACCGTCGTCTACGGGGCCCAGGAGGCCTATGCGGTGGCCGACGAGCTGGCCGGAGGGGAGGCGGCCGTGCTGGTGAGCCTGGACTGGCCGGAGAAGAGCCGGGACGCCGACCCGGAGACCGAGGAGTCGCTCGCATCGCTCGAGCGGCGGGCCAAGTCGCCCACGACGCCCGCCGCCCTGCACGACGCGGGCGTTCCGTTCGCCTTCTACTCGGGCGGCGTGGCGACGCCGCGCCAGGCGCTCGAGAAGGTCCGGAAGGCGGTCGAGTCGGGGCTTCCCGAGGACGCGGCGCTGCGGGCGCTGACCCTCGGGCCGGCCGAGATCTACGGCGTGGCCGACCGGCTGGGCAGCATCGAGCCGGGCAAGATCGCCAACCTGGTGGTGACCGAGGGCGACCTGTTCGCCGAGGAGGCGAAGGTGCGCATGGTGTTCGTGGACGGCCGGAAGTTCGAGGAGCGTGAAGAGGAGCGGCCTTCCGAGCCGCCCGCGGTCGACGTGAGCGGCACCTGGGACGCCACCCTCCAGACCCGCCAGGGAGCGCAGGAGTCGACCTTCGAGCTGGAGATGGACGAGGACGGCTCGGTCTCCGGCTCCGTGCGCGGCGAGCGGGGCGAAGCCACGATCACCGATGGCTGGGTGAGCGGCGACCGCTTCAGCTTCACCGTGGTCGCCTCCCGGGAGGGCGGCTCGGTCGAGTCCACCTACACGGGAACGGTCGAGGAGGATCGGATGGAGGGCACCGTCTCCTTCGGTGGCCGGTTCCAGGTCGAGTTCACGGCCGAGCAGCGACCCGGCGGGGAGGGGGAGGGATGAGGCGAGAGAGCGAGATGCGCAAGGAACGGAGACCGATGAAGACAAGAGGCACCATCACGCTGACGGCGCTGGCCCTCCTGGCCCCCGCGGCCGCGGTCACCGGCTCCGGATCGGCCCGGGCCCAGGAGGTGACGGCCGCCGCCTCCGGACAGGCGACCGAGGTGGGTTGGTCGTACGTGGACTGGAGCGCTCCGGCGCCGACGATCCTCATCCGGAACGCCACGGTGATGACCGTGACGAACGGAACGATCGAGAACGGCTCCGTCCTCGTCCGTGACGGGAAGATCGCCGCCGTCGGGCGCGAAGTGAGCGCCCCGGCCGACGCCACCGTGATCGACGCGGCCGGCAAGTACGTGACGCCCGGGATCATCGACGCCCACTCGCACATCGCCGCCGACGCGATCAACGAGGGCAGCGTCGCCGTCTCGTCGATGGTCTCGATCCGGGACGTGCTCGATCCGAGCGAGATCAACATCTATCGGGAGGCGGCCGGCGGCGTCACCACCTCCCACATCATGCACGGGAGCGCCAACCCGATCGGGGGCCAGAACGCGATCATCAAGCATCGCTGGGGCCAGCCGGCCGACGGCCTCCTGTTCGAGGGCGCGCCCCCCACGATCAAGTTCGCCCTGGGCGAGAACCCGAAGCGGCGGGGCATGCAGGGTGACGACGACGCCCGCTATCCCGCCACCCGGATGGGGGTGATCGACGTGATCCGGCACGCGTTCCAGGACGCGCGTGACTACCGGGCGGAATGGGATGCGTCCGAGCGGCGGCGCGCAGCGGGCGAGCGGAACCTCGTCCCGCCGAACCGCGACCTGAAGCTCGAGCCGCTGGTCGAGATCCTCGAGGGCGAGCGGCTCGTCCACGCCCACTCCTACCGGGCCGACGAGATCCTGCAGCTCATGAGGCTGGCCGAGGAGTTCGGATTCCGGATCGCCGTGTTCCAGCACGTGCTGGAGGGCTACAAGGTGGCCGACGAGCTGGCGGCCCACGGGGCCATGGCGTCCACGTTCTCCGACTGGTGGGCGTACAAGGTCGAGGCGTACGACGCGATCCCCTACAACGCGGCGCTCATGACGGAGCGGGGCGTGGTCGTCTCGATCAACTCCGACAGCCCCGAGGAGGCGCGGCACCTGAACCAGGAGGCCGGGAAGACGATGAAGTGGGGCGGCCTGTCGGAGGACCAGGCGCTGGCCCTGGTCACGATCAATCCGGCCATGCAGCTCCGGGTCGAGGACCGGGTGGGCTCGATCGAGGTCGGGAAGGACGCCGACCTCGTGATCTGGGAGAACCACCCGCTCTCCGCCTACGCCAGGACGCTCACCACGCTCGTGGACGGCCGGGTCGTGTTCGACGTCGAGAGGGACGCGGCCCGCCAGGAGTGGATCGCCCAGCGGAAGGCCGAGCTCGAGGAGGAGCTCGGAGAAGCCGGGGACGGCGAGGGAGGTGGCCGATGAGCCGCGGACCGTCCGCAGCGGAGAAGAGCGACCCCCACGCGATCCGGACAGGAATCGACATGAAGAGACATGCTTTCGAGCACGCGCCGGTCACGGCGCGCCCGGTGTGGGCGGGCCTGCTGGCGACGGCCTTGATCGCGTTCGCCGCGACCCCGACGGCCGCCCAGCACGACCCCCGGGTCGAGCCCGCGCGCGCCTACGCGATCACGGGCGCCACGATCCACACGCTCGCGGGTCCGGCCATCGAAAACGGGACGATCGTGATCCGGGACGGAACGATCGCCGCCGTGGGCGAGAACGTCTCCGTGCCGTCCGGCGCCTCGGTGATCGAGGCCGACGCCCTGCACGTGTATCCCGGGATGGCGGACGCGTTCAGCCGGCTCGGGCTCACGGAGATCGGCGCGGTGGACGTGACGCAGGACCTGAACGAGCTGGGAGACTACAACCCTCACCTGAACGCCCACACGGCGGTACACCCCGCCAGCGAGCACATTCCCGTGACCCGGGCCAACGGGGTGACCCACGCCGTCTCGGCGCCTAGCGGCGGGAGCGGGATCCCGGGCCAGGCGACGCTGCTGCATCTGGACGGCTGGACCGTCGAGGAGATGGCGATCGAGCCGTCGGCCGCGATGGTGATCGAGTGGCCGAGGATCCAGACCCGGCGGTTCGACTTCTCCACCTTCTCCGTCCAGGACCGGCCCTACACCCAGGCGAAGAAGGAGTACGACGAGGAGGTGGCGGAGCTGGAGGATTGGTTCGAGGCGGCGCGCCACTACAAGCAGGCGAGCGAGCGCGGGGATCCGTCGAGGTTCGAGCGCAACCTCCAGCTCGAGCACCTGGCCCGCACGCTGGACGGGGGGCTCAGGGTCATCGTGTCGGCCAACGACAAGCGGAGCATCGAGAGCGCGATCGAGTTCGCCGACCGGCACGGCCTGGACATCGCGATAGCCGGAGGAGACGAGGCGCGGGAGGTGAAGGAGACCCTCGCGGAGAAGGGGATCCCCGTGATCCTCGGGCCGTCCCAGTCCCTGCCCGACGAGGAGGACGATCCCTACCACTATCCCTTCTCGCTGGCGGGCGAGCTGCACGAGGCGGGGGTGAAAATCGCCTTCGCGACCTTCAACGCGTCCGATTCGCGGACGCTGCCGTACGAGGCCGCCAACACGGTGTCGTTCGGGCTCCCGAAGGAGGAAGCGCTCCGCGCCGTCACGCTCTATCCGGCCGAGATCCTGGGCGTGTCGGACCGACTCGGAACGCTCGAGCCGGGCAAGGTGGGCAACCTGATCGTGACCGACGGCGATCCGCTCGAGATCCAGACGCGGATCGAGTACGTGTTCATCAAGGGGATGCCCGTGGACACCGACAACAAGCACC
>CAYMQZ010000241.1:0-4118 GCA_964392705.1 uncultured Gemmatimonadota bacterium
CTCGAGCTCGCTCCGGAGGGCAAGGTCGCCCCGATCTGTCCGCTACCGAGCCGCGGTCTCAGAGCACCTCGCTCAGAGCACCTCGCTCGTCAGCCACCAGACGCCGGTCGCCAGGATGGCCGACGGCACCACCCACCGGATCCAGAGCCGCAGGAGTCCGAGGCGACCCTCGTGCCCGGGCCCGCCTCCCGGGGCGGCCTCGGCGGCGATCGCCGCGAGCGCCTTTCCCCGGTCCAGGCACCACCCCACGGTGAGCACGGCGACCAGGGCTCCCAGGGTCTGCATGCCCGACCCGAAGGCCAGGTCCCAGGGGACGAAGATCTCCATATTCACCATCGGGGGGAGGGCGAACAGGATCACGAGCCCCGCTACCGCGGGCACGGCCCTGCGGCGGGGCGTTCCCGCCTCGTCGACCAGTCCCCCGACCAGGACCTCGAAGGCCGCGAGCGCCGACAGGAAGGCTGCCCCGGCCAGCGCGAGGAAGAACAGCGCGCCGAGGCCGTGGCCCCACGGCATCTCGCCGAAGACCCGCGGCAAAACGGAGAAGATCAGATCCGGCCCGCCGGCGGGCGCGGCGCCGAGGGCGAACACCGCCGGGAACACGGCCAGGCCCGCCAGGAGACCGGCCCCGACGTCTCCCCCGGCGGTCCAGAGGGCGTTGGCTAGCAGGGGTTGGCCCTCGTCCATGTGCGATCCGTAGACCACCATGAAGGTGCCGCCGAGGGCGAGGGAGAAGACCGCCTGACCCAACGCCGCCATCGCCGCTCCGGCGCTCAGGTCGCCGGGATCGAACTTCAGGATGTACCATTCGATCCCCGCCGCCGCGCCGTCCAGCGTGATCGCCCGGACGATGAGGATGAGGAGTGTCCCGAAGAGAAGTGGGGTGAGGACCCGGCTGGCGGTCTCGATCCCCGAGCGGAGGCCTCGACGCAGGACGGTCGCGGCCGCGGCGACCACGGCCCCCGTGCACAGGAGCTGCAGGAGCAGTGAGCGCGCGTCGAAGCCGGACGCCGGCGGCAGGATCTCGGCCCCGGGCGCCGGTCTCGCGTCGGAGACGAGCCCGGCCGCCTGGCCCGCGCCGTGGTAGAGCACCCACCCGATCGCGTTCGTGTAGTACGCGGTGGCCGCCGTCACGGTGAGGAAGAAGAGCCAGCCCAGGGCACGGCCGCCCGGAAGGCCGGCTCGCTCGAAGGCCCCCACCGGTCCGCGTCGGGTCCGCCGCCCCAGGGTCCACTCGGCCACCAGCCCGGGCACCCCGACCAGGAGGGTGGCGGCCAGGTAGGCGAGCACGAAAGCCGCTCCCCCGAACTCGCCGGTCATGTACGGGAAGCGCCACACGTTGCCGAGGCCCACGGCGACCCCGACGGTGGTGAGGAGGAGCCCGAGGCGCGAGGCGAAGGTCTCCCGGGATTCCTCGGCGCGCTCTCCCGATCGCCGATCTCCCACCCGCGCCGATCCCGCTCAGCGCGGCACGAGCGCGAGGACCCGGCAGGGGCTGCCCGAGCCCCCCTCGATCGGGAGGGGGGCGACCACCACGATGCTCCCCGTGGCGGGCAGGCGGGCCAGGTTCCGGAGCTGCGTGACGCCGTATTTGTTCGCCCCGAGCAAGAACGCGTGCACTGGAAAAGGCGGGTCGAAGGCGCCCGCCGCGCCGGCGTCGGTCCCCACCGTCTCGACGCCGACGCCGACGACGGGAGCCTCCTTGGCCAGCCAGCGGGCGCACTCGACCGAGATCCCCGGCGTGTGGGGCCCCTCCTCGTCGGCGTTCAGGAACGCCTCGGCGTCGCCGGCCCGGGCGTCCCAGCCCGTGCGGTAGAGGAGCCATCCCCCGTCGGGAAGCGGACCGTGCTCCTCCTGCCAGCCGCGGAGGTGCTCCACCTCGAGCAGGAAGTCGGGGTCCCCGGCGGCCTCGGCGCTCTTGTCCACCACCGCGGCGGGGCCGACCAGGCGGTCGGCCGGGACCCCCGCCGCGTCCTGCCCGTCCCGGCCCGTGACCCAATGCACGGGGGCGTCGAAGTGGGTGCCGACGTGCTCGCCCGTGTGGATCGCGTTCCAGTACCAGGCGGGCCCTCGCTCGTCGTAGCGGCTCAGCTCCTGGAGGGAGAAGCCGGGCGTGTCGGCGAACGGCTCCGGAAGCCGGATGACGGGGATCCGCTCGGACAGGGGAGCGGTGAGGTCGACGATCTCCACGGATCCGCCGCGCAGCGCGGCGACCAGGTCGCTCAGGGCCGTCATGGGGCTCCTCCCTTTCGTTCGGTACGTGGACTCCGGTTCGTCCGGTGAGCCGGTGCCGGGCGACCCGGCGCCGGCGTCCCGACGGTGGGCCCGGCAAAGGCGTCCGGGCGGGCCGGCAGCCCGGCGGCGCGGCGGGTCAGTGGCCCCGGAAGGCGTCCTCCAGCCATTCGGCCACCACGGTCGGCGTGACCTTGGCGTCCACCACGAGGGGGCCGGCCGGGTCCTCCAGCCAGGCCTCCACTGGCCCCAGGTCCTCGGGAGCGCGGACCGTCGCGCCCTCCCCTCCGGCGGCCCGGCCCAGCGCGGCGAAGTCGGCGTCGGGGAAGCGGACGATGTCGAGCGCGTCGGTCTCGGGGCCGAAGTGGTGGACCTCCGCGCCGTAGGCGGCGTCGTTGTAGACGAGGACCAGCATCGGGAGCGCGAGCCGGGCGGCGGTCTCGAGCTCGCCCAGGGCCATGAAGGCTCCGCCGTCCCCGAGCGCGGCCACGGTCAGCCGGTCCGGCCGGGCCACCGCGGCGCCGATGGCGGCGCCGAGCCCGAGCCCGATCGACTGGAACGCCTGGTTGAAGACGAAACCGCGGGCGTCGGGCACGGACAGGTACATGGCCGGCCAGCCCATGAAGTGGCCGGAGTCCACGGCCACCGTGCGCTGGGCGGGCAGCCGCTCCTCGAGCGCCAGGCTGAGGGTGCGGGGGTCGATCGTCTGTTCGGTGGACGCGTCCTCGTAGGGCTCGTGCCGCCAGCCCCCCCGGGCAATCCGCTCGGCCAGCTCCGGCGTCCGGTAACCCTCGGAGCGGTAGCCGCGCCGGTCCAGCTCGGCGACCAGCGCCAGGGCGGCCTCCGCGGCGTCGGCCACCAGCCCCGCCTCCACCGGCAGGTGTCGGCCGATGGCGCCGGCCTCCACGTCCACCTGGACGATCCCGGCCCCGGGACCGACCAGCGTTCCATGTCGCGTGGTCCACATGTTCAGCGAAGCGCCGAAGACCAGCAGCAGGTCCGCCTCGGTCAGGAGGCGGGCGGCCAGCGGCGAGGCGAAGCCGCCCGCGATGCCCAGGGCCCAGGGGTGTCCCGCGAACAACCCGTGGCCGTTGGCCGAGGTGGCGAGCAGGGCGCCGATCCGGTCGCCGAGCGCCTCGAGCGCCTCGCGCGCCCCCGAGCCGACGGCTCCCCGTCCGGCCACGATCGCCGGGCGCTCGGCTCGCTCCACGAGATCGACGACCTCGGCCACACCGGCTTCGCTGGGGGCAGGCAGGGAGAGCGGGGGCTCGGGGGACAACGGTTCCCCAACGCCCCGAGCTGCGCGCCCGGGCGCCCGGCTCGGGGAGCCCGGCGTCCCTGCCGCCCGCTCCAAAGCTTTGCGCGCATGCCCCGGTGCCGCGGCCGCCTGCACGTCGGCGGGAAGCATCAGGGCCACCGCGCGCCGCTCGACCAGGGCGCGGCAACGGGCGCGCGCCAGATCCGCCAACGCGCTCTCGGGCGTGTGGAGGCGCTCGACCGCGGCATCGAGCGAGGCGGCGAGCCCCGCCTGGTCGATCCGGAAGTTGGAGGCGGCGGCGGCCGTGGACGTGTCGGCGGCCAGCAACAACAGGGGCGTGCGCGACTTCGCGGCCTCGGCCAGGCCCGTTGCGGCATTCGTGAGCCCGGGCCCCTGGTGGACGGTGGCCACCGCCAGCCGGCCCGAGGCGCGCGCGTAGCCGTCCGCCATGCACACGGCGGCGCACTCGTGGCGGGCGGCGACGAAGCGGGCGCCCGCGGCGCACATGGCGTGGGTGAGCCAGAAGTTGCCGCTTCCGACCACGCCGAAGACGTGCTCCACGCCCGTCTCGACCAGGGCTCTGCCGACGGCCTCCGCCACTCGCACGCGCCGCTCCTCGCTTCGCCGG
>CAYMQZ010000242.1:0-2865 GCA_964392705.1 uncultured Gemmatimonadota bacterium
ACGCCAAGGCGCAGAACATGCCCAACGACAACATCGAGCGGGCGATCAAGCGGGGGACGGGCGAGCTTCCCGGCGTCGACTACGAGGCCGCGACGTACGAGGGATACGGTCCGGGCGGGGCGGCGCTCTTCCTCGAGTGCCTGACGGACAACGCCCGGCGCACGGTGGCCGAGATCCGGCACCTGCTGGACAAGCGGGGCGGCAACCTGGGACGCGACGGCTCGGTGGCGTGGATGTTCGAGCGGAAGGGGCAGATCTACGTCGACGGCTCGCGCTTCGAGGAGGAGGCGGTGCTCGAAGCCGCGCTCCTGGCGGGCGCCGAGGACCTGGCGCGCGAATCCGGGGAGTTCCTCATCACCACGGCTCCCTCCGAGTTTCACGCCGTTCAGCAGGCGCTCCGGGAGCAGGGGATCGAGATCCGGGAGGCGGAGATGGCCATGGTGCCCACCTCCACGATCCGCGTGTCGGGTCGCGAGGCCGAGAGGCTCCTGGAGCTGGTCTCCGGGCTGGAGGATCACGACGACGTGCAGAAAGTCTATTCGAACTTCGACGTCGACGAGTCGGCGCTCGCGGCGGCCGAGGCGTCCTGAGCGGGCACGAGAGCCGGGGCTCGCCCGGCGGGTGAGCGCCGGGCCGCCCGGAAGGGAGCGTGGGGTGAGGGTGCTGGGCGTGGATCCGGGCACGCGTGTCACGGGCTACGGGCTCGTGGAAGGGTCCGCGCGACGCGCCCGGCTCCTGGAGTGCGGCGTCGTCCGCACCTCGCGCGGCGGCGGCCTCGGGGAGCGCCTGCTCGAGATCCACGGGGGGCTGCTGGAGGTGATCGACCGGCTGGAGCCCGCCTGCGTCGCGGTCGAGGGCGTCTTCCACGGCCAGAACGCGCGAACCGCCGTCGTGCTGGGCCACGCGCGCGGCGCCGCCCTCCTGGCCGCCGCGATGCGGGGGGTGGAGATCGTCGAATATCCCCCGGCCGAGATCAAGAAGGCCGTCGTGGGCAGCGGCGCGGCGGCCAAGGCTCAGGTCGCCTTCATGGTCCAGCGGCACCTGCATCTCGAGAGCCCCCCGGAGCCGTCGGACGCCGCCGACGGCTGCGCCGTGGCGCTCTGTCACCTGTTCCGGGGGGTGGGCCCGCTGGCCGAGGAGGGACTCCGTTGATCCGCCGCGTCCGCGGTCGGCTGCTCCACAAGGACGCCGACGGGGTGGAGGTGATGACGGAGGGCGGCGTCGGCTACGAGCTGGTCGTGCCCACGACCCTGCTGGAGCGGCTGCCGCCGGAGGGGAACGAGGTCGAGCTCCTCGCGGCGCTGGTGGTGCGGGACGACGCCCTCGAGCTGTTCGGCTTCGGCTCCCCCCAGGACCGCGAGCTCTTTCTCAGGCTCCAGAACGCGAGCGGGGTGGGGCCCCGGTTGGCGCTCGCCCTGCTGGGGGCGCTGCCGACCGGGCGCCTGGTCCGGGCGATCCGGGCCAAGGACCACGCCGTCCTGCAGACGGTGAGCGGCGTCGGTCGGAAGACGGCGGAGCGGATCGCGGTCGAGCTGGCCGACAAGCTGGACGACCTGGCGATCCAGGCGCTGGGCGCCGCCGAGGAGGCCTCGCCCAGAGGGGCGGCCGTCCAGGCGCTCCGCTCACTCGGCTACGGCGCGGCGGAGGCCGACGAGGCCGTCTCCCGCGCCCTCGCGTCGCGGGACGGTAAGGAGATCGACGTGGAGGAGCTGGTCCGTCTGGCCCTGAGGGAGCTGTGAACGAGAGCCGACCGCAGGTCACCACCCCCGAGCGGCTCGAGCAAGAGCGCTCGATGGAGAGCTCGCTCCGGCCGGCCAGCCTCGCCGAGTTCGTGGGGCAGGAGAAGGTCCGCGAGAGCCTCGAGGTGTTCATCGAGGCGGCCCTGGGCCGCGAGGAGGCGCTGGACCACACCCTCTTCTTCGGCCCGCCCGGCCTCGGGAAGACGACCCTCGCCCTGCTGCTGGCGAAGGAGCTGGGGGTGAACATCAAGCTCAGCTCGGGTCCCGTGCTCGAGAAGCCCGGCGACCTGGCCGGGCTGCTCACGAACCTCGAGCGCCGGGACATCCTGTTCATCGACGAGATCCATCGCCTCCGGCCGGTGGTGGAGGAGTTCCTGTACCCGGCGATGGAGGACTACCGGATCGAGATCCGGCTGGGCGAGGGCCCCCGGGCCCAGACGGTGTCGATGAAGCTGGAGCGCTTCACCCTGGTGGGCGCCACCACGCGCTTCGGGCTGCTCACGGCCCCCATGCGGGCGCGCTTCGGGGTGATCGAGCGGCTCGGGTACTACCCGGAAGACGAGCTGGAGGTGATCGTCCGCCGCTCGGCCGGCATCCTGGACGTGCCCGTCACCGAGGGGGGCGCGGAGGAGATCGCCTGCCGCGCGCGCGGCACGCCGCGGATCGCGAACCGCCTTCTGCGGCGGGTGCGGGACTACGCGGAGGTGCGCGCCGACGGCCGCATCGACGCCGAGACCGCGAAGGCCGCGCTCGGCATGCTGAACGTGGACGAGTACGGCCTCGACGAGATGGACGCGCGGATCGTCCGGACGATCATCGAGACGTTCGAGGGCGGGCCGGTGGGCCTGAACTCGCTGGCCGTCGCGGTGGGCGAGGACGCGGGCACGCTGGAGGAGGTGTACGAGCCGTACCTGATCCAGAACGGGTACATGCAGCGCACCCCCCGCGGACGGGTCGCCACGAAGAAGGCGTTCCGGCGCTTCGGCTACGCCCTGCCCGGGGCGGGGGAGGGGCAGGTCGGCCTGTTCGGGGATGAGGGCTGACGGATCGCGCGGCGCGCCGCCCGCCGGCCGCCGTGGCGATCGCCGCCGACGTTCCGGATCGGCCGACGCGGCGCCCGACGCGG
>CAYMQZ010000242.1:2965-4103 GCA_964392705.1 uncultured Gemmatimonadota bacterium
GACCTTCCGCACCTCGGACTTCGACTACCCCCTCCCCGCGGAGCTGGTGGCCGACCGGCCCCCGGAGCGCCGGGGCGAGAGCCGCCTGCTGGTGGTCCGTCGCGAGGCGGGGAGGCTGGAGGATCGGCGCTTCGCGGACCTCGTCGAGCTTCCCGATCCGGGCGACGCCCTGGTGGTGAACGACAGCCGCGTCTTCCCGGCGCGCCTGCTGGGCCGGAAGCCGACCGGGGCCGCGGCCGAGGTGCTGCTGCTGCGGCCGCTGGAGACGCGGAAGGCGGGCGGAGCGCGCTCGGGCGCCGGGTCGGCGGGGACCGGGCCGACGGGGGCCGGGTCGACGGGGGCCGGGCCGACGGCCGGCGGGGTCTCCGACCCCCGACGCTGGGAGGCGCTGGTGCGGCCGGGCGGGAAGCTCAAGCCGGGCCGCCGCGTCGTGGTCGCCGACGGGTTCGAGGTGGCGATCGAGGACTCGACGCCCGAGGGCGGTCGCATCGTGCGCCTCCTCGGCGAGGGCGACGCCTGGGACCTGATCGAGCGTCACGGCCACGTGCCGCTTCCGCCCTACATCGACCGGGAGGACGACGAGGAGGACCGCCGGCGCTACCAGACCGTCTACGCGGAGCCGCGCGGCAGCGTGGCCGCCCCCACGGCCGGGCTGCACTTCACGCGGCCGATGCTGGAGGCGATGGCAGCCCGCGGGGTTCGGATCGTGCGCGTCACGCTGCACGTGGGCGTGGGCACCTTCCGGCCGGTGGACGCCGCGCGTCCCGAGGAGCACGAGCTCCACGCCGAGCGCTACGCCGTCTCGCCCGAGGCCGCCGCCGCGCTGAACGCGGTCCGCGACGCGGGCGGGCGGGTGTGGGCCGTGGGCACCACGGCGGTAAGGACGCTCGAGACCGTCGTCGACGAGGGCGGGCGGTTCCGCGCCGGCCGGAGCTGGACCGACCTGTTCATCCACCCGCCCTACCGGTTCCGGGCGGTCGACCGGCTCCTCACGAACTTCCACCTGCCTCGCTCCAGCCTGCTGATGCTGGTCGGCGCGTTCGCGGGCCACGGGCTGACGATGGCCGCCTACCACCACGCCATCCGGTCCCGCTACCGGCTCTACTCCTACGGCGACGCGATGCTGGTGCTGTGAGAT
>CAYMQZ010000243.1:0-4090 GCA_964392705.1 uncultured Gemmatimonadota bacterium
GACTTCCGGCGTCTGGGCGCAGGGGAGGAGCTGCTGCGAGCGCTGGAGGAGTGTCGGGCCCCGGTGCGGGCGACCCTCCGGCCCTCCCGCGTGACGGTCCGCGCCGGCGGCACCGCCCGCGTCGGGGCGGCCACGACCCGTGGCGGGCGACCCGTGGCGGGCGTCCGGCTGGCGCTCGCGGGGAGCGAGAGAATCACCGGTCGACGGCTCACCTCCGTGACGGACGCGAACGGCCGGGCCACGTTCGAGGTGCCCGTCGGTAGCGTCGCCCGATCCTACCGCTTCCCGCTCGCCGCTGTAGGCATGGAGCTGGGAGAGGCCCTCGCCCTGGCCGTGCAGGTCGTGCCGGGACCCCCTGCCTCGGCCTCTCTCGCGCCCTCTCGGCTCGCGGCCGATGCCGAGGGGGACACGGCCATCCGCGTGCACGCCTCGGTTCGCGACGCCTACGACAACGCGGTGCCGGGCCGGCGGCTCGTCCTGCGGGACCCCTCGACGGGCGAGGAGGCGACCGCGACGACCGACGGGCAGGGCGAGGCCGCATTCCTCCTGGACGTGGAGCGGCTCCGGGACGGAAGCGTGCTGCTCCTCGCTTCGGACGGGGAGTTGCTCGCGGAGCTCCCGGTGCAGGTGCGCACGACCGACTTCGTGGCGGCCGCCGGGAGGGGCGAACCTGACGACGCGCCTCCCGCGACTCCGGAGCGAGCCGACGCCGACACGTCGCTCCGGACCGCGGACCCTCCAGCGGAAGCCGGCAGGCTCGAGGCCGAGGTGCTCATCTCCCGCGGCTACCGGGAGCTCTCGGCCGGGCGGCCGGAGCCGGCGGCGAGCCATTTCCGGTCGGCGCTCGAGCGGGAGCCCGAGAACGCGCGGGCTCTCGAGGGGCTGGCGCGGGCCCTGGCCAGCAGCGGTCACGTGGTGGAAGCCGCGGCGGCGTACGAGCGAGCCGTGGCGGCGAGCCCGGAGGACGCGGAGCTGCGGCTCGCCCTGGCCCGGACGCTCGACCGGGCCGGCGAGCGGGAGAAGGCCGAGCGGGCGTACACGGAGATCCTGGAGCGCGACCCGGATCATCTGACCGTGGCCCGGGAGCTCGCCCTGCTCAGGGACCAGCCGTACCTGGTGGAAGTGTCCGCGTGGGGCGGCGCGATCCTGGAGAGCGAGTCGAGCCCGACGCTGCACGCCGGCGAAGCGTCCCTGCTCGTGACGCGGTCGATCCGCGTGTGGGGACGCTACGACCGGTCGCTGGGCCTGGAGCACCCGCCCCTGCTCCGCGGAAGGGACCTGTTCGAAGGCTTCTTCGGCGGCGTCGAGCTCCTGTGGGGCGCCAGGCGCGAGCTGGCCACGCGGCTCGAGGTGGGGCGGCGGACGGACCCGATCGCCGACCTCGACGAGAACGTCGTCCGCGTGGAGCAGACCGTCCGGATGTTCGCCGGGCGCTCCTACGCGAGCGTCACGCTCGGCGGCTACCTGGGCCGCTGGTTCGATCGGGACGACTGGCTGGCGTACGCCCGGGGCCGGGTGCCGGTGGGCGAATCGTTCAGCGTGGACCCCGCGCTTTTCGTGGGCGAGACGGTCGGCACGGAGACCTCGCTGACCGGACGCTCGCCGGAGCGCGAGGTCCGCTTCCTGCTGCCCGTGGCCTATCGCCACCCCCGCGGCTGGCTCGTCGAGCCCGGCCTGGCGCTCGGGATCGTCGAGGGGGAGACGGACGCGACGACCGGCCGGCTGGTGGAGGCGCGGCTCCGGGCGGAAGCGCCGATCGCCGGCCCGCATCGCTTCCGCGTCTTCCTGCTGCACCATTCACCCCCGGCACGGGATCCCTTCCAGGCGGTGACGGCGGGGCTGGCGCTGCGGCTGCAGTGAATCCGAAGGCGCGCCGCTAGCGCGGGGTCTGGCCCTGGGCTAGCCGGAAGGCAGCGGGCGCGTCACGGCCACGACCGAGCCGCGGAGCCGGGCCGCCAGCTCCTCGTCCCCGCGCAGGTCGTCGGCCGCCACGCAACCGTTCGAGGCCGCGGCGTGGAGGATCCGACCCTCGCCCGCGTGGATCGCCACGTGGGTGATCCCCCGCCCCTCGGGAGCGAAGAAGAGCAGGTCGCCGGGGAGCAGCGGATCCAGGAGGCCGGGAAATGGAAGCGGGACGGCGTCGGGCAGTCCGGGAACCTCGGGTCCCGCGGCCGCCTGCGGCACGCTGTCCCGGGGCAGTCGAACGCCGTGCAGGCGGAAGACGACCTGCACCAGGCCCGAGCAGTCGAAGCCCCACTCGGTTCGGCCGCCCCACACGTAGGGCGCGCCCAGCCAGCGGCGCGTCGTGGTGGCGACCGCCGCGCCCGAAGCCCGGAATCGAGCGGGGAGATCCTCGATCGGCACGATCCCGTGGGGGTCCAGGCCGCGCGCCCGGGCGCCCGTCGGGAGCTCGACGCTTCCGTCTTCATGTCGGCGCACGCGGGAGCCGAGCGGCAGGCGGGCCGGGATCGGGAGCCGCCGGTCTGTGCCGACCTCGTGCGCCTGGCCAGTGGTTCCGGCCTCGTCCCCCCCTCGCGGCCCGCCCGTCGCCCCCATCTCGCCCCCGGTCGGAATGAGGGCCGTCCCCAGGGAGAGCCCGTCGGCCGCCGAGCGCCATGCGCTCGCCTCTGCAGAGCCGACGCGAAGAACGCCACCGACGGGCGTCCAGGCCTCGTAGTCGTCCTCTCCCCGGCAGCGAAGCCAGCCGGAGCGCTCCTCGAGCACCTCCAGGCTCTCGCCGCAGGGCCATTGGCTCGTGAGCTCGGCGCGGTGGCCGGGCTCCGCCCGCGCCGGCGCCCACGCGACCCGCACGATGGCGTGGCCCGGCTCCGGGGTCACGACGCGCCGGGGAGCGCGGTGGGTCGGTACCGCCACCAGAGGAAGAAGAAGAGCAGCACTCCGACTACAGCCGGCACGACATCTCCGGTGAGCATGTAGAACACGAGCCCGACCAGCGCCTGCCCCTCGGCCAGCGCCCAGATCACGATCGCGCCCGCGCGCCGCTGGGCCGCCTCGACCCCCGGGGCCTCGAGCCGGCCCCGGACGATCCCGGCCGCCAGCACGGCCACCACCGCCAGACCCAGCCACACCCACCGGAGGACGCCGTCCTCCACCGTCTCCAGCGGCCCGACGAAGCCGAACAGGACGGCGGCGAAGAGCACGACGCCCGCGGCGAGCGCCAGGTGGATGATCGGAAGCGGATCGCCCGAGCCCTCGTTCATACGTCTCCTCCCATCTCGCGTCGAATGAGCCAGCGGACGTCGTCCGATCCGAGCGGCTCCCACTCCAGCCCGATGAAGCCGTGGACGGCTCCGGGCGTGGGCACGCCGAATACGGCGGGCCGGCGCCCGTAGAAATAGAGTCCGATCTCGGCGGAGGTCGCGGGCGTCAGGATCCGCTTCGGGAAGCGCAGCAGGAGGTGGCGGAACGGATCGCCCGCGTGGATGCGACCCGACTCGTCGTGCTCCACGCAGTAGGCCAGCGCGGGACCGAAGGAGAGATCGTGGTGGTGGCGCCCCTCGAGGCGACCGGCGGGCGGCTCGGGTCGGAGCGAGACCCAGCGCTCCCGCTGCTCCGCGAAGGCGCGTAGCGTCCGCGCCACGTGACGAAGCTCGATCGCCCCGGGCGAGAGGTCCACGACCTCGCTTCCCAGCAGCCGCGGCTCCCGATCGATCACCTCCAGCAGGTGCCAGGTCTGCGGGTAGGAGCGCGGATCCGCCTCGAACCGGTCAGGCACGACGCCGGATCTCCGGAGCCATGGGGAGCGCCGACTGATCGGCGATCACGCCCGCCCGTACCGGTCCTCGAGGCGCACGACATCGTCCAGCTCGGGCGTGCTCACCTCCAGGATCACGCTGTCCTCGAGCGCCTCCATCCGGTGCACGGTGTCCGGCGGGATCTCGATCGCCTCGCCCGGCCGCCACTCGAACTCCCGGTCGCCGAGCGTGAACCGAATCCGGCCGCTCTGGAGGAAGAGGGTCTCGTGCTTCACCTCGTGCTTCTGGAGGGAGAGCGTATGACCCGCATCCACGTGCAGGAGCTTCCCCGCGTAGCGCTCCGTATGGGCGTACCACACCTCCCGCCCCCACGG
>CAYMQZ010000244.1:0-4063 GCA_964392705.1 uncultured Gemmatimonadota bacterium
GGGCCTGTCCCTATGGAGACGTATACCGGCGGGTCCACAAACACTTTCTGCTCCTCACAGATCGTCCGGCTTTCGGCGACTCGTTCACTGCGAGCACGTTGGGAAAGATCGGCGCGAGCCGTCACCCGAGGGTCACTCTAGCGTCATGGGGATGCTTGGAACGCCCCTCGCCGCGCTTCGAGGGTCCCCGGAGCCTCCCTCCCCTTCAGTCTATTTCGATGCCCAGAGCTTCCGCGGCCGTGACCACGGGAGGGGAGGAAAGATGGAGGTGGTCGGGCGCCTCGAACTCCAGTAAAGCATCCGGCAGCCGGTCGCGGTAGCCGCTAGAACGCGTAGCGAAGCCCCAGCTGCGCTCGGAACTGGAACGGCTCGAATCCCACCGGGGTCTCCCGCCCGAACGACTCGTTCACCGACAGCGTCACCTCGTCCGTCGTGGGATCGAAGCCCTCGGCCCGAAACAGACGCGGCTCGCGGGTCACGAACTCCGCGGCGTCCAGGCCGAGCCCGTCCAGGACGTTGAAGAGGTCGACCACGACCTCAAGCCGCTGGCCCCGGAGCGTCGGGATCGTCCTGGCGAGCTTGAGATCCAGGCTGTGCCACATCGGGTCGCGGCACGCGTTTCGGGACACGATCCCGCCGACCTGATCCCGCAGGCAGGGCTCCTCCGTCAGGATCTCCGCGTAGCGCTCGAGGTCGGCCGGGGACGCGAAGCGCACGCCGACCGGGTCGACCGGGTCCGGCAGGGACGGACGGTCGTTGGTGGCGTCGCCGTCGCCGTTCAGGTCGCCGTCCACCGCGGGAGTGTAGGGGTTGCCCGACTGCAGCCGGTACACGGCGCCGAGCTCGATCCGGCCGGGCAGCCGCCAGGTGCCGAACGTCACGAAGGTGTGGCGGCGCTCGAAGTCCGAGGGGCCCCACGTGCCCCTCCGGTCGTCGCCCACCCCTCCCAGGAAGTTCGGGTCGCCGGCCGTGGGCGTTCCGAAGAGGCCGAACAGCTCGATGCAGCAGAAGAACGACGAGTTGTCGGAGGCGAAGCTCAGGTTGTAGCCGGCGTGCACCCGCAGCCCGGAGGTCGGCCGGCCGTCGACCGAGAGCTCGAAGTTCCAGGCCCGCGCCTCGCCGTCGTCCGTCTCGAGGAACAGGCGGTCGAGCGTCGGGTCGACGGCCCGCGCGGCGGTCCCCGCCGCCGTCCTGGGGTCGAACGCCTCCCGGGAGACGTGGACCGGTCGGCCGGCCGCGGTCCGGAAGACCTGCTCCCGAAGGTTCAGGTCCCGGACCGTGTAGTTGCTGGTCGTGCGGCTGAAGACCGCCCGCGCCTCCGCGCGCCAGCCCTCCCCGAGTCGGCGCTCGTAGCCCAGGTTCGCCTTCCAGGTGGCCGGGAGGTCGAACCGGGAGTCCCACACCGTGACCTGGGGTGCCCCCGTGAGCCCCACTCCGAACTCTCCGTCCACGGTCCCCTCGCCCTCGAAGCGGCAACGGGTCGGGATCGCCTCGCGCTCGCGGAACGCGAGGAGGTCGAAATCGGGGGTGGCCGAGCCGAGACAGATCGAGGCCAGCAACGGGTTCGGCAGCTTGAGCAGGACGTTGGCGTGCAGCACGGAAGGGACCCGGGCGTAGAAGAGGCCGCCGCCGCCCCGCACGACCTGGGAGCCGTCCCCGGCCGGGTCGAAGCGAAAGGCGAAACGGGGACCGACGTTGTTCCGGTCCTCCGGCACGACCGTGGTGCTCCGATCGAACCTCTCCTCGACCACGGACCGGAACGTCGGATCCGTCAGGCGGGCGCCACGCTCGAAGGCCGTGAGGTCGTACCGGAGGCCCAGGCTCAGGCGGAGACGATCGCCGGGCGACCACTCGTCCTGCAGGTACACGGACCACTCCCGGATGTCGAACGCGGTGCGGGGGGCGCTCGGATCGTCCAGCGAGGGCGTCAGCCGGAGGTAGAAGTTCGGGTCGCGGTTCCGGAAGGCGTCCAGGCTCTCGAAGGTGAAATGGCCGTTGCCGAACAGCCAGAAGCCGTTGAGGGTGTGCGAGAAGAGGTTGTCGGTGCCCAGCTTGAGCGTGTGGTCGCCCACCCGCAGGGTCAGGTTGTCGGTCACCTGTACCTTGCGCTCCTCGAGGTCGGTGGCGAACAGGGTGCCGAACACCTGACCGCCGTACTCGACCGTGGTCGTCCCGCCGTCGCGATCGGTGACGTCGATCTGGACCGTGGGGAGGTGGCTGTTTCCGGGTCGCGGACGGCGCTCCTCGGAGAGCTGGGCCCGGAACGTGTTCGTCAGCTTCCCGCCCGACACCGAGCTCAGCTCGGCCGCCACGGAGAAGAGCTCCGCGTTGAAGACTCCCCCGCTCGTCCGGGCGTCCGTGCCCGCGGGATCGATCAGGTCGTTCCGGCTTTCGAAATCGGAGTGATTGGCGCGAACCGTCAGCCGGTGCCCCGGCCAGACCTGCCAGTCGAGTCGGCCGAACAGGCTCAGCAGGTCCCGGGTCTCGTCGAAGACGCCGAACTGGCTTTCGATCTCGGCGCGCGGAAAGCCGTATTCGGCGACGAGGATGTCCTGCAGCTCCGCGATCGTCGCGGGCGCGAGGTTGGACCGCTCGGGGTCGAGGGCGAAGGCCGGTTGATCCCGTTCCTGCAGGTCGGCCGAGACGAAGAAGTGCAGGCGGTCCTCGACCAGCGGGCCGGCGAGCCAACCGCCGAACTGATAGGCCTGGAAATCGGTCGGAGGCGAGCCGTCGAAGTTGTGGGCCGTGAGGACCTCGTGGCGGGAGAAGAAGAACCCCTCCCCGCGCACCTCGTTCGTTCCCCCGCGGCTGACCGCGTTGATCACCCCGCCCGCATACCTCCCGTATTCGACGTCGTAGCCGTTGGCGACGATCTGGAACTCGCGCAGCGACTCCAGCGACTGGCTGAAGGGAATGCGTCGCGAGCCCTGGTTCTCGCCGAAGAAGGTGTTGTTCGCGTCGACGCCGTCGATCTGGAGGTTCGTGGTCGAGGTGCGGGCGCCCCCGATCGAGAACTGGCCCCCGTCGCGCCCGAGTCCCGGCTGGGGGCTCACCAGGCCGGAGAGCTCCACGAAGTCGGTGAAGTCCCGGCCCGGGGTCGGCAGGCTCCGGAGCGACTGCTCGTCCACCATGTCGACCACGCCGCCCAGGGCGACGTCGGAGCGCGGGCGCCTCGCCTCGACCCGGATCTCCGGCGTCGCGACGGGGCGAAGGGGGAGGACGACCGTCGTCCGCTCGCCCAGCCGCACGGTGAGCCGCGCCGTCTCGGTCCCACGGAAGGGAGGACGTTCGGCCCGCACCTGGTACCGTCCCGGTGGGAGGAGCGGCGCCGTGAATCGCCCCTTGTGGTCGGTTCGGATCTGCCGCGTCCAGCCTCGCTCGACGCTCTCCACCCGGACGAGGGCGTCCGGCAGCGGCTCGCCGCCCGGATCGACGACGGAACCGGCGATCGCGCCGGTCGTCGTGGACTGTTGGGCCACGGCCGGGTCGGCGAATTTCCCCCCGAGGGCGACAAAGGCCACCAGGAGCCATTTCACGCCCCTCGGCCTCCAGAGCGGCCCGAGTCGTGCCGACGCCGCGGCCGTCGAGGAAAACATCCGCGCCTTCCCTCCGCAGGTCATGGGCAGGTCCGCCGTGCGGATCCGGAGGCCCGCCAGCGATCAGTATATGTAGATATACAAGGCCCTGAAAACCGGGTCCGTACGCGCTGGATCCGGGCGACGAGCGGAGAGCGCCCGGGCTTCGTCCGACTCTCGGGCCCGTAACGGTCCAAGGGGGTCGTAGGGTTCCCTCCTGGCGCCCGCGAGTCACCGTCTTTCCCACGGGATCCGGCCGTCGCATCTTCGGTCGCCCTCGGGCCCGGCCCGGACTCGGCGGTCGCGCCGACCGGCCTGTTCCGCGTTCGAGCTGTCGATCCAGGAGGGAATCCATGAGAAGCGGGCTGGCGCTGGTCCTCGTCGCAGTGGTCCTCGTCGCGCTGGCCACTCGCCCGGCGGTGGCCCAGGAGGCGCACCACGCGGAGAGGCCGTACGCCGGGCTGGAGGAGCGGACCATCAAGGCCCTG
>CAYMQZ010000245.1:0-4060 GCA_964392705.1 uncultured Gemmatimonadota bacterium
CCACGAACTCGCTCACCGCCGGCTCGTCGTCGCTGTAGTCGTAGAAGCCCGCGCCGGTCTTCCGGCCGTGCTGGCCGGCCACGAACATGCGGCGGAGCAGGGGCGGGGGCGCGAACCGGGGCTCGCGGTACTCCCGGTACATGATCTCGGCGATCCGGTAGAGGGTGTCCAGGCCCACGAAGTCGGCCAGCGTGAACGGCCCCATCGGGTACCCGCATCCCAGCCGCATGCCGGTGTCGATGTCGGGGATCGAGCCGATCCCCTCCTCATAGGCGCGGATCGCGTCCAACATGTAGGGCACGAGCAGGCGGTTCACGATGAAGCCGCCGTTGTCGCGGCACGCGATCGGCGTCTTGCCCAGCGACTTCGCGAAGGCGAACGCCCGATCGAAGGTGGCCTCCGACGTGGTGCCGCAGCGGACGACCTCCACCAGCTTCATCACGGGGACGGGGTTGAAGAAGTGGAGCCCCACGAACCGGTCCGGCCGCTCCGTCGAGGCCGCCAGCTCGGTGATGGAGAGGCTCGACGTGTTGGAGGCGAAGGTCGTTCTGGGGCCGCAGATCGCCTCCAGCTTCCCGAACAGCTCCGTCTTCGCGTCCAGCTCCTCGACGATCGCCTCGATCACCAGGTCGCAGTCGCCGAGGGGATCCAGCTCCACCGTGCCCTCGACCCGGCCCCGGATCTCCTCCCGCTGGGCCTCGGAGATCTTCTCCTTCTTCACGGCCCGGTCCAGGTTCGACTCGATGGACGAGATCCCCCGATCCAGGGTCTGGCGATCGACCTCCCGCACCACGGTTCGGTACCCGGCCTGGGCCGAGACCTGGGCGATCCCGCTGCCCATGAGACCGCAGCCGACCACCCCCACGCTCTCGATCTGACTCACGCTCGCCTTCCTCCTCTCGATATCATGGCTTCCGCGGCTACTGGAGCAGCTTCTCCCGCCAGGACCCGGGACGGTCGGGCGTCAGGGACTCGCCCAGCTCCAGACGGTCGAGCAGCCCCTCGAGGACCAGCCGCGTCCGCTCCCTTCGTCGGCGGTAGTGCGCCGCGGTGGCCCAGGCCGCTCCACCCAGCCCCACGCCCCCGGCGAGACCCGAGCCCAGCAGCACGGGAAGCTCCAGGCCTCCCGTGGCCACCAGGAAGATCGCGGCCGGAACGGCCAGGAACGCGCCCGCGAGGTGCCAGCCGACCGCCGTCGCGGTCCGCTCGTTCCTCAGGTCGGCCGTGACGGTGACGAGCGCCCATCCGGGCTCCAGGTCCTCGACCACGAGCTCCACGCTGCGCGCCTTGGCCAGCTCGTAGCCGTGGCCGCCGACGTCCATCGCCCGTTTCATCGTGCTGAGCAGCCCGCCGGCCGGCTCCCAGAGCGAGCGGCCCGGCTGGTGTCGCACGCGCTTGAGCAGCTCGCGGTCCGTCAGGTGAGCCTCCAGCTTCGCCGTCACCGCGGAGCGGTCGCCGGGCACGACGCGGCTGGCGCGCACCAGACCGGAGCCCCACAGGCGCGCCGGGACCGCGGACTCGCGAGGGAGCGCGGGGAGGAGCGAATCGGCACGGATCTCCGCCAGGGCCTGGCGCACGTAGCGCGGCTCCAGGCCCACCTCCTCGCCGATCCGGACGACCTCCGCCTCCTCGAGGGCGCTTCCCCCCTCGACGGCGCCCGCCCGGAATTGGAGGTCGGAGGCCCGACGGATGACGCGCTCCAGGTCGGCGGGCGACACGGCGCGCCCTCCGGCGGGTCGGCGCGCCGGGACCGATCCTCCCTTCTCCGCCGGAGAGGTCTCCCGGGGCCCGCCCTCGCCCGAGGGATCTTCCGAGCCGGGCGGGGGCGAGCTACCCTTCGCCATCCTCTCGCGTGAGCCGGGAGCGCGCCTTTTCGGCCAGCGCCTTCTTGTCGATCCGCTCTTCGATCGGAGGGCGCTCCTCCGAACCGGCGCCCAGAGCCCGGCCCTCCGTCTCCGCGCCGCTCCCGAGCGCCGTCGGGGCGTCCGTCGCTTCGGCCTCCGCCCGCAGCTCGGCCAGCTCCTCCGCCGTCAGCTCCTCCGGCTCGTCGCCGGCCTCGCCGATCCCGAACAGCCGGCGCAGCGGGCCCAGCTCCAGGGGGAGCGGGAAGAGGGTGGTGGAGTTGTTCTCGGCCGCGATCTCCGAGGCCGTCTGGAGGAACCGGAGCTGCAGGGACGCGGGGGCGCTGCTCAGCAGGCGGGCCGCCTTCTGGAGGTTCGAAGCCGCCTGGAGCTCGCCCTGCGCGTTGATCACCTTGGCCCGGCGCTCGCGCTCGGCCTCGGCCTGCCGGGCGATGGCCCGCTTCATCTCCTGCGGCAGGTCGACGTCCTTCACCTCGACGCCGGTGACGTCGATGCCCCAGGCGTCGGTCCCCTCGTCGATGATGTCCCTGAGGATCTGGTTGAACTTCTCGCGCTCGGCCAGCAACTCGTCCAGCTCCGCCTGGCCGATGACGGAGCGGAGCGTGGTCTGCGCGAGCTGTGAGGTGGCGAACAGGAAGTCCTCGATCTCGAGGATCGCCTTCATCGGCTCCGAGACGCGGAAGTACAGCACGGCGTTCACCTTCACCGACACGTTGTCGCGCGTGATCACGTCCTGGGGCGGGATGTCCATCGCGATGATCCGCAGGCTCACCCGCTCCATGCGCTCGATCCCGAACGGGACGAGGAAGATGAGGCCCGGCCCCCGGATCGGGCGCACGCGACCCAGCCGGAAGACCACCGCGCGCTCGTACTCCTTGAGGATCCGCAGGCTGGTGGCGAGCGCCGTGGCGCCGGCGATCGCGATGAGCGCCAGAATCGTCTCCATCACATCTCCTTCGTCTCCTTCGGCGCGAGTCCGCTTCCCGGAGGGCCCGTAGGGCGAGTAGTCCCCGCGGGCTTCCGGGAGGAGCTCAGCCGTCGACCTCGACGACCACCGCCGCGCCCTGACCGCCGCCGATGCAGGCGGAGCCGAGCCCCAGCCCGCCGCCCCGGCGCCGCAGCTCGTGCAGCAGGTGGCCCGTGATCCGTGCCCCCGTCGCGCCGAGCGGGTGCGTGATCGCGATGGCGCCTCCGTCCACGTTCACCCTGTCCCGATCCAGCCCCAGCTCCCGCTCGACAGCGACGTACTGGGGCGCGAACGCCTCGTTCACCTCGATCAGGTCGATGTCGTCGAACGAGAGCCCCGCCTTCTTCAGGGCGGCCCGGGACGCCGGTGCCGGCCCGATCCCCATGATCCGTGGCGGAACGCCCGCCACGGCCCAGGCCACGAGGCGGCCCATCGGCTCGAGGCCGTGCGCGTCGGCGAAGGCCCGATCAGCCAGCACGAGCGCCGCGGCGCCGTCGCCGATCCCGCTGGCGTTTCCGGCCGTGACCAGCCCGTCCTCCTTGAAGTAGGGGCGGAGCGAAGCCAATCCCTCGAGCGTCGTCTCGGGCCGCATGTGCTCATCGCGCCCGAACTCGACCTCTTCGCCCTTCCGCTTCACGGTCACGGCGACAACCTCGTCGTCGAACTTCCCCTCGTCCCACGCCTGCTTGGCCCGTCGCTGGCTCCGCAGGGCGTACTCGTCCGCCTCGCGACGGGAGATGCCGTACTCCTCCGCCAGGTTCTCGGCCGTCTCGGCCATCGAGAAGCCGCAAAAGGAATCCGTGAGCGCCTCCCACAGCGTGTCCTCGAACGGCACGGCGGGACCCAGGCGAAGCCCCCAGCGCGCCCCCCGGACGACGTGAGGAGCCTGGCTCATCGACTCGGTCCCTCCGACCAGGGAGACCCGACTCCCGTCGAGCAGGATCTCCTGGGCGCCGTCCATCACGGCCTGGAAGCCCGACCCGCACAGACGGTTCACGGTGGCGGCGGGCGTCTCGATCGGCAGGCCGGCGCGCAGCCCGACGTGACGCGACAGGTAGATCGCGTCCGCCGAGGTCTGGACCACGTTCCCGAAGAAGACGTGGTCGAACTCCTCGGCGTCCACGCCGGAGCGCTCGATGGCGACCTCCGACGCGAGGACGCCGAGGTCCGTGGCCGTGCGGTCCCTCAGGCTGCCGCCGAAGGACCCGAAAGGGGTCCGCACGGCCGAGAG
>CAYMQZ010000246.1:0-4040 GCA_964392705.1 uncultured Gemmatimonadota bacterium
AGCATGTGCGGGCTCCTGGAGAATGACGGAGGGGAGGGGGCGACGTCACCGGGCAAGTCTAAGGTTCCCCCCTACAGGGAATGAGTTGGAATCTAACGATAAAATCTCCCACGTCAATCGCAAGGCTCAACTTTGCTGTACTGTTGCAGTAGAAATGTCCGCCTTCGTTGCAATAGAAATGTCCGCCTTCGGGGGGAGCGGCTGGGTCTGACGCCCCGCCATGTGCGCCGACTGCTGCGCCGCTGTAAACTAAACGGCGGTTTGGGTGATCTGCCCGGATTCCTCTCTTCCAGACGGCAGGTTACCGGACCCAATCGCGAGTACAACCGCCGTGTGGCCTACTATGCTCCCGGTGGCTGGCCGCGAGAGGCTGAGAAATGAAATGAACGCGCTCTGGTTCCGACGATCCCACTCCGTCGCGAGTTCGAGGCTCGGCGCCGCGATGGCTCTCGGGCTGGTCACGGTGCTACCGAGTGGCGCCGGCGTGGAAGCCTTCGGGCAAGCTTCCGACCGGCTCCCTGCCTCCGCCGCGGTGGCCGAGGCCGGAGAGTGGAGTCCGGTTTTCGACTGGCCCACGAACGCCTGGTACATGGCGGTCCTCCCCAGCGGCAAGGTCTTCTCCGGCGGGGCAGCATGCTTTGAGTTCGACCTCGCCCTCTGGGACCCGAGCACGGGCGAGAACGTCATCTATCCCCATCCCGGCGAAGACTTGGCCATCCCGGGTGTCGCACACGATGCGGACGGCAACCTGCTGATCGCCGGCGGGGCGAAGGACTGCGACTGGATGGGCATCACCGGCGCCTATCGCTTCAACCACGCGGACGAGACGCTGACCGGGGTCGCCGACATGGGTCATGCCCGGTTCCTGCCGAGCCTCGTCACGTTGCCGGACGGACGGCTGCTCGTCGCGGGGGGCGTCGACGAACGAGGCGAGCCCGTCGAAGACCCGGAGCTGTGGGACGGCAGGTCCTGGTCCCCGGTCGGCGCGCCGAACGCCGAGGTGGTCTACATGCCCTACCTGTTCGTCGCCCCCGACGGCCGCGTGTTCCGCGGGGGGGATGAAGCCACGACCGATTGGTTGGATCTGGCCACGCTGACCTGGTCGCACGCCGCTCCGGAACGCCGCAACCGCCGCCGGGGGTACGCCGCCTATGCTCCGTACGGTGCCGGCAAGATCCTGGCTACGGGTGGGTGCGACGATCCGGATGACCTCCTGCGTTGCCCCTCGGCCAATGCCACGGCCTCCGCCGAGGTGATCGATCTCACGGCCCCCTCACCCGGGTGGCGCAAGGTACCCGCCATGGCGCATCCCCGGCGGATGCATCACGCCACGACGCTGCCCGACGGCACGGTCCTGATCACGGGTGGAACGAGCGTGGGCACTCTCTTCGATACCCTGGACGGCGCCGTGTATCCCGCCGAACTGTGGGACCCCGCCACGGAGACGTTCTCGCTCCTCGCGCCGATCGCCGAGCATCGTGCGAAGCATTCGTCGGCGGTGCTCCTGGTCGACGGGCGGGTGCTGATCGCCGGCGGCGAGTACGACCGACCCGAGGGCAGGGTGAGTCTCAACAGCGCCGAGATCTTCTCTCCTCCGAACTTGTTCCGCGGACCTCGCCCGATCATCGGCACGGCTCCCGGCAGGGTGTCCTACGGAGAGAGCTTCTTCGTGGGTACGCCCGCCTCCGAGGCGATCCGCGACGTCAATCTGGTGCGGTTGGGAGCGGAGGCGTTCTCCTGGAACACCGGTCAGCAGTTCCAACGCCTGAGCTTCAGGGAGACGGCCGACGGCCTCACGGTAACGGCGCCCGCCAAGGCCAACCTCGCTCCGCCGGGCTACTACATCCTGTTCATCCTGGACGTGGACGGGGTTCCGTCCGTCGGCCGCGTGATCCAAATCATCTGAGCGTGCTCCGGGCCGTCCGGTCCGGGCTAACGGTCGCGTACCCAGGTCAGTCGCACCTCGAGGTCCGGGGCGACCGTGAGGATCAGGCGATCGCCGACCAACTCGAAATGCCGTACCACGCTCACGTTCCCCCGATCCGGGTTGAGATGATTCCGGCGATGGTGGGTCACCGTCCGCTCGGCGGCATCGACTTCATATCGGCCGTAATAGGCCATGTAGCCGTGGATGATGTCCCGCCAGTCCGGTGGCGTCACGACCGATCTCGGATCGCTGGTGATCTGGGCCGCCATGTTCCGGACGCCGTCGTACATCAGGACGCCGACGGCCCGTCCTCCCATCGGATTGGGCCACGGAACCCACTCACCCGATTCGTCGACGACCTCGATCGATACGAGCTCCCAGGTGCCGGCGAAGTCCGCCTCGGAAACCTGGGCGGCCAGCGCAGACGTCGAGAGCAGCAGCAGGACCCCCGACAGAGGCGGGAACGACTTCACGTAAGCCCCCTTATGAGAGTGACGCCGGTCGCGAGGTCGGACCGCGCATGATTCACCATGCGGCCCCGTGTTCACTGTTCAGCGAACCTCGTGTCATCGGTAAATCTTGTCCACCCTTCCCAAGGGGGGCATGCGTTGCATTCTTCTGGCCGCCATCGTTTCAACCTCCCGGTTGTTTGTGTTGCATTCTCCCGGTTCGTCATGTTACAATCTCCCGGTCCAGACGTGGCACACTGATGACGTCGATTGTCCCGAGATGGTAGACCGATGACGTATCGACCGCGCGTAGTCGATGCCGAGCTCACGACGCGCCTGTCGTCGTCCGGCGCGGTCGTGATCGAGGGGCCCCGGGCGTGCGGCAAGACGTCCACCGCGAGACAGATCGCCGCGAGCGAAGTGCTTCTCGACGTCGACGAGACCGCACGACGGGCGATCGCGATCGATCCCTCACTCGTACTCGCGGGCGAGGTGCCACGCCTCATCGACGAGTGGCAGATCGAACCCGTCGTCTGGAACCACATCCGACGAGCGATCGATGACCGGGGGGAGCCCGGCCAGTTCATCCTCACCGGGTCTGCCGTGCCCGCCGACGACATCACTCGGCACACCGGGGCTGGACGCCTCACCCGTCTCCGCATGCGACCGATGACGCTGATCGAGACGGGTCACGGGACAGGCGCCGCGTCAGTCGCCGGGCTCCTCGAGGGCGAGCGCCCCTCCGGTCCCGACCCGGGCATGTCCGTGCACGACATCGCCGAGCGAGTGGCGGTGGGTGGCTGGCCAGGTCACCTCGGCCTCGATGTGGAACCGTCCCTCCAGGCCGTCCGCGATTACCTGGAGGAGATTCGCCGCGTCGATATAGGACGGGTCGACGAGATCCGCCGGGATCCCGAGCGGGTCGGCCGTCTGCTGCGGTCGATCGCCCGGAACGTGGCGACGGAGGCACCCGCGACCACGCTTGCCGCAGATGCCGCTGGCTCCGAGGGGAGCCTCCACGATGACACCGTGCGCGACTATTGGACCGCGCTCAAGCGTCTCATGATCGTCGAGGACCAGCCCGCTTGGGCGCCTCACCTGCGTTCCCGGTCCATCCTCCGGCGCTCACCCAAGCGTCATTTCGTGGACCCCTCGTTGGCGGTGGCGGCATTACGCGCGACTCCCGGCCGGTTGCTCGAGGATCTGAGCCTCTTCGGTCTGCTGTTCGAGTCCCTTGTAATCCGGGATCTCAGGGTCTACGCACAGGCGGCGGACGCGCGCGTGTTCCACTACCGCGACAACACGGGTCTCGAGATCGATGCGATCGTCGAGACCGCCGACGGCCGGTGGGCCGCGTTCGAGGTGAAGCTCGGGCCCGGCCACGTAGACCGGGGCGTGGAAAGCCTGCTCCGGTTCGTCGACCGAGTCGATACCTCACGTTCCGGAGAGCCGGCCGCCCTGGTCGTGATCACGGGAACGGGATACGGCTATGTGCGGGACGACGGGGTGGTGGTGATTCCCGTCGGGGCATTGGGGCCGTGACCGTACGGTCAAGGCACCCCGCTATGTGCCGTAGGGAAGAGGGAACGGACTGGGGCTGGAACTCTGGCGCCTCGCGATGCATACTCCAGCGCTACCAGGGGCCGTAGCTCAGTCGGGAGAGC
>CAYMQZ010000247.1:0-2721 GCA_964392705.1 uncultured Gemmatimonadota bacterium
GCAGCGCGATGTCCTCGACCGCCGTCTCCACGTCGGTGATCGCCTTGTACTCGGGGGAGAAGTCGGTCACGTGGCGGTCGGCGAGCTCGTGGGCGCGCTCCAGCTCGTGGGCCCGTTGGAGCGCGTCGGAAAGCCTCTCCTCCCAGCTCCGCACGGACTCGCGCACCCGCTCCTCGAGCGCCTCCACGTCCACGGCCCCCGCCTCGCCGGCGTCGGAGGCGAGGTAGAAGTGGAGCCGGGCCTGCTCGCGCTCCGGCAACAGCGCCAGGTGCGAGCTGAGCAGGGTTCCCCGGTAGGCCGCCACCACGTCCTCCTCGATCTTGCCCCGCACCTCTTCCGAGAAGCGGTGCTTGGGGAGGATCACCATGGCGTTCACGCCCCGGGCCAGCGCGTCCGGCCGCACCACGAGCCGCACCTCGTCCGCCCCTTCGGTCTCCATCACCGTCTCGATGATCTGCGAGAGCTCGGCCACCGAGGAGAGGAACAGCTCCTCCTTCGGCATGCTGTTGAAGACCTGGAGGATCAGGTTGTAGTCGTGCGACCCCCTGGCGGCGCCCTCGCGCTGCAGGATCTCGCGGAGCTTGCGTCTGAGGATCGGGATCGTGGAGGCGTCCTGCTGGTACGCCTTCGCCGTGTAGAGGCCCACGAAGCGGTCCTCGCCGCGCACCTTCCCTTCGGCGTCCAGCCGTTTGATGCCTACGTAGTCCATGCGCTCGCGGCGCTGGACCGGCGACTCGGCGTTCGTCTTGGAGACGATGAGGAGGGGACCGCCGAGGACGCGCGCCCGCAGCTCGGGGGAGAGGTCCTTCACGGGCCGGGGCTCCGAGTAGCGCGACTCCCGCTCCTCGTGGAGGATCCCCAGACCCGAGCCCGGCTCCACCCGGATCCAGGCCTCGCCCGCCTCGTCCTCCTCCAGCCGGTAGGCCCGGTAACCCAGGAACACGAAGTTGTCGTCCTCCAGCCAGCGCAGTAGCTCCTGGACCTCGGCGAACTCCGCCGACCGCCACGGGATCTCCTCCTTCTTCGCCTCCAGCTCCTCGGCGATCTCCCGTCCCGCCTCCTTCATGGCCCGGAAGTCGCCCGTGGCCTCGAGCACCCTGGCCAGCCGGCTGTGGAGCTCCTCCTCGAGCGAGCGGGCGCGGGCGTCGTCCACGTATCCCTCGATCCCGATCTGCACGAGGGACGTGCGCAGCCCTTCCGCGCTCCGGTCCTTCACCTCGACGATCCGACCCTCGTCGTCCCGCTCCAGCACGAGCACCGGATGCAGGAGGTAGTGGATGTCGTAGCCCCGCCCGTGGAGCGCCTCCCGCAGGGTGTTCACGATGAAGGCCCGGTCCGGCATCACCGTCTCGACGACCGCGCGGTTCGGCCCGTCCGGAAGGGAGCGGACCCGGACGGCGATCTCTCCGGGGTCGGTGTCTCGAAGGAGGGCGAAGAGCCGCTGGACGTCCCGGCGGATCCAGGCGGGCTCGCGGCGCTCCAGGATCTCGGCGGGAACCCGTACCAGGAGGCGGCGGCCGAACTCCCTCAGGACCTCCGGCGTCGTCCCGGCCCGCTCGGCGTCCAGGGCCTCGAGGACGTCGTCCAGCCTCTTCCTGGCGGTCGTGGCCTGTTCCATCGGCGGAAGGTTAGGCGGCGCGCGGAGCCGCGGCAACGTCGGGGCAACGGGCGGCGGACCGGGGCGAGCGCTAGGGTGGGACGCGGCGAGCGGCAGGGTGGGACGGGCACCGCGAAGGCCTCCCGATGCTGTGGCCCTGGCACAACACCACGCCGACCGGACCGATCGTTGCCGGCTCTCCGGCCGCCGCCGATATTGGGCGCCGAGGTCGGTGAGCTTTCGGCCAGATCGAGGGGATGGCGTGGCGACGATCGGCATCGAGGCGGGGGAGCGTCGGTAACGGCGTGCGGGCACACGCCGGGCGAGGTCGTGGCCGTTTCCAGCGCCGTTTCCAGCGCCGGCCCGCGTGGCTGCTCTGCCTGCCGCCGCTGCTTCTGAACGCCTGCTCCGGGTCGGCGGTCGACCCCTCCAGCCGAGCGCCGGACCCGCCCCCGAGCGTGACCCTGCGCGTCGAGCCGTTCAACTCGGTCGCGACCGTCGAGGCCACGTGGCCGCCCGGTCGAGCCGCCCCGGGTCGAGCGATCGAGGGGTACCGGTGGGAGGTCCGGGCCCTGGATGGGAGCTGGAGCGGAACCGGGCAGGAAGGGTCCCAGGCGCTGTCGCTCTTCGCGCCGCAGACCAGAGTGGCGCAGGAGGGCTCCCTCTGCGTGGCCTCGGTGCAGGACGACGGGCGCCTCTCGAAGCCACAGTGCGAGACGTTCACCCTGCCCGAGATCCGGCCGGGCCCCCCTCCGCCGGCCGAGGTGAGCCGGGGCGTCGCCGAGACTCGCGCCTGGAACGCGCGCCCGAGGGGGCTCGCCCGATCCGGGTCGGCGAGGACCGGCCGGTCCGTCTACTGCGCGGCCGCCGGAGGCACGACGACGACGCGGGGAGCCTGCGAGGCGATCGAGAAGTCCCTGGGCTGGCCGGAGCTACCCTCCTACAGCACCGACTGGGGCCTCGGCTGGCGCTTCGACAACCGGAGCGGGGGCCTGCCGGACATGCGCGAGCCCGACTGCGCCGAGCTCGGCGGGGGCGACACGAACCTCGGCCTCTCCTGTCGCCCGGTCGATACGGGGGGAACGGGTGCTTCCGGCGCTCCGTAGCCGGGCGCCCGTATACCG
>CAYMQZ010000247.1:2821-4032 GCA_964392705.1 uncultured Gemmatimonadota bacterium
GGGCTCGGGCTCAGGGACGCGGGCAGCCCGAGGCGTCGAATCGCCGCTCGGCCGCCGTGGCCTCGTCGATCAGCGCGTCGTACGCCTGGGCCCGCTCCGGGTCGCGGGTCCGCGACTCCGACCGGGCCATCGCGAGCGAGACGACGAGGTCGTCGAGCCGCCGATACGCGGGGATGAGCGCGTCGCAGGCCACCCGCCCGCGCTCGAAGTCCTGGTGGCGCCGCTCGAAGACCGCCAGCGAGGACTCCAGGGAATCCAGCAGACCCTCGAACCGGGCGGGTGCCGGATCCTCGCCGAAGGCTATCGCCGTGTCCTCGGCGGCGGCCCCGCTCCCGACCCCGCCGCCCCCGAACGGCCAGGACACGATCCCCGCAGGCCAGACCGCCAGGATGACCAGCAGCGCCGCTCCCAGCACCCAGGCGGCGACGCGGACGTAGGCGGGGCGCGCAGGCTCCTCCTCCGGCAGGAGAACCGGCGGCAGGTCCAGCTCCTCCATGTCCTCTCCCGGATCACTCCGGGGTCGCCTCGGCAGGAGATCCGAGGGCCCGGACCGTGAATGACGAGTCATCTCGTTCCTGGATACCCCCGGTCCGGCCGCTGGATTCGACGTCGACGTTCCCGGCTTCGACGCCTGAAGGGTTCATCCGCCCAGAAATCGACCATACTGAAAGAACCGGGCCATGCTCCGGCAGGCCGTGTCGGATCTTTGGCAAGCTCCTTGCTTCCTCTGGGTCGCGTTGGATTCGACGGATGAACCCGATCCCGCCAGGTGCCATGCAGTCGACCTCGAGTCCGCCGGTCCGCAGGATGCCGAGGCAACGGTCGCCAGGAGCGAGGAGGCGATTCGGACCGACGCTCGTTGCGGGTCTCGTCGCGGGCGTCGCCGCGGCGCTGCTCCTGCTTTCGTGCCGTCCCGCCGGTCCGGAGGGCTCTTCCGTGACCGAGCCGCCCGACGGCGAGCCCACGGTGTCGGTCACGCTCGCCTGGGACCCGCCCACGACCGACGCTCAGGGAAACGCTCTGGAGGACCTGGCCGGCTATCGGTTGTACTTCGGAACGCGAGCCCCGTTGAGCCAGGCCCGGGACACGTTCGTGGCGGTGGGAACGAGCACGACGCACACGCTCGAGGGGTTGTCGCCGGGGACCTGGTTCTTCGCCATCACCGCCGTGGACGTGAACGGGAACGAGAGCGGGTTCTCGAACGAGGTCGG
>CAYMQZ010000248.1:0-4022 GCA_964392705.1 uncultured Gemmatimonadota bacterium
GGAGGTGGACGGCCTCTTCCGCCGGGCGCTCGATCGTTCGCCAGGGGAGCGCGCGTCGTTTCTGGCCCGGGAGTGCGACGGCGACTCCGAGCTGCGCGCCGCGGTCGAGGATCTCCTGCAGGCCACCGAGGAGGCCCATCCGTTCCTGGAATCGTCGGTCGAGGACCTGTGGGACCTACCCTGGGACGAGATGCTTCCCCGCCCGGAGCGGCCCGCGGAGGGGGCGAACGCGGACGGCGGAGCGTTCGACCGCAGCGGCGAGCGTCTTGGTCCCTATCGCCTCTTGCGGCGCCTCGGCCGGGGCGGGATGGCCACCGTCTACCTTGCCGAGCGGGCCGACGGCCACTGGGAACAGCGGGTGGCGATCAAGATCCTGCGCCGGGGTCTCGACACGGAAGACGTGGTTCGTCGCTTTCTCGCCGAGCGGCAGATCCTCTCCTCGCTCGACCACCCGAACATCGCCCGTCTCCTGGACGGCGGCTCGACCGCCGACGGCCTCCCCTACCTCGTCATGGAGTACGTGGAGGGGACCCCGATCACGGCTTACTGCGACCAGAGCCGGCTACCCTTGGAAAAGCGGCTCGAGCTGCTCTGCGACGTGGGCCGTGCCGTGCAGAGCGCGCACCGGCACCTGGTGGTCCACCGGGACCTGAAGCCGTCCAACATCCTCGTCGACGCCCTGGGGCGCCCGAAGCTCCTGGACTTCGGGATCGCCAAGCTCCTGGATCCTTCGGGCGAGACCGATATGACTCGTGCGGGGCTCCGGCCCCTCACGCTCACGTATGCCAGCCCGGAGCAGGTCGCCGGCGGCGCCATCACCACCGCCTCGGACGTGTATCAGCTCGGCATCCTGCTTTGCGAGCTCCTGGCCGGACACCGGCCCTACGAGGTGAACGCACTCTCCCCGGCCCGGGCCGAACGCGCGATCACCGAGGCCGAGCCGGCCGGGCCCAGCTCGCTGGTCACCGTGGAGACGGCGGCGGCCCGTGGGACGGCGGCCGACGACCTGGCTCGCAGGCTCCGGGGCGACCTGGACACCATCGTGTTGCAGGCTCTTCACAAGGAGCCCGAAGAGCGCTACGACTCCGCCGGCGCCCTGGTCGACGACCTCGAGCGACACCTGAACGGGCAGCCCGTCGCCGCACGGCCCGACACGCTCGGATACCGGGCCCGGAAGTTCGTCGGACGTCACCGCGCCGCCGTCGCCGGCGGCGTACTCGTCGGCTTCCTGCTCGCCGGCTCCGCCGCCGTCTCTCTCGTGCAGGCCGGACGCGCTGAACGAGAGCGCGATCGCGCGCTGGCCGAGCAGGCCCGTACCGAGCAGGTCGCCGAATTCCTGGCCGACATCTTCCGTATGACCGACCCACACGAGGTGGAAGGAGAAACGATCACCGTAGCCGAGCTCCTGGACATAGGCGCCGACCGCGCGAGGCGCGAGTTCCAGGGCGATCCGCACACTCAGGCCGAAGTCCTGAGCGCGATCGGTACCATGTACAGCGCTCGGGGGCTGTTCGATCGCGCCGCGCCGCTGCTCGAACGCGCGATCGAGCTGAGACGGCGGAGCGGTGGCGATCCCGGTGATCTCGTGACCAACCTGGGAAGTCTCGGATACGTGGTGGGCCGGACCGACCGAGAGGAAGGGAACCGGTTCCTCGAAGAGGCGGTGGCCCTGGCCGAACGAGAATTCGAGGCCGATGATCCCCGTCTCGCGACGGCCCTCAGCAACCTGGCGGAAGGGCTCATCCAGAGCCGGGAGCCGGACGCGGTCGAGCGCGCGAGATCGCTTCTGGATCGGGCGATCCCGATCCTTCGGGGCGCCGACGGGGACGTGAGGGCGGAGCTCGCCCAGGCCCTACAGCTCTCGGCCTATCGGATCGATGGCCAACGTCCGGCCGACCTCGATCAGTTCGAGGAGGCGCTCGAGCTACGACGCTCGCTGTACGGGGAGAATCACATGTCGGTCGCCGTCACGTTGAACGAGATGGCACTGGCTCTGGAGGCGATCGAACCCGACTCGGCCGACAGGCTGCTCGAGCGCGCCGTCGCGATCAGCCAGCGGATCCAGGGACCGAATCATGTCCACACGATCCAGATGATGAGCAACCTCGCGGGCCGGTGGCGGGATCGGGGCGACTTCGCGAAGGCCGAGCCCATGTACCGCGAGCTCCTGCGCCGACAACGCGAGGCCTACCCGGCCGACTCGGTGGGACACGCGTTCCGCATGCACGGGCTGGGCTGGTCGTTGACGGAGCTCGGCCGGCCCGAGGAGGCGGAGCCGCTCCTGAGGGATGTGTTGCACATCCTGGAAGCCGCCGGCTTCGATTTCCAGTCCAGGACCTACCAGATGGGCCGGAGCACCCTGGGACGGGCGCTGGCCGTGCAGGGCCGGTACGCCGAGGCCGAGCCGCTGCTCCGCGACAGCTACGAGTGGATGGCGGTCAACAGCCCGCGCCCGGTGTTCCTCCGCTTCATGCTGGAGCGCCTGATCGACCTGTACGAAGCGTGGGGGCGGCCCGCCCTCGCCGCCGAGTACCGCACCCACCGATCGCCATTGGAGAGCCACGCCACGCCACCGGACACGGCCTCCGCGCCACCTTCGCCCTAGAAGACCTGGCCGCGGGTCCGGCCCGGGGGGCGCTCTCCCCGTCAGACCGTTCCGCCTCGCCTTGCCCGAGCCGAACCTCCGCACCAGCGACCTCCGCTCATCTGCGGATGGCGGGCTTCGAGCCCTGCCTCCGCTATAGCGCCCGGAACAGACAACCAGGTCGAACCCAGAGGAGGCTCCATGCGAACTCGAACGCTGGCCAGCGCGCTCGCTCTCGTGGTCGGTGTCGCCCTCATCCTGCCCACCTCCGCCGAGGCCCAGATCGTCGACCGATTGAAGGACGCCGCCGAGGACGCGGCGACCCGGGAGACCGAGCGGCAGGTCGAGCGGCTGCTTCGCGACGCGATCCGCTGCGTCCTCAACGATCCCGTCTGTCCGCGGGAGGCCGAGGAGGCCGGCGAGGAGGCGATCTTCGTCGACGAGGACGGCGAGGTGATCACCGACGAGGACGGCGTGCCCATCACGGATCAGGACGAGGCCCGCGAGCGTGCCGGCGTGGGCGCGGGTGCGGAAGCCGGGTCGGAGGCCGGCGCTCCCGGCGAAGGGGTGTGGGCCAACTACGACTTCGTGCCCGGCGACGACATCCTCTACTTCGACGACTACAGCGGCGACCGGGTGGGCGACTTCCCCCGCCGCATGAACTTCGTGCGGGGGAACTGGGAGGTCGTCGAGTGGGAGGGCCACCGGCTGCTCCGGGTTACGGGCCGCGGTCGCCCGGCGGTCGAGATCCCGCTGGTCGAGCCGCTCCCCGAACGGTTCACGATCGAGTTCGAGGCGCACCTCCCGCATGGCAACCACCGGATGCACGTGGCCACGTCTTCTCCGGCCGCAGACGGGGGAGACGTGCGTCAGGTGGAAGGGAACTCCTTCGCGGTCAGCAACCTGGCCGACGGGACAGGGGTTCGATCCGGGCAGAGGGGCGGCGTGGAATCGGGGACGAGGACGAGCGAGGTAAGGGAGAGCCTGGTGCCGATCCGGATCATGGTGGACGGCCGCTACGCCAAGGTCTACGTGGGTTCCGAGCGCGTGGCCAACATTCCGAACGCGGAGCTCGAGCTCGGCGATGCGCTGTATTTCGAGACCCAGGGGACGAACCGGAATCCGATCTACATCGGGCCGATCCGCGTGGCCGCCGGGGGGCGTGACCTGTACGCAGACCTTCTGGCGGACGGGCGCGCCACCACCCGCGGCATCCTGTTCGCCGTGGACAGCGACCGCATCCGCCCCGAGTCCACCCCCACCCTCGAAGAGATCGGCACCATGCTCGCGGAGCACGCCGACCTTCGGCTGCGCGTCGAGGGCCACACCGACAGTGACGGCGACGAGGCCCACAACCTCGACCTCTCCGAGCGCAGGGCCGCGTCGGTCAAGGGCTACCTGGTCGAGCGCCACGGCATCGAGGGAAGCCGGCTGGAGA
>CAYMQZ010000249.1:0-3993 GCA_964392705.1 uncultured Gemmatimonadota bacterium
CGTGTAGCTCAGCCCGTGCCCGAACGGATACAGGGGCGTCCACGGGATGTCGATGTATTTGGACGTGTACTTCTCGTCCTCGGCCGGCGGCCGGCCGGTGCTCTTGTGGTTGTAGTAGATCGGTACCTGGCCCACGGTGCGGGGGAAGGTGACGGGCAGCTTGCCGCCGGGGGCGCCGTCGCCGAACAGGATGTCGGCGACGGCGTGCCCCGCCTCGACGCCCGGGAACCAGGCCTCGAGGATCGCCGGCACGTTCTCGTCCAGCCAGCCGATCGAGAGCGGCCGGCCGCTGAACAGCACGACCACCACCGGCGTCCCGGTGGCGTGAACGGCCCGTGCGAGCTCTTCCTGGACGCCCGGCAGGTCGAGCGAGCTGCGGTTGTTCGCCTCCGAGCTCATCTCCTCGTGCTCGCCGAGGAAGAGCAAGGCCAGGTCGGCCTCGTGCGCGACGCGCACCGCCTCCTCGAAGCCGCCGCGCTCGTCGCCCTCGATCTCCGCCCCCTTGGCGTACAGCACGCGGGTGCCGGGCGCGACGGCGCCTCGCACGCCCTCCAGCGGCGTGACCGCGTCCTCGGCGCGGCCGGCCGCCGCCCAGCCGCCCAGCATCGCGCGCCGCGCCTCGGCCAGCGGCCCGATCACCGCGATCGCGCCGGCGGTCTTCGCGAGGGGGAGGAGGCCGCCCTCGTTCTTGAGCAGCACGAGCGAGCGGCGCGCCAGCTCGCGCGCGAAGGCGCGGGCCTCGGGCGTCAGCGTGACGACGCGCTCGCGGTCGGGATCGCCGTAGCGGTACGGGTCCGCGAACAGCCCCAGCCGCTGCTTCGCCAGGAGCACGCGCCGGGCCGCCGAGTCCACGACCGCCTCCTCGAGCCGCCCCGCGCGCACGGCGGCGGGGAGCTCGCCGACGTAGATGCCGCTCACCATGTCGATGTCCACGCCGGCCGCGAGCGCCAGGATCCCCGCCTCCTCGGGCGTCGCCGCGACCCCGTGGGGCATCAGCTCCATCACGCCGGTGTAGTCGCTCACCACCATGCCGTCGAACCCCCACTCGCCGCGCAGCACGTCCTCCAGCAGGTACCGGTGGGCGTGCATCGGGACTCCGGCGATCTCGTTGAAGCCCGGCATGATCGACCCCACGCCCGCCTCGACGGCGGCCCGGAACGGTGGCAGGTAGACCTCGCGCAGGGTGCGCTCCGAGAGGTCGGCCGTGTTGTAGTCGCGGCCGCCCTCGGCGGCGCCGTAGGCGACGAAATGCTTCGCCGTGGCCAGCAACGTCTCCGGCGACGCGAGGCCCCCGTCGAGCTCCTCGCCCTGGAAGCCCCGCACGTGCGCGGCCGCCATGACCGAGCCCAGGTACGGATCCTCGCCGAAGCCCTCGACGATGCGCCCCCAGCGCGGGTCCCTCGCGAGGTCGACCATCGGCGCGAACGTCCAGTGCAGCCCGTGCGCGGTCGCCTCGACGGCCGCGATCCGCGCCGCCCGCTCGGCCGCCTCCGGGTCGAAGCTCGCCGCGATGGCCAGCGGCACGGGGAAGATGGTGCGGAAGCCGTGGATCACGTCGTGCGCGAAGAGGAGGGGGATGCCGAGGCGCGACTCCTCGACGGCCACCCGCTGCATCCGCCGCGTGTACTCGGCTCCGTACACGCCGAGGAAGCTGCCGACCGCTCCCGCCCGGATCTGCTCCTCGCCGCCCTCGGGGACCCGGGGACCCGTCTCGCCCCAACGGCCGCGGTACTGGGCGAGCTGTCCCAGCTTCTCCTCGAGGGTCATGCGGGCCAGGAGAGAATCGACCAGGCGCTCGGCGGCCGCCTCCTGCGAGATGGCCTGTCCGGCGGCCGCCGCTCCTTGAGCGGCCGCGGGCGGGGCCGTCGGCGCCACGAAGGCGAGCAGGGCGGCGAGGATGAGCCGGCCGGGCCGGAGCCGGCCTCGCGAGCCGGCCTCGGCGAGCCGACGGCGGACGCCGCCCGCGGGATGCCGCCGCCCTCCGGCCGGCGGACGTGGCCGCCGGCTCAGTCGCACCGCCCCTCGAGCCAGCCGCCGGTGAAGCCCGCCCGGCACAGCCCGCGGACCACGTGCGGGTTCCGGGACATGGTCCGCCACACGAGCCCGCTCCGCAGGTTCTCGATCATCGCCACGATCGGCCCCTGGTCGATCCCGAGCTGATCCGAGTCGAACCAGCCGAGCTCCGGGTCCACCCGTCCCCGTTCGACGCCCGCATCGGTGAACGTGAAGGTCGGGTTGAAGGCGTCCAGGAAGCCGTACTCGGTGAACAGGTTGCCGCCGTAGCGACGGCGCATGGCCTCGAGCGCCGGCACGGCGACCTCCGGGGCGAAGGCCACCGAGCCGCCGGCCGCCGTGGGGGCGATGGTCCCGTCGTCACGGATGTCGCCCGCGGCGACCCCCCGGGCCCAGTATCGGTGGAACCGTCGCTCCTCGCCGTCGACTGTCCGGGTCACGGCCGCCGGGCCGTCGGAGGCCGTGAGCCCCCAGACCTCCGGGCCGTAGCCTCTCCAACCCATCGGGTTCTCGACCGCGTACGCCCGCTGCGAGAGGGTGGCCCTGCGCGAGTTCTCGAAGTAGTCGATCCCCCGCTCCCGCATGTAGGCGTCCTGGATGCCGCGGAAGTCGATCCAGACGTGCGAGTACTGGTGGCCGAACAGGGGGGCGAATTGCACGAACTCCTGTCCCTGGAACCGGTCCCACCGGTAGGTGCTCGTCCACGCGTCCCACGCCTCGGGCGGCAGCGGGTGGGTGGGCGAGCCCAGGGCCAGGACGTAGAGGATCATCGCCTCGTTGTAGCCCTCCCAGCGGGCCGGCCCGTAGCCCTGCTCCGGCCTCCATCCCATCCGGGGCCTGAGCTCGCCGTCCTGCGCCCATTGCCAGTCGACCCGCCGGTACAGCGAGTCCGCCAGCGCGCGGATCTCGGCCTCCGCGGCTCCGGGGCCGTCGAAGTAGGTGGCCGCGAACAGGGCTCCGGCCAGCAGCAGGGTCGTGTCGATGGTCGAGAGCTCCGTGGTCTGGTGGCGGAGCCCGCTGTCCATGTCCAGGAAGTGGTAGAAGAACCCCTTGTAGCCGCCCATCCCGACCGGATCCGGGCCCTGCGGCAGCTCCCAGAAGAACCGCAGCGTCGTCAGGGTCCGCTCCCGGGCCGCGGCCCGGCTCACCCACCCCCGCTCGACCCCGATCGGGTACGCCGTGAGGGCGAAGCCCACTGCGGCGATGCTGGAGAAGGGAGGGTCGGGGGCGCGGTCCGGCGTCAGGCCGTTCCGGGGATTGGTGACGTCCCAGAACCAGCGGAACGTGCGCTCCTCGAGCGTGTCGAGGAAGGGAGCGTCCGCGGCCTCGACGGGGACGGTCGGGCCGCTGCCCCGGCAGCCGACCCCCAGGCCGAGCAGGAGGAGGGGCAGCCCGATCGCGGCGAACGGCGGCCGGCTTCGCCGGAAGCCGGATCCCGTCCCCCCCGGCCCCGATGCCGGGTCGCGGCTCCTACGGCCCGCCAGGCTCCACCGGGACGGCACGACTCACACCTCTCCTGGAATCGCCTCTCCTAGAATCCTCCGAACTCCAGCTCGGCCCCCACCTGCAGCCGCCGCGTGTCGCCGTCCGTGGCGAACGGCTGGAGGAAGTTCTCCGAGTTCACGTTCCCCTCGTAGCCGGTGAAGTGGGTCCAGTTGAACAGGTCGAACACCTCGGCGCGCACCGTGACGCCGTACGTGCGCCAGCGGAACCGCTTCTGGAATCCGATGTCCACGTTCTTGTCGGGGAAGGCGCCGATGTCCACGGTCTCGTCCATGAAGGTGGCGCTCTCGGGGGGCCGCCCCTCCCGCTCCGTCCCGGGCACGCAGTTCCCCATCGTGCTCTCGTCGGTGCAGAAGAGGGGCTGGCGACCGCTGGGCCGGAACTGGGTCGGGTCGAAGATGTTGAAGGGTGTCCCCGTGCCGAAGTTGCCGATCCCGGTGAACTGGATGTCCCACGGCAGCCCCACGATCCAGTTCA
>CAYMQZ010000250.1:0-3983 GCA_964392705.1 uncultured Gemmatimonadota bacterium
TCGCCCGGCTCAGTGCGACAGGTGCTTGGTGAGGAACACCAGCACGGCGGAGGCCGCCTTCACGACCGGGCTCATGGCCACGGGGCCGGGCGGGTGGGCCGTCTGCCAGAGGGTGCGGCGCACGCCCCGGCTGTAGGTGCGCCGATACTCGAGCTCGAGCGCCTCGATGCGCTCCCGCGGGAGGCGCATCAGGTCGGCCAATCCCAGCGCCAGGCCCGGACCGCGCGCCTGCCCCTCGGGCGAGCAGATGACGATTCGAAGGCACGCCGGACGAACCTTCCGCAGGAAGCGCAGCACGTGGTCCGCGTGCCGCGTCCCGAACGGCCGCAGCGGCGCGTCCGGAAAGCGGAACGTGTCCTCGGGCGCGTGGAAGCGGAGGCGCAGCGTCGGAGCGCCCTTCACGGGCAGCGGGGGCGGCCGGCCGCCGGGATCCAGGACCACGAGAAAGGCGTCCTCCCTGGGATCCGTGATGAGGTAGGGAAGCGACGCGAAGTCGACGATGTCCACGTCCGTCCACTCCGGGCGGTGGTGCGCGTGCAGGGTCATCCGCTCGCTCCACTCCGGACACGAGACGGGCGGGACGTGCCTGGCTCGCGATGTCTCTACTATAGAAACGCGCGGACCGGTGCGGAAGGCCGGTCCCGGTCACCCGGCTCTTTCGCGAAGCCCGACCCCCTCGCTAGGTTGGGAATCGAGGACACCACCAGGAACCCGCCCCGACCGCCAGGTGGGCGGTCGGGCCCAGACGCGATTCGAGACCTATGGCTGTGTACGAGTACTCCTGCGAGGACTGCAAGGCCGTCTTCACCGTCTCCGAGCGCATCTCGGAGCATTCCGAGAAGAAGACGCCGGACTGCGTGGAGTGCGGGAGCGAGAATACGCGCCGCATCTTCTCCAGCTTCTACGCGAAGACGAGCTCCAAGAGCTGAGGCGGCCTCGAAGAGCGGGGTGGGCTCCTAGCGCCCAGCCGGCGAGAGCGCCACGCTCGCATCGCTCGGAGGTCGAGGTGCGGCGGAGCGCGGCCCGCCGTGGGTCTACAGCTCCTCCTCGAGCCCCTGCCACAGGTCGAACCAGTAGGCCAGGTACTTCCACCGACCCCACGGCTCGTATACGGCCCGGAGCTCGGCATCGGTCGCCCCCTCGCCGTCGAAGTACTTCCGGCTCACGAAGTCGCGAAACACCGAGTCCACGGCCAGGGAGTCGTAGCGGCCCAGGAGCATGAGCAGCGTGGCGGCGGCGTAGGGCCCCACGCCTTTGATGGCCCGGAGCTCCTTCTCGAGCTCGGGCGTCGGAAGATCCGAGCTCGCCAATCCTTCCAGGTCCAGGTCCCCGGAGGCGGCGCGCGCGGCCAGCTCGTGCACGTACGGCGCCCGATACCCGAGCCCCACCGTCCGTGCGAAGAGCTCGGGCGGCACCCGGGCGATCGCCTCGGGGGTGGGGAAGGCCCGCGAGGGCGCGTCGGCGCGAACCATGCCGGAAGCGTCGCCCGAGGGCGGCCACGGCGCTCCGAACGCCTCGACCAGCTCCCGCGTCATCCGCTTCGTGCCGCCCCACTGGACGTTGGTGGTGAGGATCGTCTTCACGACGTCTTCGAACACCGTCGGCGAGCGGAGCAGGCGGCCCAGGCCCCGGGCCGCGGGCGCCCACCGTCCGCCGCGCTCGGCGCACAGGGCGTGGAACGGCGAGAGGTCCTCGTCCAGGCGGAGCATGCGACGCACGGCGGCCGCGACCTCGCGGCGCTCGGCCGTCGAGAGCCGATCCGCGGCGTGGACCGTCACGGCGACGTCGGATTCGGCGCCTTCCGCGACCTGCAGCCGCACCACCTCTCCGGAGGAGAGGCGATGGATGCGCTCGACCGCCCGGCGCTGGGCGTCCCAGGCGTTGGGATGTAGCACCACCCATCCGTGGGAGTAGGCGGTGCGGACGAAGTCGAAGGGGCCCGCGGCGTCGAGCTCGAGAGTGACGGGGCGGTTCATGGAGGGAAGATCCGCCTCGTGCGGCCGGAGGGAAAGACCTTTGGCTGCCCGCCCGCCACTCGCGGGGCGAAGGGGCTTCGGACGCCCGTCCGCCGCCTTCTCCCGCCCGCCTGCGCCTACATCGTGTCCGGCGTCATCCCCTACAGCGTGTCCGGCGTCGTCCCCTGCGGCGCGGTCGGCTGTTGCGCCATCCGCTCCTGCAGGAACGCCACGATCGCCTCGGCGCGCGCGACCAGGGAGTCGGTCCGGGGGTCGATCTCGTTCATGGCCCCCAGCATGTCCTCCTGGAAGGACTCGATCGCCGTGCTCATCTCCTCGGTCTCGAGGGCCGCCTGGCGCGTCTCCTGGAGCGAGGCCTGGATCTCCCGGTTCTCCATCGCCAGCTCCTGCGCCGCCGAGTCCTCTCCCGCCTCGCGGGCGGACTCGAACTCCGTGGCGATCTCCTCCTGGCGCTCGCGCTTCGCCTCGGCCTCGGGATCCAGCTCCGCCATCTCCTCGTCGATCCGGGTCTCGAGCGAGTCGCGCTCCGCCTGAAGCTCCGGATCCTGCATGGCCCGCTCCTGGATGGCGGACAGCTCCTGCTGGATGCCCTGGAGCTCGGTCATCAGCTGCTGGGGGTCGGCGTCCGCGGCGACCTGCACGGCGGCCTCGTCCGTCCCCTCCTCCGCGCAGCCCGCCAGCGGGGCGAAGACCAGCGCGAGGAGCAGCAGTCGGCCCCGGACTCCCGGTGTGGAGCGTATCGGCTTCATGCGCGACAACCTTCTTCCTTCCAGAGGACTCCACGAGCGGCCCGACGCCTCGCCGGACTCCCGCGCCGTGGAAAGGTGGGCGTATGCGGCACGGCGGGCTTTGTTCCTGGGCGCGCTCAGGCGCCCTCCCCTTCCTCCGGCAGCAGGCGGAAGAGCAGGTAGCGCTCCGGGTCGAGGTATCGGCGGGCCGCTTCCCGGATCATCTCGCCGTCGATCGACTCGATCAGGTCGAAGTCGGCGAGCTCGCGCGGGTCCTCGTCGACCTGCTCCCGGTAGAGCAGATTCACCGCCCACCAGGCGTTGTCCCGGAGGCTCTCCTCCTTCTCCCGGCGTGCCTGCTCCCGCACCTTCTGCACTTCCTCGTCCGTCGGGCCATCGGCCCGGAAGCTCTCGACCTCCTCGAAGGTGACGCGGCTCAGCTCTTCGGCCCGGGCCGGGTCGGAGCCGAAGGAGATCCAGAGCGTGTAGGCGGGCTCCGGATGCTTCTCGTAGCTGGCGCTGACTCCCACCGAGTAGGTGGCGCCCAGCTCCTCCCGCAGGATCTCGCGAAGCCGGATCTGCAGCGCGTCGGCCAGCGCGCGCAACGCCTGCCGCCGCTCGGGAGTGAACTCGAGCGGGCCTTGGAAGGCGATACGGGTCTGGCTCTGGGGCTCGATCCCCTTCCGGACGATCTTCTCGACCACGCCGGGGGGCGGATCCATGTCCAGGTCCCGCCAGCGCTCCTCCCGATCGAGGTCGGGCAGGCTTCCCAGCCAGCGCGCGACCAGCGGCCGCACCTCCGCCAGCTCGAACGCTCCCACGAGGACGAAGGTGAAGTCGGAGGCGTCAGCGAAGCGCTCCCGGTAGAACTCGAACGAGTCGTCCAGGTCCAGCTCGGCGAACAGCTCGGGGCTCGCCGGCCGGGCGCGGGGGTGGCCGCCCGCCATCGTCACCTGCACGGTGTCCTGGAAGGCGACCCGGGGGTCGGCGCCCCGGTTCTCGAGGAAGGCGCTCACCTGCTGCCGGAAGGCCCGGAACGCCTCGGGGTCCTTGTTCGGCTCGGTGAACCAGAGCCAGGCCAGCTGGAACATCGTCTCCAGGTCCTTGGGCGAGGCCTGGCCAGACATGCCCTCGCTCAGGATCCCGATCGACGGGTTCACGTTCACGGCCTTCCCCGAGAGCGCCTTGCGGAGGGTCACGAGGTCGTACGGACCGACGCCGCCCTGCGTCACCGCCGCATCGGCCGCGAACACCTCCTCCCACTCCTCGGTGGAGGGGA
>CAYMQZ010000251.1:0-3976 GCA_964392705.1 uncultured Gemmatimonadota bacterium
CGGAGCGGATGCGAGGAGGGCGAGGGGGACCGCGACGGGCGCGAGGGAAGCCGAAACCAGCGTTCGGGGAACCGGGATGCGCGGGACCTTCATGACTCTCTCCTTCCCTGGCGGCGGGCCGTGTGTGAGGGAGTGGCGGCCAAGCCGTGCCACGGCGCCAGGGAGGTGATCGTGCAGGGGAGGTGCCGGGTCCGGTCGGGGGTCGCCGGGTGGCCGGAAGGAGGCGGGTTCTGGCGCCAGCGCTCGAGTCCCCGGCGAGGAACGCCACACCCCGAACGTCCTTGCAGGATGCAACGACCGCTTGCACTTCCCGCCACACTTCACCGGTCCGGGCCGGTCGTCGCGCGGCTCCGCCGCATGTCGATCGGGCGACCACGCCCCTGCGCGGGGGGAGGAGCGCTCGGCATCTCTTCCCCGGGAGCGGCAATTGCTCATCGACGAGGTCGGTGCGTCCTCCGTAGACGGGCCATGGACGCTCGTCGGCTGGAGGACCGGAATAACTGACTCCGGCTTCGACAGATGAGCGTGAACTGGTTCCCCCCATTCCCGAGATCGATCCGGCGACGGAGAACGGCGGCGCGAAACCTGGCCGCCCCTGTGGGCCGCCTTGGTCTCCCGATCCTGTGCCTGGTGGCCGGCCTGCCGACCGATTCACCCAACCGCGCCTTCGCCCAGTCGCCGGCCGCCGAATCTCCGGCTTCGCAGGGATTGAAGTCGGTCGTCACGTTGCGCGTCTACGGTGAAACGGGCGAACGGGTCGGCCTCGGCAGCGGATTCGTGCTCCCGGACGGCCGGATCGTCACGAACGCGCACGTGGTCGGTGGGGCGAGCTGGATCGAGGTGCTCGACCGTCAGGGCCGGTTTCTCGGAAACGCTACGTATACCGTGGCGATCAGCACGTCGCTGGACCTGGCGATTCTCCCCGCCATCCAGGGTGTCGGTCCGGGCCTGCCGCTGGCTGGTGGGGAGCCGAAGCCCGGCGACCCGATCTGGGTCATCGGATCTCCGATGGGCCTGGGCGGTTCCGTGTCGACCGGCGTCGTTTCGGCCCTGCGCACTCTCCATGGCCGCGAGCTTCTGCAGATTACGGCCCCGATCTCCACGGGCTCATCGGGAGGGCCGATCCTGAACGATGAGGGACGGGTCGTCGGGGTCACGGTGTCGTTCCTCGAGGAGGGACAGAACCTGAACTTCGGCGTCTCCGCGCGCGACCTGTCGGCGCTGCTACGCAGCGCTCCCGGACGATTCGAGTTTCCCCCGCGTTCTTCCGTTCGGAGCTCGCGGGAGGCGATGCGGGGCGATGACGACCCGGGCGTCTCCAACGACTACCGAGCGATCGCCGAGCTCGCGGTGGAGATTCGGCTCGACACGGTGGCCAGAGGGACCCTGGTTCGGGAGCAGGATCTCGAGAGCGACGGCAAGTACGTGGATCTGTACAGGTTCCGCGGCCTGGAGGGGGAACGCGTCAGCGTCGTGGCCATATCGGACGATTTCGACACCTATCTCTGGGTCGTCTCGCTCGACGACTACCTGGCGAATGAAAACGAGGTCTGGCTCCGGGACAACGACGACTCGGGCGAGGGCACGAACTCCTTCCTCGAGCTCGACCTGCCCCGAACGGGCGAATACGTGGCCGCGATCACGTCCTACGAGGAGGGTGCGACGGGCGACTATGCGCTGCTGCTCGCCCGAGCATCGGCGGCGGAACTCCACGAGTGGCTCGCCGAAGCTTCCGAGGACCGGTGGACGCACCTCGGGACGAATGCCGACAGCACATCCTTCTACATCGATTCGGAGACGATCGAGCGGGACGGCCGTCGGGCCTTCGTCTGGCTCCAGACCCTCTATCCGAATGTTCAGCGCAATGCCTGGAACGAAGCTTACGATGAGCTCAAGGCCCGGGTCGAGGTCGACTGTCGACGTCGGAGGTTTCGGTACGGGCAGGGGGTCATGTACCTGAACGAGAGCATGGTCCGGAGCACGGATCTGGACAGAGACTGGATGCCGGTCGTTCCAGGATCGGTCTCGGAAGCTGGATTCGAGGTCGTCTGCTCGGGCCGCTAGGGCTTCGCCGCCTACGTCTCATATCGCCGTCCTGAGGCCGGTATGGTACTTCCACGGATCACCTCGCGGGCCTCCAGCCCGACCTCCTCTTCGTCTCCGGCACCCGGCGCGGGATCGTGGCCGAGGACTGTGTCCGGGGCGCCCCCGACCTCGTGGTGGACGCAGCGGCACCGACGGGTCGCGGTGAGATCCGGATGACCGCTCCGACGACTCTGCGGGATGAGGCTACCGGGCGGCGAGCGGGCGATCGTTCCGACGGAGAAGATCGTGCACTACCTACTCGCGCCCGAGCACCCCGAGGGAAGCGGAAAGGCCAGGTTCTTTCTAAAGCGAGGATACCGCCCGTCGAGACCCGAGGAGCTCGCGCTCGCGCTGTACGCCATCGCGAGCTACGGCCAGTTGAAGGAAACGATCAAAACCCGCTACGGTAGCAAATACGTCGTCGACGGCGTGGTGAGGACACCCGACGGCAGAGACGCGCGTCTCCGAACGATCTGGTTCATGCCGTCGGGGGCTCGGCTACCGAGGTTCGTGACGGCCTACCCTCGTTGAGGACGCTATGATTCGCGAGCTGGACACCATCGCGTTGACCCGGGACATCCCCGAGCACGGCCTCGAGCGAGGCGACGTGGGGAGGGTCGTGTTTCTGCACGGCTCGGGCGAGGCCTACGAGGTGGAGTTCCTGGCGGGCGACGGGACGACCCTCGCCGTCGTGACACTCGAGGCCGACGACGTGCGGCCGCTGGGCCGGAACGACACCTTCCGCGTCCGCACGGCATCGAGCGAGTGAGGTCGGGTGAAGGTCACGAGCAAGGGACAGGTCACCATCCCCCAGGAGCTGCGCGAGCGCCACGGGCTGCTCCCCGGTACGGAGGTGGAGTTCGTAGAGGAGAACGGCACGGTCCGCCTCCGCAAGGCGAAGGGAACCCGGCGGCGGGGACGTGGCGTCGTGGAGCACCTGCGGGGGCGCGGCACGGTGGAGATGAGCACCGACGAGATCCTGGCGCTCACCCGCGGCGAGCCGCGCCGCGAGGGCTGAGTGCCCGCCGTCCTCGTGGACAGCGACGTCCTGCTGGACGTGCTGACCGAGGATCCCGAGTGGTTCGACTGGTCGGCCCGGGCGCTGGAGGAAGCCGGCGAGACGTCGGTGCTGGTGGTGAATCCCCTCATTTACGCGGAACTTTGAGGACCTGTACGCCCCAGGAGTACCGGCTGGAAGTTGTACGACAGCAACGTTCCCTCCATCCCGATCGTCGCGTACCGTAGGAAGGGGAAGGAGAATCACCGTGGTACGGGCACGACGGTGGAAGGCCTACCAATCGTCCGTGCGTCGAGCCCGGAGCAACGAACAGGACAGGGCCGATGGGATCGGATAGGACGGACATCGGGGCGGTCTTCGACGAGGGGTCGTCCGTGGACCAAGCGATGCGGAGGGCGTGGTATCGAGCGGTCCGGCGACACCGGCGCCTTGAAATCCCCCTGGTGATGTTTAGGAACGGGGAGATCGTCGAGCTAGACCCGCATACGGTCGATATCCCGGACAACGAGGACCAGGAGGAAAAAGCGGATCCGGACACCTACGCTCGCGCCACTTTCTGACGCTGCCGGCTCGGCGGCGGGCCGCCGGATCGCCTCCCGCACGCCGAGCGCATCCCCAACGCGGTCTCATGCTCCCGCCCGAACGTCGCCCTCTACGGCTCGTGAGCCCGGGGGATACATGGCCCGGAACGGCGGGCGCCGGGCTCGGTCCCGACCCGCTCCCGGACGAGCGCGCCCACCCGCTCCGCTCGCCGCCCTTCGCGCGGGCGCACGGTCTGGCCGATCGGGAGTTGCGACGGATTCACGCGATCATCGATGAGCGACGAAGGGAGATCCAAGATGCGTGGGACAGCCGCTTCAGCCGCTGAGGTCA
>CAYMQZ010000252.1:0-3965 GCA_964392705.1 uncultured Gemmatimonadota bacterium
GGAGCCTCGGCCCCGCGGCGGCCTCGGGTCGGATCGCCGACATCGCCGTGGACCCGACGGACCGCGAGGTGTGGTACGTAGCCGTCGCCTCGGGCGGGGTGTGGAAGACGACGAACGCGGGCACGACCTGGAAGCCGATCTTCGACGGCGAGGGCAGCTACTCGATCGGCACCGTGGCGGTCGACCCGAACAACCCGCTCGTCGTATGGGTGGGGACTGGCGAGAACAACGGTCAGCGCTCGGTGGGCTACGGCGACGGCCTCTACAAGTCCCTGGACGGGGGGCGCTCGTTCGAGAAGGTGGGGCTCGAGGAGTCCGAGCACATCGGCATGATCCGGATCGACCCCCGCGACTCGGACGTGGTCTACGTCGCGGCCCAGGGCCCCCTGTGGAACGCGGGGGGCGACCGCGGCCTCTACAAGACGACCGACGGCGGCGAGAGCTGGGAGCGCGCCCTCGAGATCGACGAGCACACGGGGGTGAACGAGGTCCACCTCGACCCCCGGAACCCCGACGTGCTCTACGCCTCCTCGTGGCAACGGCGGCGCCACCAGTGGACGATGATCGACGGCGGTCCGCGCTCGACGATCTGGAAGTCGACCGACGCCGGGACGACCTGGAAGAAGATCGAGAAGGGGCTGCCGAGCGCCGACAAGGGCCGGATCGGGCTGGCGGTCTCGCCGATCGACCCCGATGTCCTGTACGCGATCGTCGAGGCCTCGGGCGAGGACGGGGGCACCTTCCGCTCGGACGACATGGGCGAGAGCTGGAGCCGCACCTCGCGCTACCAGTCGAGCGCGCCCATGTACTACCACGAGATCTTCGCCGACCCGCACCGCTTCGACTGGATCTATTCCCTCGACACCTTCCTCCAGGTCTCGAAGGACGGGGGCGAGACGTGGGAGCGGATGCCAATGCGGGGCGTTCACGTCGACTTCCACGCGCTCGTCTTCGACCCCGACGACCCCGACCACCTGATCGCCGGGAACGACGGCGGGGTGTACGAGACCTTCGACTTCGGGGAGAGCTGGGAGTTCTTCGACAACCTCCCGGTCACCCAGTTCTACAAGGTGGCCGTCTCGAACGACGAGCCGTTCTACTACGTCTACGGCGGCACGCAGGACAACAACACGCTGGGCGGGCCGGCGCGCACCATCGCGGATGAGGGCATCCGCAACGCCGACTGGTTTCCCACCCTGGGCGGCGACGGCTTCGACCCGGTCGTGGACCCCGAGAACCCGGACATCATCTACTCGCAGTACCAGTACGGGAACCTGGTCCGCTTCGACCGGAAGACCGGCGAGCGGGTGGACATCAAGCCGCAGGAGGAGGCCGACGGCCCGCCGCTCCGCTGGAACTGGGACGCGGGGCTCCTGCTCAGCCCGCACTCGAGCGAGCGGCTCTACTTCGGGGCGCAGATCCTCTTCCGCTCCGACGACCGGGGACAGAGCTGGCGCGCGGTCTCGGACGACCTGACCCGGAACATCGACCGCAACCGGCTGCGGGTGATGGGCCGGATCTGGAGCGTGGACGCGGTCGGGAAGAACCGCTCCACCTCGCCGTTCGGGACCATCGTGGCCCTCTCCGAGTCGCCGCTGGCCGAGGACCTGCTGTACGTGGGGACCGACGACGGGCTGATCCAGGTCTCGGAGGACGGGGGCGGAAGCTGGCGGGAGGTCGGCTCCTTCCCGGGCGTCCCGGACACGAGCTACGTGGCCGACGTCGAGGCCTCGCTCCACGACCCGGAGACGGTCTTCGCCGTGCTCCAGAACTTCAAGCGCGGCGACTTCCGGCCCTACGTCCTCAAGTCCGGCGATCGCGGGAGGAGCTGGACCTCGATCGCCGGCGACCTGCCCGAGAACGCCCCCCTGCACACGATCGCGCAGGACCACGAGCAGCCCGACCTGCTCTTCGTGGGAAGCGAGTTCGGCGTGCACGCCACCGTGGACGGAGGCGCAACGTGGCTCGAGCTCTCGAGCGGGATGCCGACCATCGCCGTCCGCGACCTGGAGGTCCAGCGGCGGGAGAACGACCTGGTGGCGGCCTCCTTCGGGCGCGGCTTCTACGTGCTCGACGACTACATGCCCCTCCGCCGGCTGGCCGAGGCGCGGGACGAAATCCTGGCCTCGGACGGGCACATCTTCCCCGTGAAGACCGCCGCCATGTTCATCGAGGAGAACCGCGTCGCGGGCAGCCGGGGGGCGAGCTTCTGGGCGGCCGGCAACCCCCCCGTGGCGGCCACGGTCACCTACTACCTGGACGAGACGCTCCGCAGCCTCGAGGCCGAGCGGCAGCGGGAGGAGCGCGAGGTCGCCGAGGAGGGGGGCGACACCCCATACCCGACCTGGGAGGAGCTGGAAGCCGAGGACCGGGAGGAGGGTCCGGTGGTCTTCCTCACCGTGCGGGACGCCGACGGGAACGTGGTGCGCCACCTGAACGGCTCGACCCGCAGGGGCGTCCACCGGGCGACCTGGGACTTCCGCTACCCCGGCTACCAGCCCGTGGATGTAGACGACGACGACGACGGCTTCGGGCCGCTCGCCGTGCCCGGCACCTACAGCGCGACGCTGGCCAAGCGCGAGCGGGGCGAGACGACGGAGCTCGCCGGGCCGGTCGCCTTCGAGGTCCGGCCGCTCGGCCAGCCGGCGCTCCCCCCGCAGGACCGGACTGCCGTGCTCGCCTTCCAGCGCCAGACCGGCCGTCTCCAGCGGGCGGTGCTCGGGACCCGCGAGGCCGCCCGGGAGGCCGCCGAGCGCCTGGAGCACATCAAGCGGGCGGTGGCGCTCACCCCCGAGGCGCCGATGGAACTACGCGACGAGGCGCGCGAGCTGGAGCTCCGGCTCATGGACCTGCGCGAGGCGCTGGAGGGCGATCCGACGAGGCCGCGCCGCCAGGAGCCCGCCATGCCCGGGATCATCGACCGGGTGAACCAGATCGTCTTCGGTCACTGGCGGGCGACGACGGGCCCCACCGAGACCCACCGCCGCCAGTACGAGATCGCCACGGCGGACTTCGGCGAGGTGTACGACGACCTCAGGCAGCTCATCGAGCTGGACCTCCCGGCACTCGAGGAGCGGTTGGAGGCGGCGGGGGCGCCGTGGACGCCGGGGCGGGGCCTGCCGGAGTGGGAGCCGGGGGGGCGGTAAGGGGTTCCGATCGACACGGCTTCCGTCTCGCCCGATTCCCCCGCCCGCGGGAAAGGGATACGAAGCCTCTGTGCTCGACGTGGCCGCGGGCATCAGCCGATTTCCGCCGTCTCTTCGCTGCCGGGGATGACGACGGTTGGAACGCTCACACGTATCAGGCGGAGCGAGGGGGTTCCGGAGCCCGGCAGAATGCACGAAAACTGCTGTCTCCGCAGGCCGGCGTGAACACACAGGCCACGCCCGTAGGGGCGGTACATTGCGAGGCGACCCCGTCGGAAGGAGCGAGGGAGCATCTTGGATACTATAGGAAAGATGCCCGAAACAGCAGGAGCGTCCAATTGCCCGGACGTAGTCAGCGTTCGCGCCAAGAGCTGAACGAATCGACAAGTTATGCGAAAGCGCTTCTGACTCAGTGATAGAGGGAATGAGGTCAGTACCCATCGCGTGCACGCTCACGGATCCGGAGCAGCGCCGTCGCCAGGAGGATCTGCAGGAGCGACTGCTCGAGGGGATTGAGGAGATAGTGGAACTGGCGGACGGGTACGGCCTTCGGTTCCCAGGGGAGGCGCGCTGGGTGAAGACCCTCGCTGAGCTGATCGTCATGGAGCGAGCGTGCTGTCCGTTTCTTCAAATGGAGCTCGTCGCGGAATCAGAATCGGGGCCGGTGTGGCTGAAGCTTCGGGGGCCGGAGGGGACGAAGGAGTTCTTGGAGAGGAGCTTTGCGATCTGTGGGGAGACGCGCCTTCGCATAACATGACGGGTTGCGGCTCGCGCGCCGCTACGCGTCGCGCTCGCGAACACCCTCGCTTCGCTTCGGGT
>CAYMQZ010000253.1:0-2011 GCA_964392705.1 uncultured Gemmatimonadota bacterium
CTCCGGCCCGTGACCGAGGAGATGGCCGTCGCGGAAGTCGGGGACGGAATGAGGGTCCGCGTGGAGGGGCGGGAGATCACCTGCGACGCGCGGGAGGCGGCGACCCAGCGCGGCTGGGCCGCGGTGATGCCGGCCGTGGAGTCGCTGGCCCTGGCGCCGGACGGCCGCGTCTGGGTGAGGCGGGGCGCGGTGAGGGGAGAGCCCGCCACCATCGATGTCCTGGCCCCGGACGGCGAGTATCTCGGAACCCTGCCCGAGGGGACGCCGTGGCCCGCCGCCTTCCTCTCCCCCCGCACGTACGCGGCGATCGAGACCGACGAGCTGGACGTGGACCACGTGGTCATCTACCGGATCGAGGAGACGAGCGGATGAGCCGACGGGCGACCCGAACGGCGACGCGACCGGACGGGCGGTCGGCATGAAGACGCGGCACTGGGTCACCCTCGGGGTCGTGCTTCTGGCGGTGACGCTGCTGGGCGGGATCTTCCTCCGGCTGCGGAGCGCGGGCGAGGAGGAGGACGCGGCTTCGGGCACGGCCGCCGAGGACTCGGTGCGGGCGGCCGTGCAGTCGACGGCGGCGCAGTCGGCCTTCGCCACCGAGATCGCGGTGCCGGTGGAGGGGGCCCGGGTGCGCCGGGACACGTTCGTCCTCTGGGTCGAGGCGGCCGGCCAGGCGGCCGCGCTGCGGTCGGCGCCGCTGCAGGCCGACGTGGCGGGCCCGGTCCTCGAGGTGCCGGTCCGCGAGGGCCGGGCCGTGGGCGCGGGAGCGCTGCTGGCGCGGATCGACCCCGCCGAGTACCGCATCCAGGTGAGGGAGGCCGAGGCCGGGCTCGAAGAGGCCCAGGCCAAGTTCCAGGAGCTGACCCTGGGGGACGAGCGAATGGAGAGCGAGGAGCTGCGGCGCGAGCGCGAGCGCCTGGCCCGCATCCGGAGCGGCCTGGCCGCGGCGGAGGCGGCGCTCGAGCGGGCCGAGTACGAGCTCTCGAAGACCGAGATCCGCGCGCCCTTCGGCGGGCTGGTGGCGAACCTGGCCGTGGTGGAGGGAAGCCGGGTGCGGGCCGGCGACTCGGTGGCCACGGTGGTCGACCTCTCGCGGGTGGACGTGGATGTGGACGTGCAGGAGACGTCGCTCCCCTTCGTCGAGGAGGGGCGGGAGGCACGAGCCGCCTTCCCGGCGCTCCCGGGCGAGACGTTCAGCGGCCGGGTCGTCACGGTGAACCCGCTGGTGAGCCGCGAGACCCGCACGGCGAGGGTCACGGTCCGGCTGGGGAACCCGGGGGCGCGCATCCGGCCGGGCATGTACGCCGACGTGGAGATCGCCGGACGGCTGCTGGCGGGCCGGACCTTCGTCCCGAAGCCGGCGATCGTGGAGCGCGACCGCCGGCAGGTGCTGTTCGTCTTCGAGCCCGCCGAGCCGGGAGGGTTCACCGGGCTGGCGAAGTGGACCTACGTGACGACGGGGCTCGAGAACGACCGGTACGTGGAGATCGTGGCCGGCGAGGAGACGGAGGTGCCCGAGCCCGGCACGCTGGTGCTGGTGGGCGGCCACGCCACGCTGACCCACGACGCGCGGGTCCGGATCGAGAACGCGGAGGCGCTGGGGAATGGCGCCGAGTAGCGGGTCGGGGCGGCGGGCCGGTCCGCCGGTGGCCGGCCTGCTCGTGGTCGGGTCCCTCGCGGTCGGCCCGCTCGTGACCCCCGGCGCGGGCGCGATCGCGCAGGAGCCGCCTGGCCCGGAGTCGCCGGTCGCCTTCCAGGACGGCACGCTCACGCTGGCCGAGGCGATCCAGGTCGCCCTCGACCGGAGCCCCGACGTGCGGCAGGCGGTCGCCGCGCAGGCCTCGGCCCACGCGGCGCGCCGGGCCGACTGGGGGGCCTTCCTGCCCAACGCCTCGGCCGGGCTCTCGCTCAGCCGGAGCTCGTTCCGGAGCGTCACCTTCCCCGAGCCCGAGGGCTCGGCCGGCCGGCTGGAGGAGCCGATCGAGGGCACGACCCAGGGGGCGAGCCAGCG
>CAYMQZ010000253.1:2111-3924 GCA_964392705.1 uncultured Gemmatimonadota bacterium
GCGGCCGCCGAGGCGGCCGCGGCGGCGGCGGGGGTGTGGGGGGCCCGGACCGGCTACCTGCCCGACATCTCGCTCAGCTACGGCCTCAGCCGCTCGGAGACCCTCGGACCGGAGGGCGATTTCTTCAACTTCGACCTCGACAACCGGGCGCGGAGCTTCGTGGTCAGCGTGTCCTGGAACCTGTTCGACGGCTTCGGCCGGGAGCGGGCCGTGGCCGAGGCCGCCGCCTCGAAGCGGCGCGCCGAGGCGGAGCTGCTGAGGCAGCGGCTCGACCTGCGCACCGCGGTGCGGAACGCCAGCGAGGAGATCGGGCGGCGGGCCGAGCGGCTCGGGATCCAGGAGCGGAAGCTCGACCTGGCGGCCCAGCGGCTCGAGCTGGCCCGCGAGCAGTATCGGCTGGGCACGATCACGTATTTCGACCTCCAGAACGCCATCCGCGACCTGACGGACGCCGAGCTGGCCGTGATCCAGGAGCGCTACGAGTACCTGAAGGCGTGGGCGAGGCTGGAGGAGCGGGTCGGAGAGCCGGCGGGCGCCGGCTCAAGCGCCCCGTGAGCCGGCCGGGGCACCCCGTGTGCGCCGGGGCTCGCCTCCCACGCGCCGCCCGCCCGCCCGCCCGACGGCCGCGAAAGGGCTGACGCGTGGCGCTTCCCGACCTCTCGCTCCGGCGACCCGTGGCGACGGCCATGCTGTACGTGGCCGTCGGGGTCCTGGGGTTGGTCTCCTTCCTGCGGCTGCCGATCGACCTGCTCCCCGACGTCGCCTTTCCGACCCTCTCGGTCTGGACGACCTACCGGGACGCCGGGCCGGCCGAGGTCGAGCGGTTCGTGACCGAGCGGGTCGAGGGCGAGCTGAGCCAGGTCCCGGGCGTGCGGGGCGTCACCTCGAGCTCCCGCGAGGGCCAGTCGCTGGTGCGGCTGCGCTTCGATTGGGGCACGGACATGGAGTTCGCCACGCTCCACGTGCGGGAGCGGCTGGACAACCTGCGGGAGTCCCTGCCCGAGGGGGCCGACCGGCCGGTCATCCTCCGCTCGGATCCGACCAGCGACGCGATCCTTGTGCTGGCGGTGGGGGGCTCCGACCTGCAGTCGCTCCGCGACCTCTCGGAAGCGGTGTTCAAGCGGCGGCTCGAGCAGCTGGACGGGGTGGCCCTGGCCGCCGTCACCGGCGGGCCGGAGCGCGAGATCCGCGTGGAGGTGGATCCGGGCCGCCTGACCGTGCACGAGCTGACGCTCGAGGAGATCCGCGCGGCGCTGGACCGCGCCAACTGGAACGCCGGCGGCGGGATGATCCGGCGGGGACGCTTCTACTACAGCCTGCGGACCCTCGGGCAGTTCGGCTCGGTCGACCAGATCGGCGACGTGGTCGTGGCGCGCCCCGAGGGGGGGAGTTCGGTGCTCCTGCGGGACGTGGCGTCGGTGCACGACACGATCGCGGAGCGGGAGACGGTGGCGCGCTACAACGGGGCGCCGGCCGTGGGGCTGCAGGTGCACAAGGAGGCCGGGTCCAACACGGTGCGGGTGGCGAACCGGGTGGACGAAGTCGTCGCCCAGCTCCGGGAGGAGTTCCCGGAGGTGACGATCCAGGTCGCCTCCAGCCAGGCGACCTTCATCCGCGACGCGATCTCCAACGTCGCGCAGGCCCTGATCCTTGGAGGCGCGCTCGCCTTCCTCGTCCTCTTCCTCTTCCTGCGCGATCCCCGCTACCCGGTCGCCGTCGGGCTGGCGATCCCGATCTCGGTCATGGGGGCCTTCGCCTTCTGCTACCTGTTCGACGTGAGCCTGAACATCATGTCGCTGGGCGGGCTCGCGCT
>CAYMQZ010000254.1:0-3918 GCA_964392705.1 uncultured Gemmatimonadota bacterium
CCCAGTTGGAGCGGGTCGCCGTCAGCCCCGTCGAGGGCGACGCGATCGTCGAGGGCGACATCGTGGACCCGGGCCTCGTGTCCGACACGATCGCGGCCACCTTCGACCGCGAGGGGATCGAGGAGCGCGACGTGGTCACGGCGGTGGGCGGCCGCGACGTCATCATCAAGCCCATCAAGATGGACCGGATGGAGGAGGAGGAGGCCCGGGAGGTGATCCCCTGGGAAGCGGAGCAGCACGTCCCTTTCGACATCGACAACGTGCAGCTCGACTTCGAGATCACCGACCCGGAGGGCGAGGGCCTGCAGATGACGGTGCTGCTCGTGGCCGCGAAACGGGAGCTCATCGACACCCGGATCGCGCTGCTCCAGCAGGCGGGTCTCGCGCCCAGGGCCGTGGACGTCGAGGCGTTCGCCCTGCACAACGCCCTGGAGGTCAACTATCCGGCGGCCATGCAGGGCATCACGGCCCTCGTGAACATCGGCCACGACACGACGACGGTGAACATCCTCGACGACGGCGTGCCCGTGCTCACGCGAGACCTCACGTTCGGCACCCGCGCGCTCACGCTGGACCTGCAGCGCGAGCGCGGCCTGACGGCCGAGGAGGCCGCGGCCGCCCTGAGGGGCGGGTCCGCCGATGCGGGACTCCGCGACTTCCTCATCGATCGGGCCCAGGAGATCGCCCGGGGGGTGGAGCGGGCGACGGCCTTCCTGGAGACGCGCGAGATGGGCGCCACGGTCGGCCGGCTGTACCTGTGCGGCGGTGGCGTGGGCGTCCCGGGGCTGGCCGAGGTGTTGGCCGACCGACTGCAGGTCGAGACGCACGTGGCGAGCGCGGTGGAGCGCGTCCAGGTGAAGCCGGACACGCTCGACTACATGGAACTCCAGGAGATGGCTCCCATGCTGATGCTTTCCGTGGGACTGGCGCTGAGGAGTCCGGCGTGATGGGCTCGAGAGCGCACGGGGAAGCGGTGATTCGGACAGGGCCGGTGAGCCGATGATCGAAGTCAATCTACTTCCGGAATCGCAACGCGGGCCTGCCAGGAAGCGGAAGGCGCCGCGGCGTCCGTCGATCGGGGGAAGGTTCCGCGGGGTCTCGCTCGGGCGGGACCCCTGGACCACGGCCCTCGTCGCGGCCGCGGTGGTGGTCACGCTGGGCGTCCTCGGCCTGTGGCTGGCGCAGCGCGCCGAGGCGAGCGGCCTGGAGGATCGGCTCGCCGAGGCCACCGCCGACTCCGCCCGGCTGGCGGAGCTGCGGGCGGTCAGCGACAGCCTGACCGAACGTCGGGAGATGATCCGTCAGCGGATCGCGCTGATCGAGCGGCTGGATCGCAACCGCTTCATCTGGCCGCACCTGATGGACGAGATCAGCCGCGCGCTGCCGCAGTTCGCCTGGCTCACGAACCTCCAGCAGACGGCCTCGACGCCGAACGTGGCGGTGCAGATCCAGGGGATGGCGGCGAACCCGCTGACCATCACCGAGTTCGTCCGGAACCTCCAGGCGTCCTCCTACATCGACGACGTCCGGATCGTGGGAAGCCAGCAGCAGGAGATCGAGGACGGGCTCGCCGTCCAGGCGTTCACGCTGGTGGCGACGTACGCTCCGCCCCCCGAGGGCGCCGAGCGGACGCAGCCGTTGGTCCCCTCGGAGGAGTGACGATGGCGCTGCTACCGCAGGATCCACGCGACCAGTACCGGATGATCGGGGTGATCTTGCTCGTGGCGCTCGGCGCCCTGTACTGGCTGTACCTCCACCAGCCTCGCGCCACGGAGCTGGACGAGCTGGAGCAGAGGGTGGAGACGATCGAGCGACAGAACGAGTTGGCCGAGACCCGGATGGAGAATCTGGACGCGGTGCGCCGAGAGCTCGAGCTGGGCGAGCGTCAGTTCGCCCGGCTGCAGCGGCTGGTGCCGGAGCGGAGCGAGGTCCCCGCGATCTACGAGGAGATCGCTTCCCAGAGCCAGGCGCTGGGCCTGGACCTGATCAACGTGACGCCGGCCGAGGCCCTCCCCGACACCGCCGGTTACTTCATGAACCAGAACTGGGACATGGAAGTCGAGGGACAGTACCACGACATCGGGCAGTTCCTGGCGCGAGTGGCGTCGCTGCCGCGGATCGTCCGGCCCGAGATCGAGGAGATCCAGCCGACGGAGGAGACGGAGTCGGGTCGCCAGTTGGTGTCGGCCCGCTTCGGGCTCCACACCTACATCCTGCCTCCGCCCGAGGCTCGGGCGGCCCGGGGAGGCTCCGATGAGAACTGACCGTCTCTGCTTGCTCCTGGGGGTTCTGCTCGCCACGGCCGCGCCGCTGCACGCGCAGGCCGACAACGGGCAGGAGCTCGAGGGCGAGATCCGGATATTCGAGCGCGAGGTGTTCGACTACCCGGCGGCGAATCGTCGGGACCCGTTCCGCGCGCTCAACACGGGCGAGCGGATCGGGCCCAACTTCGACGACCTGCGGCTCACGGGCGTGCTGTACAACCCCGCCGTGGCCAGCGTGGCCACGCTCACGGACCAGAAGACGCGGCGGCGCTACCGCGTGCGTGAGGGTGACGGGCTGGGCGATGCGCGGGTGCTGGAGATCCGACCCAGGGAGGTAGTCTTCCTGATCACGAGCTACGGGATCAGTCGACGCGAGGTCCTGCGAGTCAAGCAAGACAAGGAGCCAGAGGGATGACCGCGAAAATGCTCCTGCCCCTCGTCTTCGCGACGTGGGTGGGGATCGCCCCTTCGGGCGCGGTGGACGAGGTGAGGATAGCTCCTGCGGGCTCGGACACCGAGATCACGGTGTTCACGTCCGGCGAGGTGGGCGTGACCGACTTCCTGTTGGCCAGCCCGCCCCGACTCATACTGGACGTCGAGGGCGCCACGGACGCGCTGCCTCGCGACCTGTACGAGGGGATCGGGCGCGGCGGGATCGTGCGGATCCGGTCGAGCGTCTTCCGGGACGGCGTGGTCCGGCTCGTGTTCGACCTGACGTCGGCGGCCGACTACGACGTGGAGCGGGAGTCCGGCTTCGTCCGGGTCCGCTTCCGGAACCCGGGCGGCGATTTCGAGGCCTGGTCCACGGCGCCCGTCGGCGCGCCCGCTGACGCGCGGGTTCCCGAGGTCGTGGGCCCGGAGCGCCGGAGCGTCGGCGGTCCGCGGGCGCGGGGCCTCGCCGTCCAGGAGAGCCAGCAGCCGCGGATCTCGGTCACGTACGACAGCGCCACGATGCTGGACGTCCTGGCGGGCTTCTCGGAGTTCGCCGGCGTGTCCATCGTCCCGAACGGCGAGGCGGCGACCGAGGTCGTGCGCGGCGTCGACATCCGCGAGCAGCCGTGGGACGTGGCGCTGAGCGCCATCCTCTCGGCGCAGGGGCTCGGATGGCAGACCACCGACAGCGGGATCATCATCGTCGACCGGCTGTCGAACCTGCGGGCGCGCGACACGCTGGTCACCGAGACGCGGGTGCTGCGGATCAACTACGCGAGCGCGGACTCGGTGGCCCGCACGCTGCAGCAGCTCGCCACGCGGGACCGCGGGCAGGTCGTCGCCTACTCGGGGTCCAATTCGGTGATCGTGACCGATGCTCCCTCGGTGGTGGCGCGCATGGACAGCCTGATCGGCGCGCTGGACCGTCGGACGCCCCAGGTCTCGATCGAGGCGAAGATCGTCTTCGTCGACCGGAGCGACGTGAACGAGCTGGGGATCGTCTACGACCTGAAGGAGCGTGACAACGGCTTCGTCGAGCAGGGGCTGAACCAGGAGATCGCCGTGCCCGATCCGAACCAGCCGCCTCAGCTCGTGGATACCGACGGGGACGGGGTGCCGGACCAGGCGTTCTTCCGGCGGACGAACGAGACGCTGGTGAACATCGGGGGCGACGCGGTGGCCGCGCTGGCCAACGCGAACGACCGGCTCACGTCGCCCGCGC
>CAYMQZ010000255.1:0-3908 GCA_964392705.1 uncultured Gemmatimonadota bacterium
CGGCGCGCCGTTCACGGGACGGAAGCCGTTCGCGAAGGGTTGGAGCGGGCCGGGCCTCGGCGCCGCCCCGTCGCCTTCAACCCCCGGGCGTTCCGGCGAGCGGATCCATGGATCGGAAGGCGGCCCGGAGCTGCGCGTCCGTGAGGAGGTCGAGCTGAGGGAGCAGGGGCCGGTCCGCCTCGAGGCCCCGGATCTCGGCCGCGTGCTCCTCCATCCACGCTAGCAGCCCCCGCATGATCCGCGCGTTGGCCTGCCCGTGAGGCGTCGGGTCGCCGATGTTGCGGTCGAGGATGCCGCCCAGCGCCAGGCGCGGCCGCGGCGCGAAGGCGACCTCCGACAGCTTGGCCCGGTGTTCCCGGTCGGCCAGGGGCGGCTCGTCGAGCTCCAGGCGGCGGTCGATCGCGTGGCGACCCTCGTGCGCCACGATCGTGCTCGCGAACCTGGCTTCCCGGTAGGCGGCCAGGAAGCGGGCCTCCAGGGACTCTCCCGCCAGCCCTCGAGCCTCCAGGTCGGACTTCAGATCCTCGAGACCCTGTCTCACCAGCCGCATCTCGAGTCCGGGGAGGTAGGCGATCGAGTCTTCGCGAGCCCGCTCCAGGTCCCGCTCCGTCTCCCGCCGCTCACGCTCCAGCCGCTCCGCCCGCGTCGCCGAATCCGCGAGCGCCCGCCAGGCTTCGAGCGGATCGTCGGCCGAGGCGGGTCGCACCTGGAAGATGATCTCGTCGGTCGCCATGCCGCCGTGCTGGGCCCGGTAGTCCCAGGCCCAGGATTGGAAGCCGTTCGAGACGATGCCGTCCAGGGACACGAACCGCAGGGGCGCCCGGTGCCCGTACTGCTCGACCGTGATGGAGTCGTCCACGACGCGATGGCCGTAATGCAGGTCGAAGTAGCCGGCCGTGGTCCCCAACCGGATCTCCGCGCGGAAGCGTCGCGCGAGCTCCTCCTTCAGCATCTCCGGGTCGAAGCCAGGTGGGGCCTCGCGCCCCCGCTGGAGCTCGCTCCACAGCCGCTCCGACCGTTCGAGGAGCCGGTCCCTGTAGCGGTCCGGGTTCCCTTCCCCGAGGGCGGTCCGCCGGTAATGGTCATCGCTCATCTGCCGCACGTCGTCCACGAAGTGGGCGTAGGCCAGGATGTCGGGGAGCTCGGCGCCGATCGGCCCGGCCCGCCGGTCATCGAGGCCGGACCGCCGGGCGACGATCGCCGCCTCCTCGAACAGCGCGGAGCCGGCGAGGCCCCGAATCAGCGCTTCGGCTCCAGCCTCGTCGGCCGAAGCGCTTCCCCATGCCGGAAGACGTTTCTCGAGAATCTGCCGGGAGGGCTCGAGCAGACCCGCGTCCTCCCCCGCCACCAGCGTCACGTAGTACGATTGCCAGGCCTCGAGCGCGGCGGGCCCGTCGCCCGCCAGCAGAGCCACGCGCAGGGCGGTCCGGGAGAGGTCCGGAAGCCCGGTGTTCTCGGGGAGGAGACGGACGAGGGCATCGTGCGCCTCCCGAAGCCACGCGAGGGCGCGTGCGTCCGGCTCACGGCGCCGGTCCGGCTCACGGCGCCGGTCGGTCGGGGGAGCCTCCTCCGCCGCCAAGGCCCCGAGGGCCGCTTGTCCCAGCATCCGGGCGGCTTCCACCTCCTGGGCGGCCGATTCGGCGGTGCGGAGCGCAGCCCGCGCCGCCTCCATCGCCTCCCGGTGTCGTCCTCGCTCCCTCTCCATTCGGCTGATGTCCGCGAGCACGCCGGCCGAGTCCTCGGCCAGGGCCAGGGCCGCCTCCAGCTCGCGCTCGGCCCTCTCCCAGTCCAGCCGGTACCGCCACGCCAACAGGCCCAGCAGCACGTGAGCGGTCACCCGCTCCTCCCGGGGCACTGCCGTGCCCGGGCTCCGGGCGACCGCTTCGAATGCGGCCGTCGCCGCTTCCAGCTCGTGCCGCTGGAAATGGTTGAAGGCCGCCTGGAGGTCGGGGCGGTCCTGGGCGGCGGCCGGGAGGGGGGGCGTGGCGGTCGCGAAGAGCAGGGCGGTCGCGAAGAGGCGGAGCGCGGGGCGGGAGCGTCGTCGTGCTTTCATCCCTCGAATTCCTTGGACGGGTCGCGGACGGTCCGCATGCGCGGAGAGAGTAGGGCCGGGTCGGTCGGGTCGTGCCGCCATCATTGTTATATAACAATCTGGGCGGTGGATGGGAAGCCGTATCCGGGCAGGTCGGCCCGAAACACGCTACGCTTCCGCTTCGAGCGGCCGAGCGGCGCATTCCCTTCCGCCGCGGCCGGACAATTGTTATAGTACATACCATGGAGCGAGAAGCCCGCCGGATCGGCGTCGACCCCGACAGCGACACGCCCCTCTATCACCAGATCGCGGGCGCGATCCGGGCCCGGATCGAGGCCGGTGGGCTGGCGCCCGGCGACAGCCTCGAGCCGCTACGCGAGGCCGCCGAGACGTGGGGCGTGAACCTCCACACCGTGCGCCACGCCTACGCTTCGCTGGCCCGGGACGGGCTCGTCGAGATGCGCCGGGGGCCGGGGGGAACGCGCGTGAGGCCCGACCTGCCGGCAGACGCCGTCGCCGACCCTCCCGTGCCCGTGCCGGACGCGCTGGAATCCTTCGCCGAGGAGATCGTGGGCCGGGGGCGACGCGAGTTCGGGCTCGGACCGGTCGAGCTGGCCGAGTTGATCCGGGAAGTCGGGGCGAGTCCGACGGAACGCGGCGTGCCCGCCGTATGGGTGGTGGAGTGCAGTCGCTGGCAGTGCGAGGCGCACGCCAGGGAGATCATGGGGCGATGGCGGGTCGAAGCCCGCCCCTGGGTCCTCGAGGAGACGGATGGACCCCCGCCGGGCCCGGCGATCGCGACCTACTTCCACTTCAACGAGCTCAGGCGTCGCTGGCCACGGAGTTTCGGAGGCCTCCACTTCGTGGATCTGCGGGTGGACTCGGGCCTGGCCCCGGTCATTCGAGATCCGGCCGTGCGCGCCCTGGTCTGCGAGCGCGACGAGCCGACCGCCCGCGCCGTGATCGCCGATCTGCTGTCCCTCGTGTCCGAGGCCGAGGTCGAGATCGAGCCGCGGGTCACGGAGGAGGCCGATGCGCTGATCCGCGAGGCCTCGGGGAAGACGCGAATCTTCTGCCCACCGCGCGTCTGGGCCCGTCTGGGACGGACGAGCCGCTCCGATCCTCGAGCCGTCGAGATCCGCTACCTGCTGGACGACGAGCGGCTCAACGAGGTGGCCGCGGAGCTCGGATGGACGGCGTCCGCGGCGCCCTCCGGATCCAGCGGAGGGCCCGGATGAGGTCGAGAAAGGCGTAGTTCAGATGCAGGCAATCCTCGGCCCGCGCACCCCATGGCGGCCCACGGGGTAAGCAGCATGGCGCCCAGGATCAGGCGAGCCCTGGCGGGCCGCGCCGTGGAAACCGGGATGGGCCGGTGCCGGCACGAACCGCGGTGGGGAGGTTTTTGTCGCGGCGCCGTTTGGCTACCTTGGTGCTCCGCCGGAGCGGCACACCGGCGGGGTCCGACGACGACGCGAAAGAGAAAGGGAACGACGTGCTCGAATATGCCGCCCTCGCCCACCCGTGGTGGGTCCCCGTGCTCTGGGTCCTCGTCCTGGGCCACATCACCAACATGTGCACGACGATGTACCTGCACCGCTCCGCCACGCACGGCGGCGTGAACTTCCATCCCGCCGCCGAGCACTTCATGCGCTTCTGGCTGTGGCTGACAACGTCGGCGATCACGAAGGAGTGGGTGGCCGTGCACCGGAAGCACCACGCCTACGCGGACCGCGAGGGCGATCCGCACTCGCCCGAGGTGGAGGGGTTCTGGGCGATCGTGCTCGCCGGCGTGTTCTTCTACCGGAAGTGGTCCCGCGATCCGGAGCTGCTCGAGAAGTACGGCCGCGGCTGCCCGGACGACTGGGTGGAGCGGAAC
>CAYMQZ010000256.1:0-3899 GCA_964392705.1 uncultured Gemmatimonadota bacterium
TGGATCGGTGGCCTCCGGCGCCTGGGCGGCCAGGGGGCCGGAGAACAGCGAGATCGACAGGGCGAAGCGTAGACACCGTGACATGGGGCCTCCCTCGGCTCCGCGGCCTCCGCGACCAGCTCGTGCGAAACGCGAGTGGGGTACGGGACCGCAGGTCGCGTACCTCCGAAACGAGGGCGCGCGGGAAGGCACCGGTAGTGCGCGGCTCGCGGGGCCGGCGCCGGGGGAGCGCGCGGCGCCGACCTGCAGCGGCCGCCCGCGATCGGTGGAAAATAAGTGACGGAGTCGAACCTTTTTTGCGCCGGTGGGCTCGTTGCCCGGGCGCTCCAACCCTCGGCCGGCGGGCCCCATCTTAGCTCCGCACTCGCATGACGGAGGACTCCAATCGCGACATCCCGAACGCTACGGGCCGCCGGGCTCCTCGCGGGGCTCCTTCTCGTGAACGGCGGGTCACCGAGCGCCGCGGCGGCCGCGGCGCAGGGAATCGGCGCTCCGCCCGGCCCGGCCTCGGCGGAGGCGGCCACGACGGTGCCGGTCTCCACCGAGGAGGCCGCCCGCTGGCGAGCGGACCTGGACCAGCTGGCCAACGAGATCGTCGAACGACACGCGAACGCCTTCCACAGCGTAACGCCGGAGGCCTACCGTGCGAGCGTGGAGGCGCTCCGAGAGCGCATCCCCGGCCTGGCCCGCCACGAGATCATCGTCGAGATGATGCGGATCGTGGCCGCTATCGGGGATGGCCACACGAGCGTGCCGATCCTGTTCGATACGGCGGCTGGCTTCCACGCCCTCCCGCTGAGGCTGGGGCTCTACGAGGAGGGACTGTTCGTGGAGGCGGCCGAGCCGCCGCTGGGTGAAGCCGTGGGCGCCAGGGTCCTCGCATTCGGGGGCATCCCGACGCCCGCGGCCGTCGAGCGCATCGCGTCCCTGGTCGCTCGAGACAACGACATCTGGATCCGGAGGATGGCGCCTCTCTACCTGGCGCTGACCGAGATTCTCCACGCAGTCGGGTTGTCGGACGATCCGATGGCCGCCGATCTGCGTCTGGAGCGGGAGGGTCGGCGATGGAGCCTGGCCGTCCGGGCCCGCCCGGGACCGTTCCGGATCGACCACGGCTCGCACGAGCGGGCGGACGAGGATTGGATCGACGCCCGCGATGCCTCCGCCGATCCGCCGGCGCTGCGCTGGAGGAACCCGGGACGGGCTTACTGGAGCGACTACCTGGCCGAGCACCGGACCCTGTACATCCAGTACGACCAGGTGAACGACGCTCCGCACGGGCCCGGGGTGCACGCCTTCTTCGACGAAGCCCTGTCGCTCATCGATCGACACCCGGTCGACCGACTGATCCTGGACATCCGCGACAACTCGGGGGGCGAGGGGTTCCTCAACATCGGCGTCGTGAAGCGCATCCTCTCGCGCCGGGAGCTGGACCGCCCCGGCGGCCTCTTCGTGATCATCGGGCGCAGGACGTTCTCGGCCGCACAGGCGCTCGCCCACACCCTGGACCAGTGGACGGAGGCCATCTTCGTGGGGGAACCGACGGGATCCTCCCCGCGGTTCTATGGGGACCATTCCTTCTTCCGCCTGGCCCGCAGCGGCCTGCTCGTCTCGGCCGCCCCCACCTGGTGGCAGCCGGGCGGGCCCTACGACCGGCGACCCTACCTGCCGCCCAGGCTGGCCTTCGAGCTCCGCTTCGAGGACTACGTGGCCGACCGCGACCCCGCGGTCGAGGCGATCCTAGCCTGGGACGAGCGGCCGAGCCTGGAGGATCTCGCGCTGGATGCGCTCACCTTGCAGGACACCGCCGCCGCGGCGGCGGCGGTGAGGGATTGGAGCGCCGATCCCGTGAACCGCTACGCGGCCGCCACGACCGAGTTGAACCGCCTTGGCTACCGGCTGCTACGCCAGGGGCGGACGCCGGAGGCTCTGGCCGTGTTCCGGCTCAACGTCCGCGTCCACCCCGACTACGCGAACGGCTGGGACAGCCTCGGCGAGGCGCTGCTCTCCGCCGGCCGACGGGAAGAGGGCCTGGCCGCTTACCGGCAGGCGTACGAGCTGGATCCCGGCGTGGGGCGCGCGGCCGAAGTCCTGGGTCTCGACCGGCCTTGACGGTCCTGGCCTTCGGCTCCTCCACGCGCCGTGCGTATCGACGGGATTCCGCGAGAGGTGCCGCCACGCTCAGGGCCGCGGGCTCAAAGCTCGCCGACCGAGACTCCGCAGGCCGTGCCGCTCTCCAACAGCGTCCCGTCCTCGGCGCGCGTCACCTGGAGGTCGATCGAGCAGCTCCCGGAGCGGCCGTCCTCGGCGCTCCACAGCACGGTTCCCGCGTAGCTGAAGATCTGCTCGCCCACCGGCTGGCCCGCTTCCCAGGCGAAGTCGCCATCCAGCTCGAGGTCGGGGCTGGTGTCGACCGTGAAGACCGTTCCCTCCGCCGGGAAGCTGCAGGCGTCGGCCGACACCACGATGCCCAGCGCGACCGTGCCCGTCTCCGTCTCGCTGTCGATCGTGCCGGCGAAGAGCCCCGCCACGGAGACGCTTCCTCCCTGCGGACACTGGCTCGACGCGTCGATCGAGACGTCGAACTGGATCGGCTCGCTCGAGGCGGATGCCCCGGGCACGGGCGCGACGCTGGCCGCGGCCCCTTCGCCTTCGTCGAAGCTCCACCCGTCGAACGCGGCGCCGCTCATGAACTCGACGATCGCGGCCGCCTCGGCCTCGCCGAGCTCGTCGCCGGCGGGTGCGACCGGATCTCCTCCACAGGCCGCCAGAATCCCCAGTATGGTCGCCGCGAGGCCCAGCCTCGCCGGTCCGAAATCCGGTTCGCCCATCCTCCACCCTCCCTCTCGCCTCAGCCGTCCCGGCGACATCCACGGCGGGACGCCGGTAGCCGTCCTGAGTCCGGAACACGGTCGATCTGCAGGTCGCGTTCCATTCCCGTTCCCCGGGGACGAGGCGAGCGGGCGACGCCCGCCTGTCGCCTCCGCGGGGCGCGGACTTCGAGGCCTCGGCAGCGGGGGATCCCGTGGCGACGGCGTGGGGGAGCCAGCGTGGACGACGCCGAGCGGGGTGGCCACAGTCTGCGGAAAGTATGAATCTTTTGCTCCCCACCCGCATCCGATTCGGAAGGAGGATACGTGGCGGATCCGCTGGACGATCTTCTGGAGGCGTGGAGCATCCACGACGAGATCAACCGGTTCATCCTCGACTGGATCCCGCCCGAGGGGCTGGAAGCCGTGTCGCTGCTCAAGACGGGCAAGCCGTCGCGGGGCCGGAACGTGGCGCGGATCTTCGCGCACATGCACGAGGTGCGATGCGCCAAGCTGGAGCGGAACCATCCGGCGGGAGGCGAGCTTCCCCGGTTCGAGGGCTCCGAGTCGCCTTCCGTAGAGCGGCTGCGCGAGGCCCTGGCGCGCTCGGGCGAGGCCGTGGCGCAGGCCGTGCGCGCGGCGGTCGAGGGGGGACGGCGGCTCGAGGGATGGAAGCGCCCTCCCGCCGTGTGGGTCGCCTACCTGATCGCGCACGAAGCGCACCATCGCGGCCAGATCGCGCAGGCGCTCAAGCAGTCCGGCGTCCGCCCGCCGCAGGAGGTCTCCTACGGCACCTGGGGCTACTGGGGCGGCTACGAGCTGAAGAAGCCGGAGTAGCTCCGGCCGCGCACCGCGCGCCGCCGGCCACGGCGCTCCGGAGGCCGACAGGGACTCCGGAGGCCGGGCGGCGCGCCGGCGGGCAGTCGCGGCCCTGCCCCCGCGTTCAAGGCGCCCCACCCAGCCTCCCCGGCATGTCCGCGAGCGTGTAGCCCATCACCGCCAGCATCGCCACCGCGCGCCGGAAGTGCTCGGGATCGACCTTGTCGATCGTGTCGGCGTTCGTGTGATGCCAGTCGAAGTAGTGCTCTC
>CAYMQZ010000257.1:0-2532 GCA_964392705.1 uncultured Gemmatimonadota bacterium
GCCGACTCCCTGCAGAGCGTGGCCGCCACGACGGAGTCCGACGACCGCCGTCGGACGGTCGCCGACCGGATCCAGGCGATCCGATACCGCCTGCAGCAGGGCGACGTGTTCCCGGGCGACATCGTGGTCCTCCAGGTTCGGGGGCAGGAGCAGTGGACGGACTCCTTCACCGTGTCCCCGAGGCGGACCCTGGAGCTTTCGAACCTGAACCAGGAGGTCTCCCTGGGTGGCGTGCTCTACGCGGAGGTGGAGGAGACGATCGCCCGGGAGCTTTCCCGCTACCTCCAGGAGCCCTACGTCCGGGCCGACGTCATGAAGCGCGTCGCGATCCTGGGGGCGGTCGGAAGGCCCGGCTTCTACCACGTCCAGGGATCGGCTCTCGTGTCGGAGGCCGTCATGACCGCCGGCGGCCCGGCCGAGAAGGCCAAGCTGGACAAGGTCCGGATCCGCCGGGATGGCGAGCGGATCGCGGAGGGGTTTCCCCGGATCGCCTTTCAGAACCTGTCGCTGGACCAGCTCGGGGTGAGGTCGGGGGATGAGCTGTTCGTGCCGCAAGCCGGCGGCTCTCCGTGGCGGATCACGCTCGGCGTCATCAGCGCCGTGTCGTCCATCGCTTTTCTCGCGATCCGGATCTTCTAAGATGGCGACCGAGAGAGCCCGAAGGCGCCCGGGCGCGTCGCCGACGTCGCCTCCCTCTCCCTCCGAGGCCGGGCCGTTCGCATCGCCGAGCTGGGGCCTACCCGAGGAGCTGGAGGTCTGGAGGGCCGACGGCTCCCCGGCGATCCGGCTCCTGAATTTCTGCGTGGCGGTCGTCGCCCTCGTCGCCTTACTGCCGCTCGGCCTCCTGATCGCCCTGGCGATCAAGCTCGACGGCCCCGGACCGGTCCTCTACCGGCAGCTCCGGGTGGGGATCGATCGACGCAGACCTGCCTCGAGCGGAGGCGCGGACTTCGACCACCGGCGCACCGCCGACCTCGGGGGGCGTCCGTTCCTCATGTACAAGTTCCGGACGATGCACCAGGATGCCGAGGAAAGGACCGGACCCGTCTGGGCGCTTCGGGAGGACGGGCGCGCGACGCGCGTCGGGCGGTTCCTCCGCGCCTTCCGGCTGGACGAGATCCCCCAGTTCTGGAACGTGCTCAAGGGGGACATGTCGGTGGTGGGACCGCGCCCGGAGCGCCCCAGCTTCGTCCAGAGCCTGCGGACCGAGCTCCAGGAGTACCAGCTCCGGCAGCGCGTGCCGCCGGGCATCACCGGCTGGGCGCAGGTGAACCAGGAGGCGGACCGCTCGCTCGACCACGTGAGGAGCAAGCTGCGGTACGACCTCGAGTACCTGCGGCGACGCTCGCTGAGCTTCGACCTCCACATCATGCTCCGCACGCTCCCCGTGATGGTCGAGGGCGAGTCCCGCGGAGAGGGTGAGAGGGACCCCGGCCCGGCGACCGCCCCCCGTGGTTGAGCGCTCCAAGACGCACCCCCCATTCAGAGAGGAGGAGGGCACGCCGATGCACGATCGCGGGGTGGACGGTACCGAACGGGACGACGTCAGGGTTCTCCTGACCACCTCGCGAGACTGGTTCGCCTCCGCGCTCCGGGCGGTTCTCGAGCCCGAGGGGTTCTCGTTCGCGCACGTCGGCTCGGGCGAGGCCGCCCTGGAGGAGGCGGCCCGCTCGACGCCCGGGATCGTGGTGATCGACGAAGGGCTGCCGGACACCACCGCCTCCGAGCTGTGCAGCGGCCTCCTGTCGGGGGTGCTGCCGAGAAGCGTTCCGGTGCTGGTGTATTCGCCCAATTTCTGGCACGAGAGCGAGCAGGCCGAAGCGATGCGGGCGGGAGCCTGGGACATCATCCGCGAGCCCATCCGCTCTCGCCTCCTGGTGGCCAAGCTGGACCGCCTGCTGCGCATCAAGCGCCTGATCGAGGCGACCGAAGCGGAGGAGATCGAGGACGAGGAGATCGGTCTGTTCAGCCTGAACGGCCTGGTTCGGACGCTGCCCGTGCTGGGCTCGATCGCCGAACGGAGCCGCGCGCCCCTGAGCTGTGCGGTGCTGGGTCCCACCTCCCCCGGCGCGGGAAGCGAGCTCGCGCGGCAGCGTCGGGAGGCGGCGCGCCTCTGCACCCGGCACACGCGCGGCTCAGATGTCTCCGGGTTCCTGGGCGAAGCGGACATCGCGCTCGTCGCCTACAACGCCGATGTGGCGATGACCGTCGAGATCGTGCGACGGCTCGCCGACCTCGCCGCCGGGGAGGAAGGCCACCGGGCGGTGCCCCTGAGCGCCGGGATCGTGGCACTCCCCATCGGCGGGGATCGGAGGGCGGCCGCCGCCGGCGACGGGCGAGGGGAGGGCGCGGAAGCACCCGTCTCGGACCGGATCGCCAGCCTCTCGCGCTTCGCGGCCGCCCAGTCGGCCCTCCGCGAAGCCCGGGAAGCGGGGGGCGGGGTTCGGGTGGCGGAGTCGTCGTGACCGGAATCGGCATGAGCGGTGCCGACGTGAGTGGTGCCGAGGCGCAGCGGGTCCGGGTGCGCGAGTC
>CAYMQZ010000257.1:2632-3897 GCA_964392705.1 uncultured Gemmatimonadota bacterium
TTCCTGCTGGTGGGGCTCGTGGACATCACGCTGCTCTGGACCCCGCTCCAGCTCGACAGCCTGAGCTGGGAGTTCGCCACGATCGGACGCACGCTGGACGGCATGCCCATGAGCGCGCTGGGCCTGGCCCTGGTGGTGTACGGCACCACACGGGGCCCCCGGGTGCGGCGCCGCCGGCTCAAGCTCTACGGGTTCGCCTTCGGCTTCCTGGCCGCCCTGCTCGCCCTGCTCGCGGCCCTGTACTTCACGGCGATGCCCACGGTCCTCCAGCAGGCCGAGCTGGAAGTGGGAGAGGGGTTGAGACGGGCCGCCGTGCGGCATGGCGTGCAGTCGGTCGTGTATCCGCTGGCGTTCGGCCTCATCGCGGCCGTGCTGTGGAGAGCGGGTCGAGGCACGTAGCCGGTTGTCGGGGTCCGGGGCGAGCGAGGAGAGGATGGGAAGAGTGGAAGGGCCCGTGAGCGGCGGCGAGCGACCGATGCCCTGGCCGGCCCTCATCGCGGCCGCGGCCGCCTACCTCCTCCTGTTCGGTCCGACCCTCGCGGAGCTGGTCGTCGAGTGGACGCGGAGCGGCGAGTACGGGCACGGTCTCCTGTTCCTGCCGATCGCCCTCTATCTGGCGTGGAAGGCCCGCCTCCCCGGCCGCCGGCCGGCGCGCGGCGCGGGCCTCGCGGTCCTCGTCGGGGCGACCCTGCTCTTCCTGCTCGGGACCGTGGCGGCCGAGTACTTCACGCGTCGTATGGCGGCGCTGGCCGCGCTGGCGGGCCTCGCCCTCTACTACCGGGGCGCCCGGCAGCTCCGGGCCTGGTGGCTGCCGTTCGCGCTGCTCGCCTTCGCGATCCCGCTGCCGCAGGTTTTGCTGGCCACTCTCACGCTCCCCCTGCAGCTCCTCGCCTCCGAGACGGCGGTGGCCGCCCTGCAGTTCCGCCACGTGCCGGCCGAGGTGGCCGGGAACGTGATCCTGTTGCCGGGCCACGAGCTGTTCGTGGCCGAGGCGTGCAGCGGCCTGCGGTCGATCTCGGCCCTGCTCGGCATGTCGCTTCTGATCGGCGGGACCGCGCTCCGGGGAACGGCTGCCAGGCTGGCGCTCCTGGCCTTCGCGGTTCCGGCCGCCCTGGCGGCCAACGCCCTCCGCGTGTTCGGCACCGGTTACGCCGTGTACCTGTGGGGGGGTGGCGTCGTGGAGGGCGCGGCGCACGAGGCCGTCGGGGCCGCCGTGTTCCTGCTCGCCCTGCTCCTGGTGGGAGGGCTGGCGGCCGCCCTCCGGG
>CAYMQZ010000258.1:0-2319 GCA_964392705.1 uncultured Gemmatimonadota bacterium
AGGGGAACGTCCAGCACGGCTTCCAGGACTTCGGGCCGGATGGCCGCCACGTCTACTTCACCACGAACCAGGACCACGAGTTCTCCTACCTGGTGCGGCAGGACCTCGAGACGGGCGAGCGGGAGACGGTGCTCCAGCCCGACTGGGATGTATGGTACGGCACCTTCTCCGACGGCGGTCGCTATCTGGTCGTGGGGATCAACGAGGACGCCCGGACCCGCCTGCGGGTCTTCGAGATGCCCGGCATGGAGGAGGTGCGTCTACCCGACCTGGCCGGGCTCGACATCACCTCGGTCAGCTTCTCGCGCGACGAGGACCAACTGGCCTTCTACGCCAGCTCCGGGAGCAGCCCCCGCAACCTCTACGTCTCCGAGGTCACCGGAGACGGCGTGGGCGAGCCCCGAAAGCTCACCTCGACGCTGAGCCCCGAGATCGATCCCGCGGACCTGGTCGAGCCCGAGGTCGTGCGCTTCACCTCCTACGACGGGGTCGAGATCCCGGGGATCCTCTACCGTCCGCACGGGGCGAGCCCCGAGCGCCCGGTCCCGGCCGTGGTGTGGGTGCACGGAGGCCCTGGCGGCCAGTCGCGGGTAGGGTGGAACGAGCTGATCCAGTACCTGGTCAACCACGGCTACGGCATCTACGCGATCAACAACCGGGGCTCCTCGGGCTACGGGAAGACCTTCTTCCACATGGATGACCGCGTGCACGGCGACGCCGACCTGGACGACGTGGTGGCCTCGAAGGGGATGCTCGTGGAGACCGGCTGGGTGGATCCGGACCGGATCGGGATCCTGGGCGGAAGCTACGGCGGCTACATGACGCTGGCCGCCCTCACCTTCCGGCCGGAGGCGTTCGCGGCCGGGGTGGACCTGTTCGGGATCTCCAACTGGCACCGGACCGTCACGAACATCCCGCCCTGGTGGGAGTCCTTCCGGGAAGCCCTGGAGGCCGAGATGGGGGAGTTCGACGACGAGGAGTTCTTCAAGGCCAAGTCGCCGCTCTTCCACGCCGACTCCATCCGTCGCCCGCTCATGGTGCTGCAGGGGGCGAACGACCCCCGCGTGCTCGAGGTGGAGTCCGACGAGATCGTCGAGGCCGTGCGGCAGAACGGGGTCCCCGTCGAGTACGTGCTGTTCGAGGACGAGGGCCACGGCTTCGTGAAGAAGGAGAACAAGCTGGAGGGCTGGCGGAGGATCCTGGCCTTCCTGGACGAGCACCTGAAGGGCGTGGAGACCGAGGCGCTGGAGTCGGCGCCGGGAGCGGGGGAGTAGGGGGCGCGGCAGCCCTTGTCCGGCGACGGCTCGGATTTCAAGAGCGAGGCTCTTCGGGACCGAGCCCCGCGCGGAGCGGCGATGACCGGGCACGAGGCGCCGATCGACGTCCTCTACGTGGTGGGCATCGGACGGAGCGGGAGCACACTCCTGGGCCGGGCGCTGGGCGAGGTGGAAGGGCATTTCCCGGCCGGGGAGATCAAGCACCTCTTCGATCGGGGCATCGCCGGCAACGAGACCTGCTCCTGCAGCCGGGAGGCGCGCGCGTGTCCGTTCTGGGGCGAGGTGATCCGCCATCTGCGGGAGGGCGGCGGCCTCGAGGACCCCGAGGCCGCCAGCGCGTTCAGCCGCTCCATCATGAAGGGAGCCGGTGCGCCGCTCGTCTTCGCGCCCTGGCAGCCCCCCGAGTTCCGCCGCCGCCTCCGGGCCTTCCGGGAGCTCGTGGCGCAGGCCTACGAGACCGTCTGGGAGGCGTCCGGCCGACGCACGCTGGTGGACACGTCGAAGAACCTGGCGTGGGCCAAGCTGCTGCTGGAGATCCCGCGGCTCCGCGTGCGATTCGTCCACCTGATCCGCGACAGCCGGGGCGTGGCCCACTCCTTCGAGAAGGTGCGGCGGCGGCCGGGGGATCCGGACACCGACATCTACATGGACCGCTACCACGCGGTCACGACCTCGCTCCTGTGGGACCTGGACAACGTGCTGGCCGAGCGCCTGCGGACGCGCGCGGCGGGCTACACCCGCTTGCGCTATCGGGATTTCGTCGCCGAGCCCGGACGTTCCCTGGCGGCCGTCCTCGGGGACGGCCACCGGCCGGAGGGACTCGAGCACGTGAAGCCCGAAGCCATCCGGATCTCCGACCAGCACATCCTCGCGGGGAACCCGATGCGGTTCGATGTGGGGCGGGTGCGGCTGCGCGAGGATGTGGAGTGGCGGGAGGCGATGTCGCCCGCGAAGAAGGGCGTCGTCACCGTGCTCACCTCACCCCTCCTGCGGCGGTACGGCTACCTGGGCGACGGCGCGAGAGGCCGGGACGGCGCCGGAG
>CAYMQZ010000258.1:2419-3890 GCA_964392705.1 uncultured Gemmatimonadota bacterium
CGGGACGGCGCCGGAGGCCGATCGGGCCCGCGCGGCGGGGGCGACCGGGCCGTCTGATCCTCAGCCAGCGGACTCGGGGCTCGAGCCGCCGACGTCCTCCCCGCCGTCCACACGCACGCTGTTCCCCGTCATCCAGGCGGTCTCCGGCCGCGCGATCATCGACCTCCGCCCGCCGGCACAAGGCGTCTTTCTAGGTGTGCGTCGCAAGGACGATGCGTCGAGCAGCCTCGCGGTCCGGCTTCCCAGTGGGCGTGCGCGGCAGGCGGTCGACCACGTGGAACACCTTGGGCCGTTTGGGCCCGGAGAGGCGCTCCCGACACAGGCGCTCGAGCGCCGTGATCAGATCGCCGGGCGCCACGGTGGAGTCGTCGTCGGCCGCGCGCCGTCCCGAGCGATCGCTCTGCCTCGAGGGCGCCGCCGGCGACTCTCCGGGCTCCACCGCGGCCCCGACCCGCTCTCCCCACTCCTCGTCCGGAAGCCCTACCACGACCGCGTCCCGGACTCCGGGGTGGGTGAGCAGCACGGCCTCGACCTCGGCGGGATCCACGCTCACGCCACCCGTCACGATCCGGGCCGAGCGCCGGCCCGCGATCCACAGGTCGCCGTCGTCGTCCAGACGGCCCAGGTCGCCCGTTCGCAGCCAGCCGTCCTCCAGGGCTTCGGCCGGCCCGTCCCAGTAGCCGGCCATCACGGTCGAGCCGCGGACCAGGATCTCGCTTTCCTCGATCCGCAGCTCGATCCCGGGGAGCGCCGGTCCGACTGTGCCCGGCTTCCGGCGCACCCGCTCGGGCTCCGCCGTGGCGACCTGCGAGGCCGCCTCGGTGAGCCCGTAGGTGAGGGCCACGGGCCACGCCCGTTCGAGCGCCCTCTCGAGCAGCGCCGGATCCGTCGCGGCGCCGCCGAGCAGAGCGCAGGCCAGGCCAGGGGGCGCGAAGCGCTCGCCGCGCGCCTCGAGCAGGCGCCGGAGCATTGTCGGCACGAGCGAGACGTGCGTGATACCGGCCGCCTCCAGCTCGCGGCTAAAGCGGACGGCGTCGAACCGACCCCGCAGGACCAGCGTCGAGCCGGTGACCGCGGCCCGGAACGCCATCGCCAGCCCCCCCACGTGCGCGAAGGCGAGCGAGGCCAGCCAGCGGTCTTCGGGCCCGAGGCCCAGGCGCGAGGTCACGCCGCGGGCGCTGGCCAGGAGGTTCGACCCCGAGAGCTGCACGAGCCGCGGCCGACCGGAGGTGCCCGAGGTGGAGAGCAGGGAGTGGATCCGCCCGCCCGGCCCGGAGGTTGGGGGGTCGGCCCGGCCGGCGGGCGCTTCCCGATCCCGATGCGTGTCGTGGATCCTGACGTCGCGGCCGACTGCCTTGTCGAGGGCGGCCTCGGTCATCTCGTCGAGGGAGATCCTCTCCGTCTCCAGGCCCGCGAGCTCGAGAGCGGCCGCGGCTGTGTTCCTCGTCGCCGGGGGGACGAGCAGGGCCAC
>CAYMQZ010000259.1:0-1646 GCA_964392705.1 uncultured Gemmatimonadota bacterium
GTCGGTGTCCCGGTCGGCGTCCCCGGCCTCCCGGTCGGCGTCCCCTCCGGCTCCGCCACGGGCGGTAGCAGGAGGTCGAGGAGACGCTCCTCGATCCGCTCCTCGGCCTGCCCGCGGAGCTCGTCCTCCTTCTCGCCCCGGACCATGTTCACGGCCACGTCGGCCAGGTCGCGGATCATCGACTCCACGTCCCGGCCCACGTAGCCGACTTCGGTGAACTTCGAGGCCTCGACCTTCATGAACGGAGCGCCGGCGAGGCGGGCCAGGCGGCGGGCGATCTCCGTCTTCCCGACGCCGGTGGGCCCGATCATGATGATGTTGTTGGGAAGGATCTCCTCGCGGATCTCCTCCTCCGCGTGTCGACGCCGCCACCGGTTGCGCAGCGCGATCGCCACCGCCTTCTTCGCCTCGTCCTGGCCGATGATGTACTGGTCCAGCTCGGCCACGATCTGGCGCGGCGTGAGCTCGCCGAGTTCGCGGGGCGTGCCGAGCGGGTCCGCGGGTCCTCGCGGGTCTTCCGGCTCCCCGCCGGGCGGACCGGCGCCCCCGCCGGCCTCCGGTCCAGGCGGGACGCGGTCCTCGCCGGGCGACTCGCCCGCCTCCGTCAGCGTCGTGGCTTCCTTCGGGTCCGTCATGCCGGTTGGTCGTCTTCCTCGAGCTCGAGCACGGTGATCTCCGTGTTCGTGTACACGCAGATCTCGCCGGCGATCTCGAGCGCCCGCCGGACCAGGTCGGGCGCGGCGAGCGAGGAGTGCTCCATCAGGGCGCGTGCGGCGGCGAGCGCGTAGGGACCTCCGGAGCCGACCGCGAGGATGCCGTCGTCCGGCTCGATCACCTCGCCCTGCCCGGAGATGAGGAAGCTGTGCTCCCGATCCGCGACCGCCAGGAGGGCGTCCAGCCTCCGGAGGTAGCGGTCCGTGCGCCACTGCTTGGCCAGCTCGACGGCGGCCCGCGTCAGGTTGCGGGGGTAGCGCTCGAGCTGGCCTTCGAATTTCTCGAACAGGGTGAAGGCGTCGGCCACCCCGCCGGCGAAGCCGGCGAGGATCCGGCCCTCCTTCATGCGCCGCACCTTGGCCGCCCGCGCCTTCATCACGGTGTCCTCCATCGTCACCTGGCCGTCGCCCCCGATCGCGACCCGGCCGTCCCGCCGCACGCAGAGGATGGTGGTGCCGCGCATGCGCGAACGCCGGGCGTCGCGCGTGGGGCCGCCAGAGCCCGCCGGGCCCGGCGAGCCGGCTCGGCCGCGGTCGCCAGCCCACCCGTCGGAGCCCGGCCGGCTCATTCCCCCGCCTCCGAGGCGCGCGGGTGCGCCCGCTCGTACACCTCGCGCAGCCGCTCGACCGACGTGTGGGTGTAGATCCGGGTCGTCGACAGGCTCGAGTGGCCCAGCAGCTCCTTCACGGCCACCAAGTCGGCGCCCCGGTTCAGCATGTGCGTGGCGAAGGAATGCCGCAGGGCGTGGGTCGACAGCTCCTCGCCCCGCGCCACCGCGTCCAGCGTCCGGCTCACGGCCCGCTGGATCTGCCGCCGCGACAGCCTGCCCCCGCGAACAGAGAGGAAGAGCGGGGCGCGGACCGGTCCCGGCGGCGGCTCGGCGAGTCGGGCGGCGCCGGGCGCCCCGGAGCCGGCGGGCGCCCCGGACGCGG
>CAYMQZ010000259.1:1746-3873 GCA_964392705.1 uncultured Gemmatimonadota bacterium
CGCCCCGGACGCGGCATCGGAGGGCGGTCTGCGACGCCGGACCCGCTCCCGCCGCGTCAGGTAGGCCCGGAGGGCGTCGGCCGCCGCGCGGCCCACCGGCACGATCCGCTCCTTCCCGCCCTTCCCGCGGATCCGGGCCTGCCCGTTCCGCAGGTCCAGGTCCTGGAGGTCCAGGTCGCGCGCCTCGGCCAGGCGCAGGCCGCACGAGTAGATCAGCTCCACCAGCGCGCGGTTCCGGTGCGCCAGGAAGCCGTCCTCCCGCTCCGCGCGAGACCTCAGCAGCTCGAACATCGCGTCGGCCTGGGACTCGGACAGGTAGCCCGGAAGCGTCCGCTGGCCGCGGGGTGCCCGGACGACCCGGGCCGGGTTGGCCGCGACCCGCTCGGTGCGGTGCAGGAAGCGGTAGAAGACCCGGACCGCCGACAGCTTCCGTCCGATGGTGGAGCGCTTGAGCCCCCGATCGCCCAGGTGGCCGAGATAGGACCGAAGGTCGGTCCGGTCGACGTCGTCCCACCCCCACCCGGCTTCGAGGTGCCCGCCCAGGAAGCGGTGGAAATCCACCACGTCCCGCCGGTAGGCGTCGACCGTGTGCGGCGACAGCCGGCGCTCCTTCTCCGCGTAGCGCAGGAAGTCCGCGATCAGGTACAGGCGACGGTCCTCCTCGGCTTCGACCATTCCGGGCTCCCGCCTATCCGCGCTTCCGTCTACCCACGTTTCAGCCTATCCGCGCTTCCGCCTACCCACGACGCTTCCGCCCGCCCGCCTTGCGGCCCTTCTTCGACCCGGCGCGCGCCTTCTTCTCCTCCAGCAGACGGATCGCCTCCTCCAGGGTGACCTCCTCCGGCCGGGTTCCCTTCGGAAGGGACGCGTTGGTGCGCCCGTGCTTCACGTAGGGGCCCCAGCGGCCCTCGTAGACGGCCACGGGCTCGCCGTCCTCCGGGTGCTCGCCGAGCTCGCGGATCGGCTTGGCGGAGCGCCGCTTCCTCCCGCGCTTCGGCTCGGCCAGCAGCTCGAGCGCCCGGTCGAGCCCGATCTCGAGCGGGTCGTCGGCCTTCCTGAGCGACCGGAAGTCGCCCTCGTGCACCACATAGGGGCCGTACCTGCCGATCCCCACCTTGACGGGCTTGCCGCTGTCGGGGTGCCGTCCCAGCTCCAGGGGCATCGCCAGCAGCCTGAGCGCCATCTCCAGGCTCACGTCCTCGAACTCCAGCCCGTCCGGAAGCGAGACGCGCTTCGGCTTCCCGCCGTCCTCGCCCTGCTCGCCGAGCTGGACGTAGGGTCCGAACGGCCCGGTGCGCAGGTAGACGGGCATGCCGCTCTCCGGGTCCTCGCCGAGCTCGAGCGGGCCCTCCGCCTTGCGCTCCAGCAGGGTGACGGCCTGCTCGTCCGAGAGGTCCGCCGGTGCAACCCCTTCGGGGACCGGCGCGGTCACGGCCTCCCCGTCGCGCTCCAGCTCCATGTACGGGCCGTACTTCCCGATCCGGATGCGGGGGCGCAGGTCGGAGAGCCGGATGGTCGACGCCTCGCGCGGGTCGATGGCGTCCTCCCGCTCCAGGATGCGCGCCTCGAGCCCCTCATCGCCCGTGAAGAAGTCGGACAGGTAGGCGCGCCAGTCGACGTCGCCCGACGCGATCCGGTCGAGCGAGTCCTCCATCGAGGCGGTGAAGCCCGTGTCGACGAGGTCCGGGAAGTGCTCCTCCAGGAGACCCGTCACCGCGAACGCGATCCAGGTCGGGACGAGCTGCTTCCCCTGCCGCTCGACGTATCCGCGCTCGAGGATCGTCGAGATGATGGCGGCGTAGGTGCTGGGGCGACCGATCCCGTCGGCCTCCAGCTCCTTCACCAGCGCCGCCTCCGTGTAACGGGACGGAGGCTTCGTCACGTGCTCCACGGGCTCCAGGGCCCGCAGCTCGAGGACGTCGCCCTCCGCGAGGTCCGGGAGCATCACCTCCTGGTCCTCCAGCGCCGCCTCCGGGTCGTCGGAGCCCTCGACGTAGACCCGGAAGAAGCCCGCGAACTCCAGGACCTTCCCGGTGGCGCGGAACGTGGCGTCGTCCGCCTGCACGAGCACCGTGAGGTGCTTCTGCCGGGCGTCGGCCATCTGGGTGGCCAGCGTGCGCTTCCAGA
>CAYMQZ010000260.1:0-3843 GCA_964392705.1 uncultured Gemmatimonadota bacterium
CCGGTGCGGGGCCGAGGCCGAAGCTCTGGATTTGAGGCTACCTCTCGCCCCCCGGCGATCTACGTGTGCGATCAGCGTGCGCGCCTCGCCCTCATCGGCGCCCATCACCACAATGCGGTCGCTGCCCGGATCGGCCGCGATCCAGTGCGGCAGGCACACACCTCGAAGGCGAACGTGTAGCCTAGGCCGCGAACCCCCACGGCCCGACCGTCGATCCGGGCCGGGGTGTGGCGGCAGCTGCGAGCCGCGCTCAGCGCGGCCGACCTGATACCGGGCACCCCCCTCGGCGCGCGCGTCACCATGGGGCCGGTCACCTGCCCCGAGGGCGACAGACTGAACGACACCGAGACGTAGGCGATCCGGCGCCCCCCGGCCCCACGTGCGGGGGGCGGATGATACGAGCTGCACTCGATGAGTTCCGGCCTCTCATCCACCTCCTTGAGCGAATAGAGCCTGTAGTCGGCCGGACTCATCCCCGGAACCGTGGGCCGAACCGTGGGCGCAGGCTACGAAGGCCACGGCGACAAGGATCGTCAAAGAGATGCGCTCCATGGTTTCCTCCTTCTCCCTCGGTCGACTGGACGCCCCACCGCGTGTCCCCCAGCTCGAGTCGACTGGGCTTCGGCAGTGAAATACGAGTCGCTTCAGCGGCCCGACGGCAGCAGCCACCAGCGATGCACGTTGACGAGTTCGCCGTTCATCATGTCCACCTCTACGTCCCGCAGGCGCGGACCGACGGCGACGAGCACCTGCGGGTAATAGAGCACCGTGACCGGCGATTCGCGCACCATGAGCCGCTGGTACTCCCTCCACAGCGGACGCGCCTTCTCCCGATCCGTGAGATGCCGCAGCGAATCCATGAGCAGGTCGGCGCGGGCGTGCTCGAAGCCCGCGATGCCGAAGGCGCTGTTCCTGCTGCGGGAGTGGAGCTTTCCCGAATCGTCCTTTCGAACTTCGTCGAACCAGTTCCAGATCGTGGCCTGGAAGGAGCGTTCCCGCTCTGCCCGCGCGTTCACGGTGCCCATGAGCTGTGCGTTCTTGGCCCCCTGCTCGAGGATCCGGGGCTCGACCGCCGCCCCGACCTCCCGGAGCTGGGCCTGGACCACCTCCGCGATGTCCTCCTGCGTCCGGGCGCCGGCGGTGGCCGTGAGCGCGAAGCGCAGCTCGCGGCCCTCCCGGTCCTCGAGCACTCCGTCGCCGTCCCGGTCGCTCCATCCGGCCTCGGCGAGGAGACGCCTCGCGCCCTCGGGATCGTGGGGAAGGTTCACCTCGGGGTCGTCCGGGTCGTAGGACCAGTGGGCCGGGGTGACGGGCGAGCGCCCGACCACCGCGTGGCCGCCCAGGACGCCGTCCACGATCTGGCGCCGGTCGATCGCCATGGAGAGGGCGCGCCGCACGCGGGCGTCGCGGAAGAGCGGGAGCCGGGTGTTCCAGGCGATGTGCACCCACTCGGGACTCACGAACGAGAGCACGCGGACGCCACGCCCGCGCAGCCTGTCGACGGCATCCGTCCGGCGGAGGCGGGAGATGTCCACCTCGCCCGTGGCGAGCGCCCGGATCCGTGCCGTCTCGTCCGGGACGACCCGGTACAGCAGCCCGTCCAGATACGGGCGGCCGCCCAGGTCGGCCGGGAAGTCGGGGTTTGCCTCGAAGAGCCAGTCCTGGTCCCGGCGCTCTACGAATCGGAAGGGACCGTTGCCGACCGGGGCGGTCCGGGCGAACGGGTGGTGGCGCAGCCGCTCCGGCGGCACGTCCGCGAGGAGGTGCCGCGGTGCGATCGCCCTCCAGGGCCAGGGAGCGAGCGGATCGTCCTTCGCGCGCAGCCAGAACCGCACCGTGAAGGAGTCGATCACCTGGGCCTGCGGCCGGTAGTGCGCCACCTCCTCCCGATCGGGAAAGCCCGTGCGGGGGTCGAGGATCCGGTCGAAGGTGAACTTCACATCCTCGGCCGTGGTGGGCACGCCGTCGTGCCACCTCACGTCGCGGCGGAGGTGGAAGGTGAGCTGGAGCGTGTCGCCTGCCACACGGACCGTGTCCCAGCTCTGCGCCAGCCATGGTTGCGGCTCGAGGTTCTCGTCGTAGCGCACCAGCGGCATGAAGAGCAGGTGCATGTCGACCAGGAGATCGTTGGTCTCGTAGCTGGTTAGCGGACTGAGGTCGAGCAGGCTGACGGGCGAGGCCCAGACGGCCGTCCCGCCGTAGCGCTCGGCTTCAGGGACCGCCGCGGCTCGCGCGGCCATCTCCTCGCCGCCGCTCGAGACGGAGGGGTCACACGCGACCATGGCGATGGCGACCCCGCCGGCGCACACGGCCAGGAACGAAGGCCGCGAAGCAATGGACCGCCGCCCTTCATGGTGTTGATGAACCGCAGGCGGTACCCCATGCCGCGGCCGAGCGTCACCGTTGGCGGCTCGAGTTCGCCGTTGATCGTGATCGAGCCGCGTGCCGTCACGGCTCATGGGAAGGCTCCGCGCGCTCGGTCAGCGGCGTCCCCGGTCGGTCCGTGATGGTGTCCGGGGGACGCGGTGCCGCCGGCCGGGGCGGCGCCGGACCCGCCGGCCGCCATGACCCGGATCGGGACTCGCACCGTCCAGCCCTCGAGCTGGGTGGTCACCTCGAGGGCCGCCTCGCCCGCGCGCTCGGGAGTCAACGCGAAGTCCGCCGTCTCGCCCGGGCCCATGAGGATCCGGGCGGGCCCGCGGACGGCCTGGCCCGGCGGCAGATCGGCGCCGTCCTTGGCCAGCGCGCGCCACTCCAGCGGCTCGCTCCCCTCCTTCAACGACAGGTACACACGCCAGTCCGGGTTGATGTTGATGAGACGGAGGCGGTAGGTGCGGCCGGCCGTGAGCCGCACCGTGTCCGGCTCGATCCGCCCGTTCACCCGCCCCTGCCGGAAGCCCACCCACCCGTTCCCGCCCACCACGAAGATCCGCTCCCGCTCCGGGTCGTAGCCCTCAAAGCGGGCGAGCCCGTTCCTGGTGCAGATCCAGAGGAACCCGTCGTGGTCGCTGACCAGGCACAACACGTGGTCGCTGGGCAGACCGTCCGTCACGGCATACGTGCGGACGATGTGTCGTTGGCCTGGGCGTTCGAAGTCACCCCGGAGGCGTGCGCCGGACCGAGATCATTCCGGAGGGGGCGGGCTCTCCGGGTTCCAAGGGGAGGCTGGAAGGTGAGGCTGGGAGTCGGCGGGGCGCATTCCGGCAGCCGGAGCGCGGGAAAGGCGATCTCCGCCGCCTGCAGGTCACCCTCGGTTCGAGAGAGCAGCTCGTACAGTCGGCGCTCCGGGTCGTCCAGGACCTCCATAACGGGGACGCCCTCCCGGCGAACGCAGCTTTAGCGAGCGACGGGAGGATCTTCCCGGGTCTCGCCGAGCGATGGCGAAGGCTTGTCACCCGGGTCCCTCTGCACGAGCGCTATGGGGTCCGCCGCACACTCGAATCTCGTCCGGCAGCTCCATAGCGCCGCTAGCATATGCTTATGGGGTAAGCATGGCAAGGCGCCTCGAGGACCTTCAGGGGACCTCGAGCTCGGCGAGAACGCGGATCACGGTCGTGGATCCTGTGCGAGACCGCGCGACGGAGACACACCGCACGCGGAGCCCGGGCTTGACGGGGGAGCCGCTGACCGCTACAGTTGTGTCGGTTCGCGACAATTGTATCGGCGGTCGCTCCGGAGACTGCCGCCCCCCTTCCACTGGCCGGAGAGACGACGACGTGAGCGGCAAGCGATCCGAGCTGAGCGCACGCGAGCGGGAGATCATGGACATCGTGTACCGACGGGGCCGCGTCACCGTGGCCGACCTGGGCGCGGAGCTGACCGACGCGCCCACGCCGCCCGCGA
>CAYMQZ010000261.1:0-3761 GCA_964392705.1 uncultured Gemmatimonadota bacterium
ACCTCGGCATGAGCCCCGGTGTCGACCGGGGGATCGCCGAGGCCCACGACCGGGGGATCGTGACGAGCGCCAGCCTGATGGTACGTCGACCGCACGCCGCCGAGGCCGTTCGCTGGGCGGCCAGCCGACCCCGCCTGAGCCTGGGCCTGCACGTGGAACTGGGCGAGTGGACGTATCGGGAGGGGAGGTGGATCGCCGTTCGCGCGGTCGTGGCGGTTTCCGACCCCGTCGAGGTGGGCCGGGAGGTGGACCGCCAGCTTCGCGCGTTCCGCGAGTTGACCGGCCGCTGGCCGACGCACATCGACTCGCATCAGCATGTCCACCGGAACGAGCCCGTCCGCGGCGTCGTCCTGGAGCGTGCCCGAGAGCTGGATGTCCCGCTCCGCGGGTGCGACGACCGGGTTCTCCATTGTGGCGACTTCTACGGGCAGACGGGGACCGGCGAACCGTTCCCGACGGGGATCGCCCTCGAGCGGCTTCTGACGATCCTCGAAGACCTGCCGCCAGGCGTGACGGAGCTCGGATGCCATCCCGGCCGCCCGGGGGCCGGCGATTCGCCGTATGGGAGGGAGCGGACCCTCGAGCTGGAGGTCCTGTGCGATCCGCGCGTGCGCGAGGCCCTGGTCCGGGAGGGAATCGAGCTGTGCTCGTTCGGGGATCTGGCCCGCCACCATGCGCTGAAGGTACACGGAGGTGTCGCATGACGACGAGGATGACCGCGCGAACACGGCCCGATCCGTGGACAGGCCCGAGTCGCCTCGGGGTCCCGCTGCTCGTAGGGGCCGTGTTCGTGGCGGCCTCGGGACCCGCGGCTCCGGCTCGGGCCCAGGATGGCGACATCGAAGGCTACCGGGTCCAGGTGGAGACCACCCGGGACTCCGTCGAGGCGCGGCGCGCGGCCGAGCGGGTCCACGGGCTGCTCGAGGGCGAGGTCCCCGCCTACGTGGAAGGAGCGCGGAGGCGCTATGCCGTGAGGTTGGGTGACTTTTCCCGCTTCAGGGATGCGCGCCCACTCCTGGAGCGAGTCCGGTCCATGGGATATGAGGATGCCTGGATCGCGAGCCGAGAGCCCGCGCCGACCCTGTTCAGCCTTCCGGCAGGGGGACGGCCGCCGAGCGTGACGGAGCCGTCCGTGCCACCCAGTCCGCCACCCGGCGGGTTGGCCGGCGAGGGTGACTTCGCTTTTTACGAGGGGCACCACGACGGCGGGAACTGTGAGGTGACGTGGGGTTGGGTGTGGGACAGTCGTCGCCCCGACGAACCCATACAAGTGGACATCTACGAGGCGGACAGCCTCCTGGCCACCGTTACGGCTGATCGGTTCCGGCCGGACCTCGAGGAGGGGGGGAAGGGGAACGGCCTTCACGGATTCCACCACCAACTGCCCGCGGGTCGAGATCGGCGGCCGCGTTTCGTCGAGACCCGGGTCGCGAACACCGACGTGTCGCTTCGGCGCTCTCCTCAGTGGCTGGAATGTGCGTCGGAGGACGAGGACTCGGAAAAGGCGCGTTTCGGCGCCGACGGTCGCAAGCAGCTCCGGGCTCGGCCCGTCACCGGCCCGATCCGGCTCGACGGCCGGCTCGACGAAGCCTCCTGGGAGCGGGCGCTCTTCGTCTCGGACTTCCTCCAGAAGGGCCCCGACCGCTCCTTCCCGCCACGGGAGGAGACCGAGATCGCCTTCCTGTACGACGACGACGCCCTCTACGTGGGGGCCCGAATGCGCACGGAACATCCGGAAGCGATCCGGGCGCTCGTCACGCGGCGCGACGATCCCGGGACCGCGGAGCGACTGCTGGTCTCGCTCGACACCTACCTGGACCGCCGCACCGCCTACACGTTCGGCGTGACCGCCGGCGGCGTCCGCCTGGACCACCACCATCCCCGGGACAGCGAGGGGGGCATCGACGGCTCCTTCGACCCGGTCTGGCAGGCGCGGACGGCGGTCGACACGGCCGGGTGGACCGCCGAGATGCGGATCCCGTACTCGCAGCTCCGGTTCGCGGGGACGGAGCCGCAGGTGTGGGGGGTGAACGTCCGGCGTTGGGACCCTTCCTCGTTCCTCAACACCTACTGGGTCGCCGTCCCCCTCTACGAGGCGGGTTGGGCCTCCCGGTTCGGGAACCTGGTGGGGCTGCCGAGCATCACGGGCTCGCGCCGGGTGGAGGTGACGCCCTACGCCCTGGCGGGCGCGTCCTTCCTCGACGCCCGACCCGACGAGGGCGTGCTGGCCGACCGGGAGACGGAGACGCGGTTCGGCGGCGACCTCAAGGCCGGCCTCGGTCCGAACCTGACCCTGGATGCCACCTTCAACCCGGACTTCGGCCAGGTGGAGGCCGACCCCGCCCAGGTGAACCTGTCGGCGTTCGAGATCTTCTTCGACGAGAAGCGCCCCTTCTTCACGGAGGGGAGCCAGCTCCTCCAGGGCCGGGGCCCCAGCTACTTCTATTCGCGTCGGGTCGGATCCGTCCCCCGCGGCGTGGGGTTCGGCAACGTCGCGGACCCCCCGCTGAACAGCACCATCCTCGGCGCCACGAAGCTGACGGGGCGCCTGGGCTCCGGCCTGTCGGTCGGCGGGCTGGCCGCCGTGACGTCCCGCGAGCGGACGCCGTCCCTCGACGAGACGGGCGCCGAGGGCGAGCCGGTCGTCGTGGCGCCCGCGACCGGCTACGGGGTCGGCCGGGTGCAGCAGGAGTTCGGTCCGGCGGGCTCCACCGCCGGGCTCATGGTGACGGGAGTCCTCCGCGACCTCCCCGAGGGGAGCGCGCTCGAGCGCGGCCTCGCGCGGCGCGCGTTCGCGGTCGGCGGGGACTGGAACCTCCGCTTCGGGGAAGGCGCGTACGAGGCGAGCGGCCACCTGGGGGCGAGCCGGGTGGAGGGCGACAGCCTGGCCATCCTGCGGCTCCAGCGCTCCAGCGCCCGCTACTATCAGCGCCCGGACGCGGACCACGTGGAGCTGGACCCCTCGCGCACGGCGCTCTCCGGGTACGCGGGGGGGCTCGAGCTGGGCCGCGTGGCCGGGGCTTGGCAGTGGTCGCTGGGGGGCTCCGTCGAGTCCCCCGGCTTCGAGATCAACGAGGCCGGCATCCTGCGCTCCGCCGACGACGTGGAGACGTTCGGCAGCCTCCGCTACCATGGCACGGGCCTGCGGGGAGCGGTCCGCAACTTCGCCCTCGGGCTCTCGGCGGCCAGCGGCTGGAACTTCGGGGGCGTCCGACAGCACACCACCCCGTCCCTGTTCGGCAACGTCACCTGGAAGAACTTCTGGAACACGTTCTTCTCGGTCGGCCACTCGACCCGGGCCCTGAGCGACGACCTCACCCGCGGGGGTCCGCTGATGGGCACGCCGAGGTCGTGGGACGTCCGCGCCGGGCTGTCCAGCAGTGGCGCGGCCCTCACCCAGTGGTCGCTGAGCGGGGGGTACCGGACCGACGAATTCGGCGGCTGGAGCTACAACGGGGACGCGGGGGTCTCGGTCCGGCCGGGGTCCCGCTGGCAGTTCGGGCTCTACACCGGATACCTGGGCGCCGACGAGTCCCGCCAGTTCTTCGGCAACCTGCCCGGCGGTCCCGAGGAGACGTTCGGCCGCCGCTACGTCTTCTCCTCCCTCGACCGGGGCGAGGCGTACGCGCAGCTGCGGACCACGTTCACGCCGGTTCCCGACCTCACCCTCGAGCTGTACGCGGAGCCGTTCGTCTCCTCCGGCCGGTTCCACGACTTCGGCGAGCTGGCGGCGGCGCGGAGCCGGGAGCTCCGGCTCTACG
>CAYMQZ010000262.1:0-3755 GCA_964392705.1 uncultured Gemmatimonadota bacterium
GGAGACCAGGAGTCCGAATCGCTTCATTTTTCAACTCCGCGGATGGGGGGAAGCCGAGGGAGCGGGTAAAGGAACAATACCACCGAAGTCGAACCGGGGCCATAGGGCGACGCCGGGACCGCCGCGGAAACGCCTGCGCAGCCGCGCTCCGAGCTCGGATGGGAAACGACGCCAACGACGCTCTACCAGGATGTGGAGATCGTCGACGATCGTCTCGACGGTCGTCGAGGAAAGCCGCCGGCGCCCCGGGAGCTTATCTTCCGGTTCGACGGGCCTCGAATCTCTGGCCACACAGCGGCCCCGGACCACACAGGGAGAGCTTCCATGCGACGTACGAGAACGCCCCGACTCCCCCTCGTCCTACCCCGGTGATGGGGGGCGCATCATGAAGGGCAAGCCGGAATGGATCCTTCGGGCCACCTTCGAGTCGATGCTGATCATCGTGAGCATCGTGGCCGCCCTGGCCGTGGACGAGTGGCGCCAGGATCGTCAGAACCAGGAGCTGGCCACCCAGTCCCTGGCGGTGTTCGAGCGGGAGATCCGCCAGAACATGGCGCGCCTGGACGATGTGGCCCCGTACCACGCCGGCATGCGCGACGTGGTGGCGCGCATGGCCGCGGAGGAGGCGGCGGGAGCGGACCTCAGGAGCATCATGGAGGGGCTGGAGCCCACGGTGCTCCTCAGCACGGCCTGGGAGACGGCCCTGGCGACGGGGGCGCTCACCTACATGGACTTCGAGGTCGTCTCGGCCCTGTCCCTGACCTACAGCCTCCAGAGGCGGTTCGCCGAGGAGAGCCGCTCCCACCTCCCCGACATCTCCGTCGTCCCGGGCGGGAGCCCCGCGATGCTCGACGACCGGATCACCGCGGCCCGGTCCTATCTGGAGGATCTGACGCGTGACGAGCAGCAGCTCCGGGGCGTGTATGCCGAGGCCCTGCAGATGATCGGAAGCCGTCTGACCGAGGAGTTCCCGGACGACCCCGACACCGGCGAACGCGCGGGCGCCCGGACCGTCGAGGACCGGCCCTAGTTGTTCAGCGGGTAGTCGGCCTCCCCGGGAAGGGCGCCGTCGATGCGCAGGACCTTCACCCCGGAACCGGCCTCGCCGGCGGGCATGAAGGCGATCGCGCCCGGGATGGCCGTGACCAGCTCGCGCGCCATCTCCGAGCTGTAGACGATCTTGGGACCGGAAGCCACCTCCGCCCGGAACATCTTGGCGATCCAGTACTGCCGGAACTCGTCCTCGGACATCCCGTAGATCCGGTTCAGCACGATCTCCCGCTCGAAGGCGACGGGCGCCCGGACCAGCAGCGTGATCCGGGAGCGGTCCGGCCAGAACTGCCGCTCGGCCCGGAAGATCCGGCGCAGCTCGTCGAAGCTGAGCTCCTCCACGTCCGTCCCGGGGTGGACGACGATGGCGACGGCGCGCTCGGAGGACTGGCCGGCGGCCGGAGCCGGCCGGACCGCCGCGGCGAGCGCGAGGAGAACGGCCAGCGCCAGACCACTCCGGGACCGGGAGGTGTTCACGAGGACGAGCCGGGAGGCGCTCACGAGCCCGCCGCGCCGACGCCGGGGACGGCGAAGCTGGCCTGGAGGTAGAGGCTCGTCACGCGGTCGGCTTCGCCGAACGCCTCGCGCCGCACCTCGGCCTTGAGCGCCGCCAGCCGTTCGAAGTCGTAGCGGAGCCCCACGAGGACGGCGTCGTAGTCCTCCACCAGGTCGGCGAAGACGGGATCCGGGCCGGGAATGTCCATGCGCTCGTAGCGAACGTACGGCTTGAGACCCCGGAGCGCATCGGTCAGCCGCAGCGCCGCCTGGCCGTAGAAGGCGTTGGATCCCTCGACCTCCCCGCCGTCCACGGGGTCGTGATCGACCCGCACGTATTCCACCAGCAGCTCGGAAAGGCCTCGCTCCCACAGCCCGTGGACGGAGAGGATCCGCTCGTCGGCGTCGACGGCGTCCTCACGGGACACGCGATCGAAGTAGGCGCTCATCCCGAAGCGGAGGCCGAACGGCTCGGCCGGCCGGGCCGCGAGCGAGCCCACGAAGGCGAGTCGGGCGTTCACGTCGCCGGCGTCCCCGGCCCGGGCGATGTTCGCGGCGCGGCCGTTACCCGCGCCCACCTGGTAGGAGAGACCCGACCAGTGCGAGGGGAAGCCGCCCTCGACCATGGCCCCCACGAAATGCACGGGCAGGAACCGGCTTCCGAACTTGATCATCTCGGGCCGGGCCACCGACGTCTGGAGCCACGCGCCGTGGTGGAACGCCGTGTTCCAGTACATGATGGGAGTATGGTAGCGTCCCGCCGAGACCTTGAGCCGGTCCCCGAAGTCGTAGCGGAGGATCAGCCGCTCCACCTCGATCGCGTACCCGTCGGGCCTTCCCGTGGCGCTCACCTCGCTGAAGAAGGTCAGCCGGTCCGAGAGCGCCGCGTTGGCGTGCCCCACCACCTGTCCGAGGACGAAGCCCTCGGGCACCTCGCGCTCGGTGGCCAGATACACCACGTCCCCGAACACGAAGGCCTGAAAGCTGGGCGTCGCCGTCGCGGGCACCTGCCCCCCGGCGAGCCCGGGGACGAGCGCACAGGCGGCGGCCGTCCACAGGGCGGAACGGAGAGACTTCATGGCGTCTCCTGCGTCACGCGGTCCTCGTGAGAGTCGGCCGCGCAAGCTACCCCCGGCAAGCGGGCCCCGAAAGCCGAGCATCCACCCTTGAAGGAGGCGGCCTTGCCTCCCCCTATCCGGTCGTCAGCATCCCCGCCGCGATCCCCGTCACGGTCTCGCGAAAGAGCTCCACCTCGCCCGCGCTCCACCGCTCCTCGGCGAGCAGCTCGATCTGGAGCAGGTTCAGCGGGTGGATCATGGGCGCCCGGTAGCGGATGGACTCCGCGAGCCACGGCCGCTCGGGGAGCAGCGTCTCGGCGCCGACGGCACGGCACGCCAGGTCCATCGCCCCCTCGTAGTCCTCCTCCAGCTCTTCCGCCAGCTCCTCGGGGATGGCGGCGGCCAGGGCGCGCCGGTAGCGTCGCCACAGGGCGGGCTCGGTCTTGGCCATGGTGAACGACAGCAGCCGGCCGTAGGAGCGAAACAGCGGGTCCTCCGCCCGCGCCTCCGCGAGCCGCCCCTCCAGGTCGGCCTCGTCCCGCCGCTCGCGCCAGGCCTGGCCGATCCCGAGCCACGCGTGGAGCAGGAGCCGCGTCTGGGTCCAGCACAGCACCCAGGGAATCGCGCGCAGCTCCTCCAGGCCTCCGTCCCCGCGCCGCGCCGGGCGGGAGCCGATGGTCAGCGCCTGCAGGCGGCCGTAGGGGGTCGCGAGCTCCAGGAGCCGCCGGAACGGCTCCGACGTCACGCGCGCCTCGAAGGCCGCCTGCGAGGCCCGCGCCAGCTCTCGGGCCAGCCCGCCCACGCCCCGGTAGGGCGGCGGGTTCTCCTGCACGTCGGCCACCTTCTCGACCAGGCTCCGGAGGATCTCCGGGGTGGCCAGCGTGCGCTCGACCATCTCCCCCTGCACCGTGTGCTTGTAGGGCGTGCGGGCCCGCGGAGGCCAGGTGGCGGCGAGATCCTCGATCCTCCCCCCGCCCCGCCCGACGCTCCCGCCGTGCCCGTGGAAGAAGAGCGGGGCCACATCCTCGGGCTCCGCCCACTCGCCGATCCGCCGCATGGCGTCGTGGAGGGCGACCCGGCTGGCCAGCATGCCCATCCGCTTGGCCGTGTCCGAGTAGCCGAGCATCACCTCCAGGTGGCCACGCTCGCCGA
>CAYMQZ010000263.1:0-3695 GCA_964392705.1 uncultured Gemmatimonadota bacterium
TACATCCGGATTTTGGACCGCTCGGAGAGGATCTGGGGGTCAGGAGTGTTCGTCCTCATCCTGCCCCATCAGCTCATCCAGAGGGCTGCGGATCCGCGACAGGTCGCGGCGCGTGACGCGTGTCCGGAGGCGCACGACCTCCCCCACGCGGAGGCCGGCCGCGTAGACAAGCATGAGCGCGGCCCGATGCTTCGGGTTCCCGCGGGAAGCGAAGGGGGGAGCCACGGCCCGGCGAGGAACTTCGGGACGCGATGGGAGCCTCAGCCCCCGGCGCCCTCCGGGCACTCGGCACCGGCCTCGGCCCATGCGCGGGCCAGCTCGCCCAGCTCCCCCTGCGTCCCGGGGGGCGGCTCGCGGCCGGGCCCGGGCGCCCACGCCCAACCCACCAGGCCGTCCTCGCCCAGGTGGTGGACCAGCTCGTCCAGGCTCATCCCCCCGTTCCGCCCGGGGTCCTGAATCTGCGCGCAGATCTCGGCCGGCGAGCGGCCGGCCCACGCCATGCTGGCCGGCGCCAGATGCCAGTTGGGATGTCCGGGCATTGACCAGTCCTCCAAGACCCGGACGTTCTCCGAGGCGTGGCAGGTGGTGCACATCATGCCGGGTGCGCCCATGCCGCCGGCGCCGCGCACCACGGGAGGCTCGTGCGGCCTCCCGTCCTCCCCCTGCAGGGGCCGGTCGCCCGAGGGATGGCAGTTCACGCAGCGAGGGTGGGTGAGGACGCGGGCCATCTCGGTGAAGAGCTGTCGGGCGCGCTCGGCCTCATCGGAGATGTGAGCGAAGGTCTCGGGTCCGCGGAGCAGCGAGCGGAGGGTGGCGGTCGCGGCGACGACGTCCGTGCCGCTCCTCGGAGCGGCGAGAGCGGGAGCCGGAGCGGCCGCCGCGAGGACCGCCGGGACGGCGGCCGGCGGCGGCGTGCCGGCCTCTCCCTGGAGCCCGAGGACGCCGATCCCGCCGGCCACCAACAGGCCAGCGAGCGCGAGCCGCCACCCGGGCGCCAGGAACCGCCCGCGCGCCCGCCCGCTGGGGGCCCTCACGACGCCGCGCTCCCGGCGCCATCCCGGTGCGCCGTGAACGGGAGCCGGCGCACGGCCTCGCCCGTCAGCTTCCGCCACGCGTTGGCCACGGCGGGGCCGATCGGGGGGACACCGGGCTCGCCCACGCCGGTGGGCGGCTCGCTCGAGCGCAGTACGCGGACTTCGACCTTGGGCATCGCGTCGATCCGGATGGCGCGGTAGTCGTGGAAGTTCCCCTCGCGCACGGTGCCGCCCTCTTCGAGCGTGATCTCGTCGTACAGCACGGCGCCCAGCCCGAAGCCGATCCCGCTCTCCATCTGGGCGGTGATCACGTTCGGGTTCACGGCCACGCCGCAGTCCACGGCGCACCACACCCGGTGCACCTTCGGCAGGCCGTCGCGGCCCCGGGAGACCTCGGCCACCTGGGCCACGTAGGAGTTGAACGACTTGTGGACGGCCACGCCCCGCGCCCGGCTCTCGGGCACGGGCGAGCCCCAGTCCGCCAGCTCGGCGACGGCCCGGAGCACACCCGCCTCGCGCGGCGCCTTGCCGAGCAGCGCCAGGCGGCCCTCTACGGAGTCCTTCCCCCCCGCCTCGAGCAGCTCGTCCAGGAAGGTTTCGACCGTGTAGGCCGTGTGCGTGTGCCCGACCGAGCGCCACCAGAGGATCGGCACGCCGACCTCCATGGTGTGGAGCGTGACGCTCAGATTCGGGATCGCGTAGGGCAGGTCGGCGGCCCCTTCGACCGAGGTCGGGTCGATCCCGTTCTGGATCATCGCCTCGAAGGGGGAGCCCTTCACGATCGACTGAGTGGCGATCGTCTGCTCCCAGCCCACGATCTCCCCGCGGTCGTCCACCCCGCCCCGGAGCCGGTGCACGGTCAGCGGCCGGTAGCGGCCGCCCCGGATGTCGTCCTCGCGGCTCCACACGAGCTTGACGGGCGTGCCGGGCTCAGCGCGGGCCAGCACCTCGGCCGCCTCGCGCGCGAAGCCCGAGTCCGGCTGGGCGCGGCGTCCGAAGCTTCCGCCGGCGAACTGCGTGTGGATCCGCACCTCGCCCATCTCGAGGCCCAGGACCTCGGCGAAGGCCTGCTGGTCCCCGGTCTGTAGCTGGCTCCCCATCCAGACGTCCACGCCGTCGGGGCCTCGGACGGCGACCGCGTCCAGGGTCTCCATCGGCGCGTGCGCCAGGAAGGGGAACTGGTAGACCACGTCCAGGGCGGCCCCGGACCCGGCGATCGCTCCCGCGGCGTCGCCGCGGCTCGTGGCGGGCGCCCCCGGCGTCTCGACCGTCTTCCGGTAGAGCTCGAACAGCTCGCGCGAGGAGCGCGTCTCGGCCCCCGACTCGTCCCAGGCCGCTTCGAGCGCCTCCCGGCCCTGGAAGGCCGACCAGGTGTCGCGCGCGTAGATCGCCACCCCCTGCGGGATGGCCTGGACGTCCACCACGCCGGGCACCCGCCGGGCGGCCGAGGCGTCGACCGAGGCCGGCTTCGAGCCGAAGCGGGGCGGGTGGAGGACGGCCGCGGTCAGCATCCCTTCGCGGTAGACGTCGATGGTGAACCGGGCCGCGCCCGTCGTCTTCTCCGCCGTGTCCAGCTTCGGCACCTCGGTTCCGATCAGGCCGAACTCGGAGGGGTCCTTGAGGCGTACCTCCGTGGGGACCGGCAGCTCGGCCGCCTCGGCGGCCAGCTCGCCGAAGCGGGCCTCTCGCCCCGAGGCCGCGTGGCGGACGACCCCCGCGGCAACCGTGATCCCGGCCGCCGGGACGTCCCAGCGGCGCGCGGCCGCCTCGACCAACATCGCCCGGGCGGTGGCCCCAGCCCGTCGCATCTGCTCCCAGGAGTTGGCCATCGCGGTCGACCCGCCCGTTCCCTGGATGCCGAACAGGGTGTTCGCGTACTTCGTCACGTCGGCCGGGGCGGCCTTGGCCCGCATCTGCGACCAGTCGGCGTCCAGCTCCTCGGCCACCAAAGTGGTTAGCCCCGTGAAGGGGCCCTGCCCGAACTCGATGTGCTTGACCAGCACCGTGACCGTGTCGTCCGGGGCGATTCGCACGAACGCGTTGGGCTCGAACAGAGCATCGGTCGCGTCGAGGGGCACGCCGGCGCCGGTGGGGGCCGCCTCGGCGATCCCGCCTCGGCCCACGCGGACCAGTCCCGGCAGGTAGACGCCCACCACCAGACCCGCGGCGGCGGTCTTGAGGAAGTCGCGTCGGGTGGTTCCTGGGCCCTCGCTGGCGGGCGAGGGCCCGCCGCCGGCGGGTGAGGTGTCGGAACCGCGGTGGACGCCGCCGGACACGAATGCCTGGATCCAGTCGGAATTCATCTCAGGCCTCCAGCTCGGCGGCGGCGTTCCTGATCGCCCGGCGGATCCGGACGTAGGTCGCGCAGCGGCAGATGTTGCCGGCCATGCCGGCGTCGATCGCCTCGTCGTCAGGATCGGACACGCGGGAGAGCAGCGCGGCCGCGCTCATGATCTGGCCCGACTGGCAGTAGCCGCACTGGGGCACGTCGATCTCCCGCCAGGCGGCCTGCACGGCGTCGGCCACGGGCCCCGAGAGCCCCTCGATCGTGGTGACGTGCGCGCCCTCGGCCAGGCGCACGGGCGTCACGCACGAGCGGCGCGGTTCGCCGTTCACGTGCACCGTGCAGGCGCCGCACTGGGCGATCCCGCAGCCGAACTT
>CAYMQZ010000264.1:0-3691 GCA_964392705.1 uncultured Gemmatimonadota bacterium
CCGAAGCGGGACCACACGGTCCTGAACATCCGCTCCGTGCCCCCGTAGACGTGGATCCCCGACACGACGTGATCGCCCGCCTCGAGCGTCGCCTTGAGCAGCGCCTCGATCGCGGCGAGCCCCGAGGCGAAGCAGGCGCCGTGCACCGCGTCCTCGAGCGCCGCCAGGTTCCCCTCGAGCGCCGTCCGGGTCGGGTTCGTGACCCGGGCGTACTCGTAGCCACGGCGCGGCTCGGCCACGCCGTCCTGCACGTAGGTGGAGGTCTGGAAGATAGGCGTCATGATGGCGCCCGTCGCCGGGTCCGGCTCCTGCCCGGCGTGGACCGCGCGCGTGGCGAAGCGTCCACGCTCGGGCGTCCCGGTACGCCCGCCCTCGCTCGCTTCCATGCGATGTCCTCTCGGTCCTCGCGACCCCCAGGATCCGCCCACGGAGCGCGGCGCTCCCGCCCCCGCTCCGCGCCAAGCTACGCCCGTTCCGGATCCCACGACAGCCACGCCGTTGACGTCGCCTCGTTCCTCCGGATAACCTGACGCGGCCGGGGGCGGGGGACGCGGGGGGCGTGACGACGAGGGCGCGAGGAGGGAGCAGGCGGAGGATGGCCACGCAGGCCGAGCGGGATCTGATCGTGTCCGCCTCCGGCATCCGGGGGATCGTGGGCCGGGCGCTCACCCCCGAGGTCGCGGCCCGCTACGGCGCGGCGTTCGCCGCTTTCCTGCGCGGGCGGGGCCGCCCGGGTCCCGGCTCCCACGTCGTCCTCGGCCGCGACACGCGCCCGAGCGGTTCCCTGCTGGCCGACGCCCTGGCAGCCGGCCTCCGGAGCGGAGGCGTCGCGGTCCGCGACGCCGGCGTGGCTCCCACCCCCACCATCCTGCTGGCGGTCGCCGACGCCGAGCGGGCCGAGGGGGCGGCCATCGTCACCGCCTCCCACAATCCCGCGGAGTGGAACGGGCTCAAGCTGGCGGGCGCGGACGGCCGCTTCCTGCTTCCCGAGGCGGGGCGGCGAGTGCAGGAGATCTACGAGTCCGGCCCACCCCGCGCCGCCTGGGACGCCCTGGGCGGGCGGGAGGCGCTGGCCGGCGTCGTGGACCACCACATTCGCCGCATTCTGCGACTCCCGCTGGTCGACCCGGACCGCATCGCCGGACGCGGGTTCCACGTGGCGCTGGACTGCGTTCGGGGGGCGGGTGCCGTCGCCCTCCCGGGGCTTCTCGAGCGGCTGGGCTGCCGCGTGGCGGGCCTCGGCCTCGAGCCGGACGGCCGCTTTCCCCGCGATCCCGAGCCGACGGGCGCCAACCTGGCCGAGCTGGCCGAGCTGGTGCGGCGCGAGGGAGCCGACCTCGGGATGGCCGTCGACCCCGACGGGGATCGGCTCTCGCTCGTGGACGGCGAGGGGACGCCGGTCGGCGAGGACTGGACGCTGGCGCTCGCGGCCGAGCTGGTGCTCGCCCACGAGGCCGGTCCCGTCGTCACGAACCTCTCCTCCAGTCAGTCGATCGCCGACGCGGCGGAGCGAGCCGGAGCTCCGTTCCACCGGGCGCCCGTGGGCGAGGCCCACGTGGCGCGGCGGATGGCCGAGGTGCGGGCCGCGATCGGCGGCGAGGGGAACGGAGGGGTGATGTACCCGGGCCTGCACCTCACCCGGGATGCCCTGCTCGCCGCGGCCCTGGTCTTGCAACTTCTGGCCGAGCGGGATGCCACGGTGGAGGGACTGCTGGCCGGCTGGCCCCGCTATCACATCTCGAAGCGCAAGCTGATCCGCCCGGCGGGGCGGCTCGAGGCCGTCTACGAGGCGCTGCTGGAGAGCGCGCCGGCGGGAGCCGAGGCGGACCGGCGGGACGGTCTCCGGCTCGAGTGGGAGGACGGCCGGTGGGTCCAGGTCCGTCCCTCCGGCACGGAGCCCGTGGTCCGGGTGATCGCGGAGGCGCCGGAGCCGGCCGAGGCCGAGCGGCTCGCCCGCTGGGCGGAGGAGGTCATCGGGAGCGGGAGCCCGGGAGAGGGAGAGGGGTAGTCCGGAGAGCCATGCGCGGAATCGTCGGGTAGCCAGCAAGCCATGTGTGGAATCGTCGGATACGTCGGGACCCAGGATGCCGTGCCCCTCCTCCTCGAGGGCCTGCGGCGGCTGGAGTACCGCGGCTACGACTCGGCCGGAATGGCGGTGCTGAACGGCACCGGCCTCGAGTCCCGGAAATGCGCGGGGAAGATCACGGGGCTGCAGGAGCTGCTGGCCACGAAGCCACTCCGCGGCACCGTGGGGATCGCGCACACGCGCTGGGCCACGCACGGCGCGCCGACCCGGCGGAACGCCCACCCCCATGCAGATTGCTCCGGCGAGCTGGCGCTCGTCCACAACGGGATCATCGAGAACGCGGGCGTGCTCCGGACGAAGCTGGAGGAGCTGGGTCACGCGTTTCGCACCGAGACCGACACCGAGGTGCTGGCCCACCTCATCGAGGAGGCGTTCGAGGGCAACCTGGAGCGCGCGGTGGCCGCGGCGCTGACGCAGGTGGAGGGCACCTACGGGCTCGCCGTGATCCATGCGGGAGATCCGGAGAAGATCGTGGTCGCCCGGCGCTCGGCCCCCCTCCTGCTGGGGCTGGGCGAGGACGGCGAGCGGGCCACCTACGTGGCCTCGGACGTGGCCGCGATCCTCGGGCACACCCGCCAGGTGATCTATCTGGACGACGACGAGCTGGCCGTGCTCCGGCCGGACGGCTACGAGATGCTGGATCTGGGCTCGTTGGCCTCCGATGGGGTTCCCCGTCGGATCGCCAAGGAGGTCAGCCACGTCTCGTGGGACCTGAAGAGGATCGAGCGGACCGGCTACGACCACTTCATGCTGAAGGAGATCCACGAGCAGGCCGAGAGCGTGCGGGACGCGACCCGGGGCCGCCTGCTGGAGGAGGAGGGGACGGCTCGACTGGGCGGACTCCTAGAGCTCGAGGAGGCCCTGGCGCGGACCGACCGGATCGTGCTCACGGCCTGCGGCACGAGCTGGCATGCCGCGCTGGTCGGGGAGTACATGCTCGAGGAGCACGCCCGCATCCCGGTCGAGGTCGAGTACGCCTCGGAGTTCCGCTACCGGAACCCGGTGATCGGCGAGCGGACCCTGGTGGTGGGGATCTCCCAATCCGGCGAGACGGCGGACACCCTGGCCGCGATCGAGGAGGCGAAGCGCCGGGGGGCCACGGCCATGGGCATCGTCAACGTGGTGGGCTCCTCCATCGCGCGGGCCACGGATGGCGGCGTCTACACCCACTCGGGCCCCGAGATCGGCGTGGCCTCGACCAAGGCGTTCACCGGTCAGCTCACCGTGCTCGCCCTGTTCACCCTGATGATGGCGCGCCGCCGGGGCACCTCGATCCTGAACGGGCGGAACATCGTGGCGGCCCTGCGGGAGCTCCCGCGGCAGGTCGAGGAGGCGCTGGAGCACGGCGCCGCGATCCGGGAGCTGGCCGCCAGGTTCCAGGACGCCTCCAACTTCCTGTACCTGGGCCGTGGCTACAACTTCCCGATCGCCCTGGAGGGCGCCCTCAAGCTCAAGGAGATCAGCTACATCCACGCCGAGGGCTATCCGGCGGCGGAGATGAAGCACGGGCCGATCGCGCTGATCGACGAGGACATGCCGGTCGTGTTCATCGCCCCGCGCGACTCCGTCTACCCGAAGGTGCTCTCCAACATCGAGGAGGTGAAG
>CAYMQZ010000265.1:0-3685 GCA_964392705.1 uncultured Gemmatimonadota bacterium
ATGAACCCCAACGCCTACAGCCGCGCGCACGCCGTGGGCATGTGGCAGTTCATCCAGAGCACGGGGCGCCTATACGACCTCCACGTGGACTACTGGGTGGACGAGCGGCGGGACTGGGTGCAGGCCACCGACGCCGCCATCGCGCACCTGAAGGACCTGCACGACGAGTTCGGCTCCTGGTATCTGGCGGCGGCGGCGTACAACGGCGGGGCGGGCCGGGTCCGGCGTGCGATCCGGGCGTCGGGGACCACCGACTTCTGGGAGATGTCGAACGGACGGCTGCTGCGATCCGAGACGCGGAACTACGTGCCGAAGCTGATCGCCGCCGCGGTGATCGCCCGGAACCCGGAGAAGTACGGCTTCGACGATGTCCGCCCCGATCCTCCGATCGAGTTCGAGGAAGTGACCGTGCCGGCCGCCACGAGCTTCGACGTTCTGGCACGGGCGGCCGGGACGGACGAGGACGTGATCAAGGACCTGAACCCACAGTTCCGGCGGATGGTCACGCCGCCCGAGCGGACGGTGAAGGTGCGGGTGCCCGTGGGCCAGGGCGCTCGCTTCGCGGCGAACTACGCCAAGATCCCCGCCTCGGAGCGGGTCACGTGGCTCGAGCACCGGGTGACGCGCGGCGAGACGCTCTCCCGGATCGCCGGGCGCTACGGCACCTCGGTGACGGCGATACAGGCGGCCAACGGCAACGTGCATCCCCGTCGCCTGCAGATCGGCCAGCCCCTGATCATCCCGCGGGCGGGCCTGGCGAGCGCGACGGCGCCGTCCGTGGCCCGTACGGCCAGCCGGAGCGGGCCGAGCACGGTCACCGTCCGCCGCGGCGACACGCTGTGGTCGATCGCGCGGCGCCACCGGGTCTCGACCCGCCAGCTCATCGCCTGGAACGACCTCTCCTCCACGGTGATCCGTCCGGGAGACCGGCTGAAGGTCAGCAGCCCGTAGGTGATCGCCGCGGCGGAGTCTGACCCGTAGGCGATTCGCCGCGGCGCAATCTGCAGGGGGTCGTGGCAGCCTGCGCGGCCTTCGACCGGCCGGCTGTCGCCGGTCGGCGGAGCCGGCTGTGGGGCCGGCGCATCACCGGCCGGCCCTCCTTCCAGGAGCGCCTCTCCTAACTCCCGGTTCCGCAGGCGGTTGAGAGCTTTCGCACGGTCGCCTTCCGGCCGGATCACGCCTTGCGAGTCGCTCGTCCTCCGCGTGCACGCCCCTTGCGAGGTCTGGATCGGGAACGCCGGTAGGCAAGGACCGTAGGAAGGGGCGCGACGGGTGGAACGGGAACGAAAAGGGGCGGAGACAGCCCTCAGCGAGCCGATGTTACGAGTCGATCTTCACAGTCACACGAACCGATCGCCCGATGCGGGGATGCCCGCTCGCGAGCTCATCGAGCGGGCCGTCGCGGTGGGGTTGGATCGGATCGCCGTCACGGACCACGGGACGATCGAGGGCGCGTTGGAGGCCCGGGAGCTCGCCCCGGATCGGGTGATCGTGGGCGAGGAGGTCCGCTGCGCCTGCCGGACGGAGCTGATCGGGCTGTTCCTCACCGAGCGGATCCCCCAGGGACTGCCGTTCGAGGAGGTGGTGGAGCGGATCCGCGACCAGGGTGGGGTGGTGTACGCGCCCCATCCGTACGCCTACGCGTGGCGCCCCCTGTCGCGGGCGCGTCGGGCGATGGCGGTCGCGGACGTGGTGGAGGCGTTCAACGCCCGCGCCTTCCTGCCTCCGTGGAACCGGGCGGCCACGAGGGCGGCGGCGCGCCGGAGCTTGCCGGTCGGCGCGGGATCGGACGCCCATTTCCCGGCGGAGCTGGGCCGCGCCTACACGCTCATGCCGGCCTTTTCGGGGAGGGGTGAGTTCCTCGAGGCCGTTCGGACGGCCCGCCCGGTGGACGTCGCGGTCACGACCCCGGTCGCCCACCTGAGGTCGGCCGGGCTCAAGCTGGCGAGGGCCGCCTCCACGCTCGACGTGGCGACCGGCGGCCTGCCCCGGCCCAGCCCCGCCGAGCGTTGACGCGCGGCGCTACGGCGGAGACGGAGCCGGGCGGGAAGGCGCGCCGGCCGGAGGTGGCCGCCGGCTGGCGCTAGCCGGCTAGCCGGCTACGACCGCCGCGCCCGCCGCCGCCCGCCCGGCCCGGGGCGTCCCCGCGATCGGATAGACCGTAGCGTTCCCCTCGCGTCCGGCCAGGGCGTTCCGCGGGTCGACCACGATTCGCGCGTGCTCCATCACGAGGCCGTAGTCCACCGCCCGGTGGTCGGTGGTCACCACCACGGCGTCGGCCGCCTCCAGCTCCTCCGTCGTGAGCGCTCGCGACTCGAGCGTCACCTCGTCCAGCGACACGGAGGGCACGTGCGGGTCGTGATAGCGCACCTCGGCCCCCAGCCCGCGCACCAGCTCCATGATGTCCAGGGCCGGGCTCTCGCGGGTGTCGTCCACGTCGGCCTTGTAGGAGACGCCCAGGAAGAGGATCCGGCTCCCGTTGGCCGGCTTCCGCTGGCGGTTCAGCGCCTCGACGATCTTGCCCACCACGTAGCGGGGCATCTCCGCGTTCACCTCGGCCGCCAGCTCGATGAAGCGGGTCTTGTACTGCAGGCTGCGCATCTTCCAGGCGAGGTACTGGGGGTCGATCGGGATGCAGTGGCCGCCCAGTCCGGGCCCCGGCGTGAAGCGCATGAAGCCGTAGGGCTTCGTCGCGGCGGCCTCGACCACCTCCCAGATGTCGATGCCCAGCCGGTCGGCGATCACCGCCATCTCGTTCACCAGGCCGATGTTCACGGCCCGGAACGTGTTCTCGAGGATCTTCGTCAGCTCGGCCGCCTCGGGCGAAGAGACCTCGACGACCGAGTCGATCACCTCCCGGTAGAGCGCCACGGCCAGCTGGTGGCAGGCCGGCGTGAAGCCGCCCACGACCTTGGGCGTGTTCTGGATCCCGTAGACGGGGTCGCCGGGGTTGACCCGCTCCGGGCTGTAGGCGAGGAAGAAGTCCTCGCCCGCCCGGAGTCCCGTCTCCTCGAGCCTGGAAAGGGCCAGCTCGCGGGTCGTGCCCGGATAAGTGGTGGACTCGAGGATGACGAGCTGGCCGGGCCGGAGGTGTCGCGCCACGTCGCCCACGGCCTGCACGATGAAGGAGACGTCGGGGTCGCCCGTCTTCGAGAGCGGCGTGGGGACGCAGATCACGATCGCATCGATCTCCCCCAGACCCTCGAAGTCGGTGGTCGTGCGGAGGCGCCCCTGCTCGACGAGCTTCCGGACCCGCTCCGGGGCCACGTCGCCGATGTGGGACTCGCCGCCGGCCACCAGCTCGGCCACGGCGGCGTCGACGTCGAACCCGGCGGTGGGGAAGCCGGCCTCGCCGAACGCCACGGCCACGGGGAGCCCCACGTACCCAAGCCCGAGCACGCCGACCTCCGCCTCGTGGTCGCGGATCCTCTCCAGCAACGACGGTTTCACGTCCATGGGGGGAGCATATTGAAGGGCCCGGTGGAGACGGTCAATCGTGCGGTCGGTCGCCGGAACGCGATCGAGGGGGTCCGCCGCGGGCGGCTACGAGGCGCCCCCGCGCCCGGCGGCCGGGGGACCGCCGGCCCTGGCCGCGGGTTCCTTCGCGGTCGGCGCCGGCGCGGCGGCTTCGTCCCCCGGTGCGGCGGCTTCGTCACCGGCCGCGGGGGAGCCTTCGTCCGCGGCC
>CAYMQZ010000266.1:0-3679 GCA_964392705.1 uncultured Gemmatimonadota bacterium
TCCGCCGCGCGGGATCGGGCGACCGAGGCGCCTCCGCCGCAGCCGCACCCGCCTCCGCCGCAGCCGCACCTGCCTCAGCCGCCTCCGCGCATGCGGTCCAGTTGCCGCCTGACGAACTCGCGCGCCCGCTCGGGGGCCAGCTCCAGCGCCCGCTCGGTGCTCTCGATCGCCGCCCCTCGCTGGCCGGCGCGCGCCTGCACCTGTCCGAGCGCGAACCAGGTCGTGAACGAGTCGGGGTGATATTCCGCCTCCAGGCGGACGATGCGCACGGCGGCATCCGTGCGGCCCGAGGCGGCGAGCCGCTGACCCAGCTCGACGAGCGGGCCGGGGCGGAAGTCGTAGGTGAATCCGCCGTACAGCTCGTCGCGCAGGTCCCGGTACCGCGCGACGGCGGCGTCGACGCCCTCCGCCTCGATCACCTCGGCCAGCACGTCCTGGATCGGCCTCGGCCGCTCGGCGCCGTGGTGGCAGGTCACGCAGGTCACCTCGACCCGCTCCGCCGCGGGCCGGCCCAGCTCCTCGAGCCCGGCCAGGTGCTCGCCGTTGATCGCCCGCACCATGCGCATCATGACCCGCGCGATCCGTTTCGTCTCCTTGTCGTCGGCCTCGAAATCGAAGTCGGCCAGGTCCCCCTCGCCCACGTGACAGTGCTCGCAGCGCACGCCGAGGGCCTCGGTGAAGCCGCGCATCACGTCGCGCAGGCCGTCGGCACCGATGTCCTCCGGCAGGACCTCGAGGTTCTCGGGATCGTCGGGCCACTGGAAACCCTGGGCCTCCGCGTCGGCGGGCAGGGAGGCGGCGAGCGCCGCCGCGAGCAGCGGGGCCGCCAGCGGCAAAGCCACGCGGCCCCGGGCGGTCGAACGGCTCCGAGCGGTCGCGCGGCCCCGAGCGGTCACGCGGCGCGAGGACCCCGGAGTCGATCCGAGCGCGGGCTCCGGACGGTGGGCCGGGGAGATCTGCAGCACGCGGCGCGTCCTTTCTGTTGATGGAGTGGACGTGGCCGCCCGGGGCGGCGCTTGCCGCCCCGGGCGGGACTCCGGTCTTCGAGAACGCTCGACATCGGGAAAAGGTTGCGGCATGAAGCGATGGCTCACCGGGATCGCCGGCGCGCTGCTGCTCGCGGGACTGGCGATCCAGCTGGTTCCGGTGGAGCGGACGAACCCCGCCACGGCCGCGGTCATCCAGCCGCCGGCCGACGTGGAGAGGCTGCTGCGGCGGGCCTGCTGGAACTGCCACTCGAACCAGACGGACTGGCCCTGGTACAGCCACGTGGCCCCCGCCTCGTGGCTGCTCGAGAGGCACGTGCGCGAGGGTCGGGACGACATGAACTTCACCGAATGGCCGGCGGACGACCCGGAGGAGACGACCGAGCTGATCGAGGAGATCGGCGAGCAGCTCGAGGCCGACGCGATGCCGCCCCGGAGCTACCGGCTCGTGCACCCGGAGGCCCGGCTCACCGAGGCCGAGCGCCGGCTCCTGATCGACTGGTCCCTGGCCGCCGGCGGCTTCGACCGGCTGGAGGAGCGGCTCATGGAATCGGCGGGCGGCTCATGAGGCGGATCGTGAGGCGCGTCCCACTTTCCCGTCCTAGTGCTCGCTCGCCCTAGCCGCCCACGAGATCCTCCTCCACTTCCTCGTCGGCCTCGACGAAGACCGGTCGCAGGAGGATCAGGCCGCTTCCGGTCGCGTTGACGCTGGCCGCGGTCGCATCCGCGTCCCAGAAGAGGAGCACGACGCCACCCTCCTCGGTCACCGAGAAGTGGGCGGTCGGGATCAGGATGCCGGTATCGAGGCCGCCGGGCAGCTCCACCGCGTGGGTGGTCGGAGCGGGCGCGAACTCCTGGTTCCCCACGACGATCGGGGTGGTGGTGGACGAGGTGACGAACTGGACGGTGATGCTCTCGGGGATCAGACGCACGTTGTCGTACTCGCCCAGCGGCAGGGTCGTCGTCGTCATCACCGCCACCTGCCCCGCATCGAGCGTCGGCGGGTTGATCGTCACCGAGGGGTCGAGGTCCACGCCGATCCAGCCGCCGCCTCCGCTCTGGTGGGCCTCGATGTGGGCGACCGCGATCTCCAGCGACGAGATCTGATCGGCCTCTACCGCCGGGCGGCCGCCCGCGATCGACGCCTGCGGGCCGGTGAGCACGTCGGCGGAAGCGCCACCGGGATCGCCGACGTAGAAGGTGACGCTGCCGGGACCCTCGGGTTCCGCGGGTCCGGGCGGCGAGCAGCCGCTGAGCGGCACCGCCAGGGCCAGGGCCCCGGTCAGGACGAGCCGGCCCGGCGATCCCGGACCGGACCGCCGGCTCGGCGCGTTCGACCTCCGCGTGCGAAACATGGAACATCCCCTCCGCTCGAATCGGTCGGCCCGGACCCGCCACGGCCGCGCATCGAACCGCTGACGAGCGCGCTCTATCGTGCTATGGTCAAGAAACAGGCCATTCCCGGGTGGCCGGGGCGGACGGGGCCGGCAGGATGCGAGAAAACGCCGCAGGGGCCGACGAACCGCCGCACAGGGTGAGGAACCGTCGCACAGGGTGAGGAACCGACGTGGAGGGTGAGGAACCGACGTGGAAACGATGAGGCTCCGATGAGAACGCTCGTGCGCGCCGGCTTCGTCGGCCTGGTCCTGCTCGGCTCGCTCGCCGGCGGGGCCCCCCGAGTCGCGGCGCAGACGCCCCGCGTCCTCCCGGTCGACGAGGCGGCGAAGGACCCGGCCTTCTTCGCGTTCCGCGCCCGGCTCCAGCGCGCGCTCGCCGAGCGCGACACCGCGCGGCTCCTGGCCGTCGTCCACCCCGAGATCAAGCTGAGCTTCGGCGGCGACTTCGGGATCGAGAGCTTCCGGGAGTCCTGGCTCGCCGATCCGGCGAGCGACATCTGGGGCGAGCTGGGGATCGTTCTGGCCCTCGGAGGCCGGTTCGACGGCGACAGCACCTTCGTCGCGCCCTACACGTTCACGGACTCGCCCGACGGGGTGGACCCGTTCGAGGCGCTGATCGCGCTGGGTGATGCCGTGCCCGTTCGCGCCGCTCCCGACGCCGACGGCGAGGTGCTCGCGCGCCTCTCCTTCGAGGTCGTGCGCCGCGACCGGGAGCACGACGGCCCGCTGCCGGAGGGCTGGACGGCGGTCCGGCTCGCGGACGGGACGCCCGGCTACGCGAGGTCGCGCTGCATCCGGAGCCCGATCGACTACCGGGCGGCCTTCTCGCGCCGCGAAGGCCGCTGGTCGATGACGGTCTTCATCGCCGGGGACTGACGTTCGTCGCCCCCCCCGACGCATCTTTTCCCCCCGCTCCCCTGTTCCCTATTCTGTGACGCCGCGAGCCCCGGCGACCCCGGAGTCCCGCGACCGAGCACCCGAACCGAGACGGCGAACCCGAATCGCGACCGAAACCGACACCCGAACACCGAGACGCCCCATGACGCTTCCGGCACCCGCGACCGGCCTGCAGCCAGATCGCACACGCCCGCACCGCCGCACCATCGCCACGCTCCTGGCCGCCGCCGCGGCGACCGCCCTCGCGCTGACCTCGCACGCCGCCCTCCACGCGCAGGAGGAGGAAGCGGACGAAGAGGAGGAGGCCGGCCTCACCTCCGGCACTCTGTCGGGGCTGGAGTGGCGGAGCCTCGGCCCCGCGGCGGCCTCGGGTCGGATCGCCGACATCGCCGTGGACCC
>CAYMQZ010000267.1:0-3665 GCA_964392705.1 uncultured Gemmatimonadota bacterium
CCTTCTTCGGCCTGCTGCACCCCGTGATCGCCGAGGCGGCCATGGCGCTCAGCTCCATCACGGTGGTGGGGAACGCCAACCGGCTGCGGCGGGCGCGGGTGTGAGGCGCCCGACTACCGCTCCGCGCTGGCCCGAACGTCTTCGCCGGCGAGGAGCACGCCCTGCTCGAGGGCATGGCTCGCCAGGGGGACGCGCCCCAGCTCGTCCAGCGTGTAGCAGAAGAGCTCGACGGGCATCCCGAGGCCACGGAACGGTCCGTCGTACTCGAGCGGCCGATCCATCCACCGTCGATCCGATATACGCAGGACGACGAGCACGTCGGCATCGCTCCCGGGAACGGCGCGGCCTTCGGCCAGGGAACCGAACAGATAGCACGCGAGCACGTCCGGCCGGGAGTTCACGAGCTCCTCGGCCGCCCTCCCTATCCGGCGCCGAGCCTCCTCACGGTCGAGCCAGAAGATCCTGACAGAACCGTAGGATTCGCTCGGCACAAGCGATCGCCTCTCTGGCATCCTCCTCCTCGTAGTAATCCTTCGGAGCTCCCGATTCCCACCCGTTGGGGTATCGAGCGGGCACGTAGAAGCGGTCGAGCAAGCGTCCGCAGCGACGAAGTTCGTCTTCCACCGGTTCCCGACTCGAGAGCCCTTCGAGCAGCGAGGCCACGGAATGACCCCAGGAGTCGCCCCCTAGCTTCTGGAGCACGGCCTTGACCGCTTTCTCGGCCGCCTGCTGGGCAGCGAAGCAGGCCCACTCGTGATATCCGCCCTCGAGGCTCCAGCCGGCGTTCTCGAGGTCGCGCCGCGCCTGACCGACCCAATCGTCGCTTCGTTCCGCCACGCTCGCCCCCCCGGTTCGAGAGAATCCGACCCGAACATCATGCTCGGACCTCCTTGCCATCGGCAACGTCGCGTTGCCGGCGAGCGCGGCCGAAGGCCGCGAAAGACGCTTTCCGAACCGTCGGCGTGGCGGGGCGAGGGGAGGAAGGCGCCGCGGGCCGCCCGGTGTCAAGATTCGTCCCCCGCCGACGTTTCAGGATCGGTAGGTACTTCGACATCCGATCGCGTACCGGGAGGGTTCGATGCGCCGGACAGCCGCTTCTCTCACACATGGCACCGCCGTCCTCTGCGGCGCCGCGCTAGCCCTCGCTGCCTGCGGCGACCCCGTCGCCCCGCTCCCGCGCGAGGGCGCGCCGGACGAGCTCGAGTTCTCCTTCGGCGGGTTCGCCATCTCCACCAGCCACTGGGAGCTGCGGGGAGACACCGTGGTGTTCCGGCAGATGCCGGCCGGGGTCCCGGACTCGGCCTCGGACAGCGCGAGCCTCGTGCCGACGGCCGAGGCCTGGCGCGCCTTCTGGGAGGCCGCCGACGAAGCCGGCGTGGGCCGGTGGCGTGAGCGGTACGCCGCCGAGGGCGTGGTCGACGGCAACGGCTGGATCCTGCGTCTCGTGGCCGGAAGCCTGCGGGTCGAATCGGAAGGGAGCAACGCCTACCCGGACCGGCGGGGGCGCGAGAGCGAGCTGGAGGTGACGGAGGCCTTCCGCGCCTTCCGGTCCGCCCTGGAGGATCTGGTGGCCGGTCCGTAGGTTCGCGGCCGGAACGGGGAGTCCGCACGGACGCCGATCCGCGCGGACGCCGATCCGCACGGCACGCCGAGGCGCCCACCGAAGCGAGGCGAGAGGACGGAATGCGATCAGGCTACGTGGGTATGGCGCTGGGGCTCTGGTACATCGTGGCCCCCTTCGTGTGGCGGTATCCGTTCGGCTTCGTGGTCTGGCAGGACCTGGTGATCGGGGGCGCGATCCTCGCCGTCTCCGTGGCGTTCACGATGACCCCAGGCAGGCTGAACGGATGGCTCCTGATCGCGATCGGCGCCTACTCCATGTTCGCGCCCTTCCTGCACGACTACCTGCTGCACGCCCAGCCGCTGTGGAACGACCTCGTGTTCGGCGTGCTCACGGTGGGAACCGGGGTGACGATGGGCGGGGCGGGCATGGAGTACGCCGGGAGCGTCGCCTCGGGTCCGGAGACGCACCTCACCGGATAGGACCAGACGACCGCCAGGGCCGGGCGGGACCCGGACAGGACCCGACCCGGCAGGACCCGGCGCGCCGGCCCTCAGGCGCCGAACTTGGCCAGGCGGCCCGCCCGGGCCACCGCCAGCGGCATCAGCTCGCAGCCCCGGCGCAGGCCGGCCGACCCCGCGGCGCACGCCGTCTCCCCGAAGCCGTCGACGCCGGCTGCCCGCCCAGGGCCTCCCCAGAGGAGGAACGGCACCGGGTGCCAGCTGTGGCGCCGCATCGTGGCCGGCGTGGAGTGGTCGCCGGTGACCAGGACCACGTCCGGTCCCGCCTCGAGCAGGCGGGGCACGATCGCGTCGGCCGCCTCGATCAGCTCCACCTTGCGGTCGAAGTCTCCGTCCTCGCCCGCCTTGTCCGTGGGCTTGTAGTGGAGGAAGAAGAAGTCGCCGTCGTCGATCCGGCGCTCGAGGGCGTCGGCCAGCGGGTCCGGCCCGTCCTCCACCGCCTCGGCCTCCATCCCCACCAGCCGCGCCACGCCCCGGTACATCGGGTAGGCGGCGGCCGCGAAGGGCCGGAGCCCGAACACCTCGTCGAAGGCCGGCCAGTCGGGCCGCCGCGCGAAGCCCCGGAGCACGACCATGTTGGCGCGCTCCTCCCCGGCCAGCGCTTCCCGGGCCGCCCGCACCCACGACTCGACCATCTCGGCCGCCGGCCCCGCGTCCGGCGACAGGGCCCGCACCTCGTTCGGGGGCTCGCCGGGGCGGCCCGGGTCCGTGTCGCCCAGGTCGGCCGAGACGGGGGCGTCGGGCCGCAGGACGAGCAGGAAGCGGTGCTCCTTCACCGCCTGGACGCGCACCCGGGCCCCCTCCACCTCGATCGCGTCGAGGCGCTCGCACAGGCGCTCCGCCTCCTCGGTCGGAATCCGGCCCGCGCGCCGGTCGATGATGCGGCCCTCGTCGTCGATCGTGCAGAAGTTGCCCCGGGCCGCGATGTCGCGCGGTCCCAGGTCGAAGTCGACCCCCAGCGCCTCCAGCACCCCCCGCCCGATCCGGTAACGGAGGGGATCGTATCCGAACAGCGCCAGGTGGCCCGGTCCGCTCCCGGGCGTGATCCCCGCGGCCACCGGCTCCTGCAGGCCGCAGATCCCCTCGCGGGCGAGCCGGTCCAGGTTGGGCGTGCGGGCCGCCTCCAGCTCCGTGGGGCCGCCCGGCTCCCGAGGGAGCCCGCCAAGCCCATCCAGCACCAGCAGCAGGATCTTCGTCTCGGCCCGCTGGACCAGATCCGCGATGTCGCCAAGCTCCATCCCGTTCTCCGACCTTGGTTTTGGTTCAGGGTCCAGGAAACGCTCGCTCCGCGGGTCCCTCATCCCGACCGCGGAGACGCCGCGACGGCCGCAAGGTAATCCCCTCGCGCGGCGCGCGACCAGCGTCCTCGGCTCGTCGACGACGTCGTGGGAACCTCTGGCGCTCCTCCCGAAGTCGTCGGTTCGGGAGGGGTCCGCCGTTTCCCGGAGCGAATCTCCTGCACCGAGGGGCGATGGAGCCCGCATCACGGCCGGGCGCGACCGAGCTGCGGAAAATTCGCGAAGGGAAGCGCCGGGCCCCGACCCGGGTGCGGGACGTCTCGCGGCTTGCGCCGGGGCCAACCT
>CAYMQZ010000268.1:0-3650 GCA_964392705.1 uncultured Gemmatimonadota bacterium
GTGATCATGAAGAAGATGAAGAGCTGGTACATGGGGCCCGTGATCGGGGCGATCTCCGCCAGCAGCGGCCCGCCGACGATGACGTTCCGAACCACCGCCAGGACGAGGAAGCCCGCCACGTAGCTCAGCGTGACGTGCAGCACCCGGACCCGGTATCCGATCAGCAGGCCGAAGAACCAGATCACGGCGTTGGTGCCCAGGTCGTTGCCCCACTGGTGGCTGAGGATCGCCACCTGGCCGGCGGCCAGCAGCACGAGGACGCTGATGGCGAAGTTGCTCGGGTTCCAGAGGTGGCGCCCCCGGTAGCGGAGGACGTACTTGGAGGCGATCGCGAGGAACGCCCCCAGCGCGAACGGCCACAGGACGTTCGACTGCGGCTTCGTGAGGAGCGCCAGGCTGATGCCGGTGATGTACGCGCTCTGGAGGCTGGTCCAGCGGCCCCGGAGGAGACGGGAGAGGGCCAGCTCGGCCGCCATGCACACGCCCAGGGTGAGCGCCAGGCGCTCGTAGCCGCCGAGGATCCGGTACTGCCACTCTCCGACCACCAGCACCAGGGTGATCAGGAAGCTGATCAGCCACCGCGGGTCGGCGCGGCCCAGGGCCTTCCAGGCGCTCTCGAGGCCGGGTCGCGGAACGGTCGCCGCCGCGGCCCCCTCGGCCCCCACCGACGCTGCGTCGGCCTCCACCCGCGCTCGGTCAGCCTCCACCCGACGCTCCCTGGGCCTCCACCCGCGGCGCGCCCTCAGCCTCCACGGGTCGGGGCCTCCTCGGGCTCCCGGAGGACGTGGTAGCGGTCCGCCACCAACCCCTCGACCGTCTGGACGGCGCCGGAGGGCCAGCGCACCGTGGCCCGCGGCACCCGGTCCAGATCGCCGAGTCCGAAGTGGAGGCGCCGGTCGTTCTGGCTCGCGAACCCCACGCCTCCGTCGACCACCTTCCGCATGCGTCGACCGTCGGGCAGCTCCAGGGTCACGTCGACGCCAATCGCGCTCCGGTTGCTGCGGGTCGCCTCGAGCCGGAACCCGACCCAGTGCCGTCCCGGATCCGGTTCGTTCCGGTACACCAGCGCCGGCCCGTTCTGGTTGGCGACCACCGCGTCCAGCGCGCCGCGGTTCCACAGGTCGACCAGGGCGACGGCCCGACCGTCGTACCGGTCCTCGACCCCGACCGCGACGGCGACGTCGAGGAGCCGTCCCTCGCCCTGGCCGAGCAGGACGCGGGAGCGCTCGTAGCCGCTCAGGCTGGCATCGCCGATCGGCGGCCAGTTGGCGGCGTCTTCGAAGATGTGACGTGCGCCGCCGGCGATTTTGGACATCGCGTACCAGTAGCTGCGCTCCGGATCGGCCGAGATGAAGCCGTTGGTGACGAACAGGTCCAGGAGGCCGTCGTTGTTCAGGTCGCCGAACTGGGCGCCCCACGCCCAGCCCGCGTCGGCCACCGCCCCCCTCGCGACCTCGTCGAACCGCTCCGCGTCCCGGAGCCGGTTGATGCGCAGGTTGTTCCCCTGGAACAGGTAGCCCCGCTCCGAGATGTTGGTGACGAACACGTCCAGCAGGCCGCTTCCCCGCACGTCGCCCACGGTCACCGACATCCCGCTCTTGGAGTCGTCCCGCAGGCCCGCCGGGGCGAGCCCGAAGGCCTTCCCCCGGGTGTTCAGGTACAGCTCCTCCGGGCCGTAGTCGTTGGCCAGGTACAGGTCCGGCCAGCCGTCGTCGTCGAAGTCGGCCGCCGCGACGGCCATCGTCCAGCGGGTGCTGCCCACCCCCATGGCGTCCGTCACGTCCTCGAACCGGCCGTCCCCGAGGTTGCGGAACAGGAGGTTATTCCCCCCGTTGTTCGAGAACTCGAAGCTGTCGTGCATGATCCGGGTGGTCTCGAGGTCCCACATGTCGACCTCGGAGCGGAAGTATCCCGCCACGTAGAGGTCCAGGAACCCGTCCCGGTCGTAGTCGAACCAGACGGCCGAGTTGGCGTTCATCCAGCGTCTGAGGCCCGCCCCCTCGGTGACGTCGCGGAAGCGGAGCGCCTCCCCGTCGGCCTCGTTCCGCAGGAGCTGCAGGTAGCCCCACTTGTAGACGAAGAGATCCTCGCGACCGTCGTTGTCGTAGTCGCCCCAGACGGCGCCCATCGAGACGCCCTCCCCCTCGCGGTTGAGGTCGGCCACACCGACCGCGGCCGCGGCCCTCTCGAAGGTGCCGTCGGTCCGGTTCAGGAAGAGCGCGTTGGGGTGACCGAAGCGGCTGTTGGTGAAGTAGAGTTCCGGCCAGCCGTCGCGGTTCGGATCGGCGACCGAGACGGAGGCGCCGAGGGCCGCCACGTGCGGGGCGATCGGATCGAGCTTCGGGTCCAGCGTGGGGCCCCGGTGGCGGAACTCGACGCCGGCCTCCCCCGCGACGTCCCGAAGCGAGAACCCCAGGTCGCCCTCGTCCGCCTCGACGCCGCCGGCCCGCCGCCCCAGCCAGGCCACGAGCGCCAGCGCCACGACCAGGGAGCCGGCGACCCCCCTCCGGATCGCCGTGCGCGCGCCCTCGCTCAACGTCGCCTACTTCCTAGGGGGCGTACCCGTCGGTGGCGAGCCGGTGGCCCGACATCTCGTACGCGGCCCCCGGCATGTCCTGCACGCCGCACGCGTCCACCCAGATGTTGTAGAAGTTGAACAGGGCGCATACCGTGACGGCGTCGTAGATCGCCTCCTCCGCCCAGCCGGCCTCGCGGACCGCCTCCACGTGCTCCCGGCGCACCGTGTTCGACGCCCGGTTCACCCGCTCGAGGAAGGCGAACAGCGCCTTCTCGCGCTGGGAGATGGGCGCGCTCCGGAAGTCGCGCAGCACGGCGTCCACCAGTTCCCGGTCTCCCAGCAGTTCCGCCGCGACCGCGGCGTGGGAGCCTATTCAGAACGGGCATCCGTTCCGGCTCGAGGTGAAGGCGGCGATCAGCTCCCGAAAGCCGGGAGCGAGCGGCGACGGTCCCCGCATCGCGTCCTGCGTGAAGCGAGCGAGGTGGTTCGTGCGCTCGGGCTTGTAGGCGAACAGATGGAGGATCTGGGGCAGCGGGATCCCGGCCGCGTGCATGCCGCGGATCGCCTCCCCACGGGGGCCGGGGGCGTCGTGACCGTGAGCCTCCACCTCGGGCAGGTACATGGGCTCCATGCATCGCTCCGTGCGTCGACGATGTGCCAGGGCCGACTGGGACTCCCGGGGGGGAAGGGTCCGGCGGCCGACGGACAGAGGGAAAGCTACCCCGGACGCGCCTCGATCGCCAGCCGATGGACGGCGGGGAGCGGGTGCATCGCCCGCCGAAGCGGACGCGTCTCCCCCCGGCCGGAACGCCGCGGTTCGGCGAGCGTACACAGGGTGGTGCGGATTGACATTTCCGGCATGTCGGCCGTAAGATCGGCCGCCTTCCCGCGGGCGTAGCTCAGTCGGTAGAGCGCAACCTTGCCAAGGTTGAGGTCGCCGGTTCGAATCCGGTCGCCCGCTCTTCCAGGCGGTGGACCGCGGACGGCCCCGGGATCTCCCGGCCGGCGTGGAAGGTTCCCCCGCGTGCGCGACGACGGGGGGCGGTAGCTCAGTTGGCCAGAGCGCTGCGCTCACATCGCAGAGGTCGGGGGTTCGAGTCCCTCCCGCCCCATGATTCGCGGCCGGATGATG
>CAYMQZ010000269.1:0-3634 GCA_964392705.1 uncultured Gemmatimonadota bacterium
CGCCGTTCACGTGCACCGTGCAGGCGCCGCACTGGGCGATCCCGCAGCCGAACTTCGTGCCCGTGAGCCGGAGCTCGTCCCGCAGCACCCAGAGGAGGGGCGTGTCGCCGTCCGCCTGCACCCGACGGCGCTCGCCGTTCACGGTCAGCTCGATGGCCATCGATCCTCTCCGGATTCGAGAGTGCGCGTCTGTGCGGCGTCACGAAGGGATCACCCCGACGTCCCGCGCCGCGCTCCTGCTTCTCGTCGATCCCGTCGACCCGGCCTGTCCATGCAACCTATCGCACGAACAGCAGGGTGACACCCAGCTTCAGCACCAGCGACCAGTCGAACGCCTCGACCGGGAGCGTGGAGGAGATCATCACGACCGAGGTTCGGGCGGCCACTCGCCCTTGAGAAAGGCCGCGACAGCCGGGAAGACGACCTCCGGCCGGTCCGCGAACGGCGAGCGGGCTCCGGGAACCGACCACAGCCGGCCGTTCGGCAGGGCCGCCGCCCAGGCCCGGTTCGCGGGAAGCCCCACGGAGTCGCGCGCGCCGTGGACGACCAGGAGCGGGGCCGACACGTGCTCGAGGCCGCTGGTGAAGTCCCAGTCCCCGAAGGTGCGGGGCGCGAGCTGGGCCGTGTACCGGAAGTAGTAGCGCACGGCTTCGGCGGGAGCCGCGCAGGAGGTGCCGCTCCAGGTCACCTCCTCTCCGCGGGCCTCCCCCAGCCGCCTTCCGAGTGCCTCGTACTCCCGGCAGGTCGCCACGGGATCGGCGGCCGTCCCCTCGAGCAGCCAGCGAAGCAGCCGTCGCTGGCGGTTCGAGAGCGTCGTGTCGGGACTGCGGGGCGACGCGCGGGCGATTCGGGCGGCTTCGGCGCGGCGAGGACCCGTCGGGCCGTGGAAGACCATCCGCTCCACCCGCTCCGGGTGCCGCTCCGCGTAGCGGGCGGCCAGGATCGCGCCGAAGGAGTGGGTGATGAGCTCGAGACGCTCGAGACCGAAGTGTCGACGAACGGCCTCCAGGTCCTCGACGTGGTAGCGGGCGTGGAGAAGCGACGTGTCGGCCGGCAGCTCCGAGCGTCCGCCGCCGCGCTGGTCGTAGAGGAGGAGGGTGACGTGCCCGGCCAGCGGCTCGAGGACAGGCAGCACCGAGTGGATCCCGGCCCCCGGCCCGCCGTGGAGCACGACGACGGTGTCGGACCCGGAGCCGAGGAGGCGGTAGTGGATCCGGGCGCCCTCGGCGCCGACCAGGTAGCCCTCGCGTACGCTCGAGCCCGGCGGCTCGGGGTCCGGCAGGTCGACTTTCGTAGGCCCGACGTCCGACGACTCGATGTCCGGCACGGCCTCCCGCGTCTCCCCGTTCCCCCCGCACGCCGCGATGAGGGCGGCGACGACGACCGTGATCATTCCGGTACGGGCAGGCGTCACGGTCGCCGCTGGCGAAGCGCCTGCGGGAAGACGACGAGGGCCGGATAGCGCGCCGGGTTCCGGCGGATCGCATCGCCCAGACCGACGGCTGTCTGGAGCAGGCCGTCGCTCCCGCGCTCCCCGGCCCTGTGCAGGAAGAGGATCACGGGCCAGCGCTCGGCCGGCGTGTAGGCGTGGGGCACGTAGACCTGGTATCGATAGTCCTGGCCGGACACGGCGACCGTGCGGTCGAGGAACCCGGTCTCGGCAGCCTGCGCCTCCTGCCCCGCCACACCGCCGAAGCCGAGGAGCCCGAAGAGCGCGGCGACCGCCGCGATGGCCGAGACCGCCTCGCGGCAGGGGGGCTCGTCGAAGGACGGAACAACCGGAGCATGCGAGCATCATCGAGTCCCGCTGCGCGTTGCGCAACAAGGTGGCCCGACGAGGATGGAAGTGGGCCTCGGGGGAGGCCACGGGACGCGCTCCACGCCCTCACGCGTCGGGTCGGGTGCACCAAAACAGGGCTACCCCTTCCCGCTCGCGCACCTGATCCGTGCAGGTCCGGCGTTCCCTTAGTGCTGGCGAACAGCGATACGGGGAAGCCTCCGGGCCGGCCCAAGGCGGTCCCCGCCGTGGGAGTGGCGGCGAGCCGGCCCTCCACGCGCTCCCGGTCCGGTTGGCTGGCCGCTTGCGGTTCAGTGGCAAGCGCGATGGAGGCGACCGGGAAGGAGCTCCCGGCCGACCCGCGTCCCACTGACCTCGAGAGAGGAGGAAGACCCATGAGAGCGGATGCTTCCCCGAGCCGGCCGCCACGTCGGATCACCGCGATTCCCGTGCTGGTCCTCGCCGCCCTCCTGGCCTGGGCGTGTGCAGAGCCGGTGGCCCCGCCGGAGGCCACGGCGCCTGAAGGGCCCGCCGACGTGGTAGCGAGCGCCGACGAGCTGATCGCCGAGCAGGCGGCCGTATTCATCGTGCAGTACGACGAGGAGGTGACGACCGGTGACGAGCTGGCGGCCGCCATCATGGCGACCGGCGCCGGCGCCCGCTCGCTCCAGGAACTGCCTTTCGTGGGCGCTCTGGCCACGGGCGAGCAGCTCCAGGAGATCGCGCAGATGCCCGGCGTGGTTCGGATCACGCCCGACGCGGAGCTCGAGTACCACGGTGGCGGCGACGCCGCCGTGGCCGCCGTCCTCGCCATGCTGGAGCGGAGCGTCCCCACGATCCAGGGCGAGGAGGCGCGCGAGAAGTACGGCGTCTCTGGCGCCGGCATCGGCGTCGCGATCCTCGATTCCGGGATCGACGGCGAGTACCAGCAGGACGTGCGCTTCCCCGAGCGGACGGTCCAGAACCTCAAGATCCTGATCGACCAGGAAGACGTCTTCTGCCTGGAGAACCAGCCCTGCCTGCGCTCGATCTACGTGGAGGACCTCTCCAACAGCGAGACCTCGGTCGGGCACGGGACCCACGTGGGCGGGATCGCCGGCGGGGACGGCACGATGTCCGACGGCAAGTACACCGGCGTCGCTCCGGGAGCGAACCTGATCGGGATCGGGGCCGGCGACATCCTCTTCATCTTCTGGACGATCGCCGGGTTCGACTACATCCTCCAGAACGCCGACCGCTACGAGATCAAGGTCGTGAACAACTCCTGGGGCTCCCAGGGCGACTTCGACCCGGATCACCCGATCAACGTGGCGACCAAGCGGGTGGCCGAGCGCGGGATCGCGGTCGTCTTCTCCGCCGGGAACTGCGGCGAGGGCGGGAGCCTTTTGTGCCGGCCCCAGGGCGAGAACCAACTCAACCACTACGCGCAGGCGCCGTGGACGATCGGCGTGGCGGCCGCCTGCTCCGATGGGCACCAGGCGGCCATGGACACGAACTGCAGCGGCGGCCGGCTCGCGGACTTCTCATCGCGGGGGCTGCCGGATGATGAGAGCACCTGGCCCGACATCACGGCGCCCGGCGTCTGGGTCGTCTCGGCCCGGGCCTCGACCGGCCCCGTGATCACCGGGATCGACCTGAACCGGGACCTGAACCTGTGCGAGATCCCGGACGAGTTCCTGCCCTTCTACACCTGCGCCAGCGGCACCAGCATGGCAGCGCCCCACGTGACCGGCGTGGTGGCCCTCATGCAGGAGCGGGCCGGAGGAGCGCTCACCCCGGACGAGGTGAAGAAGATCCTGCAGCAGTCCGCGGATCCCATGGACGAATACGAGGGTCACGAGGTGGGAGCGGGGATGA
>CAYMQZ010000270.1:0-1915 GCA_964392705.1 uncultured Gemmatimonadota bacterium
CCGCTGCGAGGGGTAGGGCATCAGCCAGTAGAAGTACCACACGCGGCCGAGGTGGATGAGGGGGAAGAGGCCCGCCGTCATCACGGCGAAGATCGTCATCGCCTCCGCCGCCCGGTTGATCGTGGTGCGCCAGCCCGAGCGGAAGAGGTAGAGGATCGCCGAGATCAGCGTGCCCGAGTGGGCGATGCCGACCCAGAACACGAAGTTCGTGATGTAGACGCCCCACCCCACCGGATGGGTGATGCCGGCGACGCCCAGCCCCTCCTTGATCTGGTACAGCCAGGCGATCGCCCCGAGGCCGATTCCCGCCGCGGTGATCCCGAGCAGGATCCAGAAGCGGAGCTCCGGCTTCTGGATCGGACGCGAGATGTCCCGGTTCGCGTCCGCCAGCGTGAGACGGGCCTCGCGGGCTTCGAGCTCGGCGGTCGCCATCAGCCGCCGGCCTCCGCCCCGCCCTCGCCTCCGTCGCCGCCCTCTTCCTCACGCTCGGGGCCGCCTCCGGCGGGGCCGTGGCCGTTTCCGTGGCCGGCCGCGGCCAGCTCGGCGTGGGTCACGTCCTCCAGGTAGATCACCGCCGGCCGGGTCCCCAGCTCGCCGAGCGCCCCGTAGGCGCGGGCGCCGTGGGCGAGGCGCGAGACCTCGCTGTCCGGATCCTTGAGGTTCCCGAAGACGATCGCGTTCGTCGGGCAGGTCTGCTGGCAGGCGGTCACCACCTCGCCGTCCCGTACCGTCCGCCCCTCCTCCTTGGCGTCGAGCTTCGCCCGGTTGATGCGCTGGACGCAGAAGGTGCACTTCTCCATCACCCCCTTCGAGCGCACCGTCACGTCCGGGTTCAGCTGCAGATCGAGCGGGTAGGGAAACTCGTAGGTGAACCAGTTGAACCTGCGCACCTTGTAGGGACAGTTGTTCGCACAGTACCGCGTGCCGACGCAGCGGTTGTAGACCTGGGCGTTCAACCCCTCGGGGGTGTGGTAGGCCGCGTAGACGGGGCACACGGGCTCGCACGGGGCGTCGCCGCAGTGCTGGCAGAGCATCGGCTGGTGCACGGTCTGGAAGCCGCCGTCCGCGCGTTCCTCGTAGAAGCGCTGGACCCGGATCCACGACATCTCCCGACCCTGGCCGGCCAGCCTTTCGCCCACCGTGGGGATGTTGTTCTCCGCGTAGCAGGCCGTGACGCAGGCCCCGCACCCGATGCAGGCGCTCAGGTCGATGGTCATGCCCCAGCGATAGGGGCTGTTCGGGTCCGAATCCCAGGCGGCGTCCACGAGCTGGGCGAGGTCCACCTCGTGCTCGGCGATCGTCTCCCGGACCTCGTCGACCTGGGCGAGGTGCGCGATCTCGCGGCCGAGGTCGGTGTCGCTTCCCTGGGTGTGGACGAGGAGGGTCCGCTCTCCCGCCGCGCGGAGCCGCACTCCGGTGCCGGCGAAAGCCAGGCCGCCGGAGGCCGGGTCCGCCTCGGCGGGCAGGAGGTCGAGCGGGTTCACGCCGCGACCGCGGGCGTTTCGGCCGTACGCCGTGTGCCCCTGGCCGATCGGGATCGCCACCGTGTCCTCGCGGATCCCGCGATACAGGTAGGCGGGAGCGGTCACGCTCCCGGCGTCGGAGGCGACCTCGATCAGGTCACCGTGCCGGACGCCCATCTCCTCGGCCACGGTGGGGTGTATCTCGACCCAGGAGTTCCACACGTTCTGGGTGACGGGGTCCGGGAGCTCCTGCATCCACGAGCGGTTGGCGCCGCGTCCGTCGTAGAACTGCACGGTCGGGTAGGCGACGAGGGCCGTCCCGCCGGGTGGAGCGGCCGGAGCGAAGCGGAAGGCGACCGCCTCGGGCGCGAGGGCCGGCGCTCCGGCGCCGGCTTGGGCGCCCGCCTGCGCCCCGGTCTCCTGTGCGTCCGCCTGCGTCCCGGTCTCCTGCG
>CAYMQZ010000270.1:2015-3609 GCA_964392705.1 uncultured Gemmatimonadota bacterium
CCCCCTGGCCGGCCTCGCGGGGGCCGCCGCCTCCGGCGCCCTCGCCGTAGCGCCCCCCCCGCTTCAGCGCCTCGCGCCACCGCTCCTCGAAGCCGGGTCCGGCGCCGAGCAGGTCGCGCCAGGCGTTCTTCAGGTAGGTCGCGAAGTCGGGCGCCCCGAAATCGGCCCCGGCCCCGGCGGCTTCGGCGACCTGGATCAGGATGTCCTCCCGCTGCCGGGTGTCGAAGAGCGGCCGCATGATCGGCTGCGCGAGCGCCCGCACGCCGGCCTCCGCCTCGGCATCGCCCCACGCTTCTAGAGCGTGGTGCGAGGGGAGGACCCAGTCCGCGGCGGCCGCGGTCTCGTCCAGGTGAGGCCCGATCGCGATCACGGACTCCACCGCCTCGAGCGCCGCGGCGAAGCCGCTGGCGGCCGGCATGGTGAAGACGGGGTTGGCCCCGACCGCGATCAGGGCGCGCACCTCGCCGCTTCGCATGCGCGCGACGAGTTCGGCCATCTCGGCGTAGCCGGCCGTCCGGGCCCGCATCGGCCCTTCCCCGAAGCGCACGGTGCGGCCGATCGCGCCCAGCGCGGCGTTCAGGATCGCCACGGCCAGGTGCGACTCCGTCGCCAGCGTGCCGTGGCCGGCGACGCCGGGGGGGAGTGCCAGCGGAGCCGAGGCCGAGGCCAGCTCCCCGGCGAGCTCGCGGATCCGCTCGGCCGGCACGCCGGCGGCCTCGGCGGCCGCCTCGGGCGTGTGCGCGGCCAGCGCTCCGGATACGAGGTCGGCGCGTCCCCGCCGCTCGGCCACCTCGCGCGCCACCGCCAGGGCCACGGTCCCCTCGGTTCCTGCCCGGGCGCGGACCCAGTCGTCCGCCTGCATGCCCGTGAGCGAGAGGCGCGGGCCGACGAAGGTGAGCTTCGCGTGCCGTCCCTCCTCGATCTCGCGCACCAGGGCGAAGCGGCGGGCGAACTCGACCGGGGCGAGCCACGTCTCGAGGAAGTCGGCGCCGAAGCAGACGATCCGGTCCGCCTCCTCCAGCCGGTAGGAGGGGACCTCGTCCCGCCCGAAGGCGATCCGGTGGGCCTCGCGCAGCGAGCCGAGCTCGAACGGCTCCCAACGCAGATAGGCGGAGCCGGTCGCCACCGCCCACTCGTCGAACAGGCGGTGGCTGGCTCCCGTCACGCCTCCCGTGAGGAGGACGGCGGCGCCGTCGGCCACGGCCGCCCCTGCGGCCGCGATGGCCTCTTCCCAGGAGGTCTCCTCGAACCGCTCGGCCGGCTCGGCGTCCTCCTCCGGAGCGTCCGTGGCGCGGTGGAGCGGAGTGCGGACCCGATCCGGGTCGTACAGGTCCTGCAGCGCCGACTGGGCGAGGGCGGAGAGCCGCCCGCGGTTCGTGGGGAACTCCGGATTCCCCTCGAGCTTGACGGCCCGGCCGTCGCGCACGCTGGCATGGACGCCGAGGACCTCGCCTCCCGCCTCGGTGAGCGCGGTGGCGTAGGTCTCGGCCACGCCGGGCGTGATCTCGTCCGGTTGCACCAGGTAGGGAATCAGCTTGTCGGCCACGTCCGGCGGACCGCAGCCGGAAAGGGCCGCGCCGGCTCCGGTGATGCC
>CAYMQZ010000271.1:0-2398 GCA_964392705.1 uncultured Gemmatimonadota bacterium
CCGGCACGGGGCCAGCCCGCCGGGCGGCCGGGGCGGCCGGATCTCGTCAGCGTTCGCGCCCCATCCGCCGCAGGTACTCCCGGTCCCAGGCAAACGAGAGGCTCTCGCGGGGAGAATACGGCCCCGGCACGAAGGCCCTGGACGAGACCCCTTCGTGCGTCCGCTCGCAGGCGCTCCAGTCCTCCCGGTTCGTGGTGTCCCAGAACTCCACGGCGTCGTCCGGATCGAAGCCGGGATCAACGCGGGATTCGGGCCGGAAGAGCCACTCACAGACGATGCGCGTGCGGTCGGAGGCCTCCGGCCAGAGAACGTGGAACATCACGTAGTCCGGATGGAGGCTGACGAGGAGGTTGGGAAAGACCGAGTAATAGTACACGCGTCCGAAGTCGCTCTCGTCCAGGCTTCCCACGGGGAGGCCGCACGCCTCGCCGCTCTCCGTGAGGCTGTCCCAGCCCGGGTTCAGGCGCATGAAACCGCCGAGGAACGGCCCCTCCGAGAGGTCGTTCTCGCCGCTCCGGTACGGGGACCGCTCCGTGAGGCCGGGGTGGATGACGGGACAGTGGAGGCACTCCGAGTAATTCTGGAAGACCAGCTTCCAGTTCGCCCGCACGTCGTACTCGATCCGCCGACGCGACTCGAGGCCGGCCAGACCGAAGTGCGCGAACCGGCCCCGGAGGGGGCTCAGCCAGCGCTCCAACGGCTCCGGCTCCTCCGCCAGGCTCAGGAAGAGGAAGCCCTGCTCGACGCCGGCGGCGACCGGCGCGAGCGGATAGTCCTCCCGCCGGAAGCGCTCGACCTCCCCCATGTGTGGTGCGTGAAGCAGGGAACCGTCCAGATCGTACGTCCAGCCGTGATAGGGACACTGTATGGTCTCGGCCACGTTCCCCGACTCCTCCCGGCAGATTCGGGCTCCCCGATGGCGGCACACGTTGTGGTGAGCCCGGACGCCGCCGCGCCGGTCGCGAAGGACGATCACGCTCTCACCCGCCACGTCCACCAGCCGGTAGTCCCCGGCGGACGGGATCTCCGCCTCCCGTCCCGCGCACAGCCAGTGACGGTGGAAGATCCGTCGGAGCTCCTCCTCCCAGATCTCGGGCGAGGTGTAGTAGGGGCCGGAGAGCGTGCGGGAGCCCTGCCGGTAGGTCGCGGTCGTGCCGATGAACGCGCTCATGCGAGTCCCGCCCCTTCCTCCTCGTTCGCGCCCCCCGCCGGCCCCACGGCCGCGGCTTCCAGGCCCGGGGGACCGACCCCTTCCGCCGGCGCGCCCAGCCGGCGGGAGAGCCGGTCGGCGGCCGCGCGGACCGCCACCACGCTCGCCTCCCCCCGTTCCGGCCGCAGGCGGGCCGAGGGCCCCCCGACGCTCACCGCCGCCACAACATCGCCCTGGTGGTCCCGGACCGGTGCCGCGGCGGCCGCGTAACCCACCTCGAGCTCGTCCACCGCGATCGCGAACCCCCGTCGCCGGACCTCCTCCAGCTCCGCCTCCAGCTCGGCCCGGGAGGAGATGGTGCTGGGGGTGCATCGAGCCGGCTCGGCGAGCTCCGCTCGCTCGAACAGGTCCGCCCTCCGCTCCTCCGCCCAGGCCAGGAGGATCTTGCCGGTCGAGGTCGCGTGGACCGGCCACCGGGTCCCGACCGAGGGGCTCGCTCCCACCACCCTGGGTCCCGCCACCTCGTCCAGGATCAGCACCTCGGACCCCGCCAGCACCTCCAGCGTGGCCGTCTCGCCGGTCGTGCGGGCGAGCGCCTCGAGCTCCTCGCGAGCCTCCGTCCGCAGGTCGAGCGTCGCGAGGGCGCGCGCGCCCAGCGCGATCGCCTCGGGACCCAGCCGATAACCGTCCGTAGAGGGGTTCCTGGCCACCAGTCCCTCCCGCTCCAGGGCGCCGAGGAGGCGGAACACGGTCGTCTTGTTGAGCCCGACGCGGCGCGCCAGCTCCCTCACCCCCCACTCCGGACGCTCGCGCGTGAACGCCTCGAGGAGCGAAAGGGCGCGGGCCACCGACTGGGTGCCCGGATAAGGCCCGCGGTCTCGTGGATTCATGGACGAGGAAGAGGCACCTTTTTGTTTGAAACAATGTTTCACATTATGAAACGCACGCAAAGTACTCGCCCGGGGGGCGCCCCGGCAAGGCCGCGGGCACGTCGGCTCGAGGGGCTGCCCGCGGGATGCGCACCGGCCGCGAGGGGGCCCTCAGGATCCCGGCCTCCGGAACAGGAGGGAGTACGCCGGCACGCCGAGCGCCACGACCGCCACGCCGAGCAGGGCCTGGAGCGGATTGCGGGCGGCGAGCAGGAACAAGAGGATCGCCGCGAGCGCGAGGAAGACCGCCGGGGTGAGGGGATAGCCGGGCGTCCGGAAGACCCGGAGGGTCTCCCGGGCATCCGCCTCCCGTGCGCCC
>CAYMQZ010000271.1:2498-3589 GCA_964392705.1 uncultured Gemmatimonadota bacterium
GCGACCGTGAGAGCCAGGAAGATCACGGTCACGAAGATGAAGTAGCCGAGGATCTCTTCGAAGGTGCCGAGCGCGATCAGGAGCGAGGCGAGCGCGGCCTGGAGCGCGATCGCCCGCGCCGGCGTGCCGAAGCGATCGTGGACCTTGCCCACGCCACGGAAGAAGAGGCCGTCCCGCGCCATGGCGTAGTAGACCCGCGGCAGGGCCATGAGCAGGACGGCGAGGCTGCCCAGCACGGAGAGCACCACGATCCCCGCGAACAGCTGGCCGCCGGGGGGGCCGAACAGGGCCTCCCCCGCCTGGGCGGCGAACGTCTCGCCCGAGCCGACCCGGTCGAGCGGGACCAGGTAGAGGAAGGCGGCGCTCGTCAGGATGTAGGCGACGGTGACCACCGTCACGCCGATCGCCAGGCCCCCGGGCACGGTGCGAGCGGGCTCCCGTGCCTCGCCCGCCAGCTTGCTCACCTCCCACCAGCCGCCGAACGCGAAGAAGGCGCCCACGAACCCGGCGGCGAGCGCCGGTCCCAGGGGCTCCGAGCCCGGCCGTTGCGCGAAGAAGGGGACGAAGTTGGACGGATCGCCGGTCCCCAGGAGGATCGGAAGCAGCACGATCAGGCCGAGCGCGCCGAGCTTGATCGCGGTCAGCCCGCCGATCAGCCCCGCCCCGATCCGCACACCGACGACGTTGACCGCGGCGAGCGCGACCACGACGCCGACCGCCACGGCCTGGAGCCCGAGCGTCGACAGCTCGAACGAGTATCCGACGTAGCTCGCCAGCCCCACCGCCAGCGCCGCCGTCACGCCCGGGTCCATCACCAGCAGGCACTTCCACCCGTACAGGAAGGCGACGCGGGGGCCGTAGGCCTCGCGCAGATATACGTACCCACCTCCCGCCTCCGGGAAGCGCGACGCCAGCTCGCCGTAGCAGAGCGCCCCGCAGAGCGCCATGCCGCCCATCGCGAGCCACACGACCAGCAGCCAGAAGGGCGAGCCCAGCGCCTTCGCCATCCCGGCCGGGGTGAGGAAGATACCCACCGCGATCACTTCGCCGATCACGAGGGCCGTGACCGCGAGCAGTCCGAGCTGGCGGCG
>CAYMQZ010000272.1:0-3534 GCA_964392705.1 uncultured Gemmatimonadota bacterium
CGCGGAGGCGACGGCGGAGTGGTGAGCCCCGCGGCGGACGCGGGCCGTAGCGCGCGGGAGAAACGACGCTGGTCGTCCTCCCGCACGCCGCGCCGCGCGACGTCAGGTCGTTCAGGGGTTACTGACCGCGATGTTCCAGAGGACATCGGTGTGCCCGTTGCACACGTCGTTGAACTCGGCGGCGAGGGCCGGATCGACGCTGTCGTCCTCGATCACCCGGGTTCGGGCCTCGAGCACCGAGGCGCGGTCCGCGCCGTCGGTGACCAGCAGACGGCGGTACTTTCCGCCCACGAAGTGTGAGAGCCAGCCCCAGGAGTTGAGCCGACCTTCCGCCACCTGGCGGTCGTAGGCCGGTCCGAAGACCTGCTCGACGATCAGGTCGGCCACCGCTTCGCGGCCCTCCTCGCACACGTAATAGACCGACATGCCTACACTCGGGCGGTTCTGGGCGATCGCGGCGCCGGGCTCGCTGCCGGCCCCCGTGGTCCAGATGTAGTCCTCGTGCGTGGGACAGACTTCACCGAACCGGGCCCCTTCCTCCGGGTGCGCCTCGAAGTACTCCGACTGGGTGTTGTCGAGGGCGGTGTTCAGCGCGTTCAGGTCCTCGCCCACGTGGTAGGTGGCCAGCGACCATTCGGGGCCGGTGTGGTGAGTGAGCACGCCCCAGGCCGAGACGTGCGCGGCATCCACGTGCTTCTGGATGATCGGGCTCCAGTCGTCCCGCAGCGTCGCCACGGCGTCGCCGAGCCCCTGACCGCACTGCCAGTAGCTCGCGTAGATGTAGGCGGTTTCGTCCTCTTCCTGCGCCGCGGCGCTTCCCGCCAGCGGCAGGATGAAGAGGGCGCTGGCGATCGGGGCGAGCCTTGCCGGTGATCTCATGTGGAGCATCTCCTTGGATGAAGTGAATTCGGCGAGCCGTTCCGCGGCTCCACGGTCCCCGGGCCGCGCCGGGGGCACCGATGTGCGCCCGCCGGTAAGCGGCCGCGGTCTCAGGGTGCCCTGTACCGCGCCGATCCGCGTCGCGTCGGTGGCGTCCGCTACGGTACCTTCACCTCTCCGACGGCGGGCACCCGGCTGCGGATGTAATGCCGGATGCTCTCCGCTTCCCCCGGCGTCAGGTCCGGGAAGCGGGACATGCCGTTCGCCCGCAGGCCGCCCTCCAGCACCACGGCCTCGAACGCCTCCCTCGAGAGCACGACTGGCGACGCCCGAAGGTCCGGGGCCACGCCGCCGGACACCGCGCCCGCTCCGTGGCACATCAAGCAGGAGCCGGCGTAGATCACGCCCCCCGCCTGGGCCAGGGTCGGATCCACGACGAACTCGTCGCCGGCCAGCAGCGTGGGGAGCCGCGGGGGCGGGGAGGGCGGAAGCTTCACGTCGCCGTCCAGGGCGAACGCGACCAGCCGCCGCGGCTGCGCCCTGTAGGCCCAGCCGTGCTTGGCGACCAGAGAGCCCATGAACGCCGGGCCGGCGCCGCCCCAGCCGACCAGGACCGCCACGTGCTGCCGGCCGTTCACAGCGTACGTGATGGGCGGCGCCGAAATCCCGAGCCCCAGGTCGGCGGTCCACAGCACCTCGCCGTCGCTGGCCCGGTGCGCGACCAGGCGCCCGTCGGCTTGCCCCTGGAACACCAGGTTCCCCGCCGTGGTGAGCGTCCCGGCGCTCCAGATCCCGGGCTTCGCCGCCTCCCAGGCGAGACGCTGCTCGACCGGATCCCAGGCCTTGAGGCTTCCTCCGCCCGCCTCGGCCGGGACGTCGTCGACCAGCGGGTCGGTGCCGGTGTCGAACCGCCAGCTCGGGCTCTCCCAGGCGGCGACGTCGATCGTCTCGTCGCCGTAGCCGCCCGCCAGGTCGATCGCCGGGATGTACGCCAGCCCGGTCGTGGGGTTGTAGGACATCGCGTGCCAGCTGTGTGCGCCCAAGGCGCTCGGTACTACCGCCGTCGGGCCGTCCTCGTAGCGCGCCTCCTGGGCCTCGATCGGGCGGCCGGTGGCCATGTCCATCCCGGTCGCCCAGGTGATCGCCGCGAACGGCTCGGCCGAGACCAGCTCGCCCGTCTCCCGGTCGAGCACGTAGAAGAAGCCGTTCTTCGGCGCGTGAAGCGCCGCCTTCACCTCGCGCCCGCTGATCTCGAGGTCCGCGAGCACGATGTCCATGTTCGAGTTGTAGTCCCAGGTCTCGCCCGGCGTGGTCTGGTAGTGCCAGCGGTACTCGCCGGTGGCCGCGTCGAGCGCCACGACCGAGGAGAGGAAGAGGTTGTCGCCCCCGCCGGGGCTCCGGATCCGCTGGTTCCAGGGCGTCCCGTTACCGGTCCCGAAGATCACCTGGTCGAACTCGGGGTCGTAGGTGATCCCGTGCCACACGGTGCCGCCGCCGCCGAACTTCCACCATTCGCCCGTCCACGTCTCGGCGGCCCCGCGCATCGCGTCGTTCTCGAAACCGTCGGCCGGGTTCCCCGGCACCGTGTACCAGCGCCAGACTCGCTCGCCCGTCTCCGCGTCGTAGGCGTCCAGGTAGCCGCGGATCGGGCCGAACTCGGTGCCGCCGTTCCCGATCACGACCAACCCGCGGAACGCCTTGGGCGCCCCGGTGATGGTCAGGGGAAGGGTGGGATCGAGGGTCATCGTGCTCCACGCTTCCTCGCCGGTTTCGGCGTCCACCGCGATCAGGCGGCCGTCCACCGTGGCCACGTAGACCTTGCCCTGGTAGAAGGCGATCCCGCGGCTCGCGTCCCACATGATCCGCAGCCGGTCGCCGGCGTGCTCGATCACCTCCGGGTCGTACTCCCAGAGCAGCTGGCCGCTCGCCGCGTCCACCGCCCGCAGCACGTTCCAGCTTCCCTCGAAGTACATCATGCCGTCCACCACCAGCGGCGTGCCGTACAGGGTGCGGTCGTCCGGGAGCTCCAGGTACCAGGCGACGCCCAGGTTGGCGACGTTGGTCTCGTCGATCCCGGTCAGGGGGCTGAAGCGCTGCTCGTCGTAGGTGCGCCCGAAGGCCAGCCAGTCGCCCCCCTGGTCGAGGTCGGCCAGGGCGGCGTCGTCGACGATCCGGGGGGAGGCCTCGCTGACGCATGCCGCTGCCAGGCAAGCGCCGAGGGCCGTGATGAACAGACGAATCCGTGCGCCCGTCATGGGTGTTCCTCGATCATGGTCGGGGCGGTCGCGGCCGCGGATCAGGTCGTCGCCAGGCCGGCTCGGGACACGTCACCCACGTGGAACGCGCGACGTGTCCGTGAGCTCCGGTGCGACGGATCGGGCTCGATCCGGCGGGAAAGTCGCGCCGGGTCCGCTCCCTGGTTCCTCCGATCGGAGGACAGGCGCGGCAAGGACTTAGGAAGGTGACGGAGGGAGCGCGCGGTGTCAAGACGGCCCGGAGGTGTCGCTTCCTTCCCTTTCCCGGCGCCTTCCAGGTCGGCCCCGGGGCCCGCGTCAGTCGTCGGGCGCTACAGCTCGAGGAAGCACCACTCCCGGTCGCAGGGGACCGTCCCCATCTGGAGCCCCTTCTCCCGCGCCACCAGGATGTTGTTCGAGT
>CAYMQZ010000273.1:0-3501 GCA_964392705.1 uncultured Gemmatimonadota bacterium
TCGGTGATCACCACCGCCGCGTGGTCCATGAGACACAGGAAGTCCAGGTAGCGCATCGGCGCGAGCGTGTGCAGCGAGGCCAGGGCCCCGTCCAGGCCGTGGAGCCGGACGCTCTTCGCGGTGCGCGGATGCAGGGGGAGGACGACCGGCGTATCGCACTCGTAGGTGATCTCGTCCAGGGCGCGCAGCAACGAGGCGAGACGCTTGGGGTCGTCCACGTTCCCGGGACGGTGCAGCGTGACGAGGACGTACCGCCCCGGCATCAGTCCCAGCGCATCCGGGATACGGAGCTGGGTGGCCTTCGGCCGGTAGCGGTCCAGCGTGTCGATCATCACGTTGCCCACGTAGTGGACGCGCTCCGGATCGATGCCCTCGGCTCGCAGGTTCTCGTTCGCCGACGGCTCGGTGGTGAACAGGGCGTCGCTCAGGCGGTCCGCGAGGACCCGGTTGATCTCCTCCGGCATCCCCCAGTCGCGGCTGCGCAACCCGGCTTCGACGTGTGCCACCCGGATCCCCAGCTTCGCCGCCGTGAGCCCGGCCGCCAGGGTCGAGTTCACGTCCCCCACGGTGAAGACCCAATCGGGCCGCTGGCGCTGCAGGATGGGCTCGAGCGCGATCATGATGCGGCCGGTTTGCGCGCCGTGGAGTCCCGATCCCACGCCGAGGTTGATGTCGGGCTCCGGTATGTCCAGATCGTCGAAGAACTGGTCGGACAGGCTCTCGTCGTAATGCTGGCCCGTGTGGACCAGCAGCTGCGAGATGCCCTCGTGGCGGGCGAACGCCCGCATCAGCGGGGCTACCTTCATGAAGTTGGGCCGGGCCCCGACGACGTGCACGATCTTCATCCCGTCCGTTCCTTTCTTGTCCCCTTCGTCCCAGCCCGGCGTAGCAAAGCCCGGGCTGCATGCATCGGACCGCTCATTCGACGGTCACGCTCTTCGCCAGGTTCCGCGGCTTGTCCACGTCGCAGCCACGCAGGACCCCGATGTGGTAGGCCAGTAGCTGCAGCGGCACGCTGGTGAGGACCGGCAACAGCGGATCGATCGTGGACGGGACGAGCAGGCACTCGTCCGCCAGCTCGGCCAATCCGTTCGGCACCGTGGTGACGGCGACCAGGTGCCCTCCCCGCGCCTTCACCTCCTGCATGTTGGAGAGCACCTTCTCGTACACGCCGTCCCGCGGGGCCACCGCGACCACCGGCATCTCCTCGTCGATCAGCGCGATCGGGCCGTGCTTCATCTCGGCCGCCGAGAGCCCCTCGGCGTGGATGTAGCTGATCTCCTTCAGCTTGAGCGCCCCTTCCATGGCGACCGGGTAGCTGTAGCCCCGGCCCAGGTAGAGGAAGTTCCGCCGCTCCTTCAACCGCTCGGCCAGGGCGGCGACCTCGTCCGCCGAGTCCAGCACCTCCCCGACCTGGTCCGGCAGCCGCCTGAGGGCCGAGACCAGCTCCCGGGCCGGCCCGTCCTCCAGACCGCGGCGGCGCCCGAGGAACAGGGCCAGGAGCGTCATCGCCACGATCTGCGAGGTGAACGCCTTGGTCGAGGCCACCCCGATCTCGGGGCCGGCGTGCAGGTAGAGGCCGGCGTCCGTCATCCGGGCGATGCTCGAGCCGACCACGTTCACCAGGCCGACGACCGGGAAGCCGCGCCGCTTCGCCAGCTCCAGGGCGGCGAGCGTGTCCGCGGTCTCGCCCGACTGCGAGATGCCCAGCACCACCGTGCCGGGATCGAGGAGCGGATTCCGGTAGCGCCACTCCGAAGCGTACTCCACCTCCGCGGGGATGCGGCCGTACTCCTCGAGCACGTACTTGCCGATCAGGCCCGCGTGCCACGAGGTGCCGCACGCGACGATCACGATCCGTCGCGCCTCGGCCAAATTGGGCTCGAGCTCCATCAACCCCCCGAGCTTCGCCGTCGCGGCCGCGTCCAGCAGCCGTCCCCGCAGGGTCGCTTCCAGGGTCTCCGGCTGCTCGTGGATCTCCTTGAGCATGAAGTGGGGGAAGCCGCCCTTCTCGGCCTGCTCCAGGCTCCACTGGAGCTCGGCGACCGGCTTCTCCACCTTGACCATCCGGCCGAACTCGACGACGTCGCACCCCTCGGCGTCCAGCACCGCCATCTCGCCGTCGTCCAGATACATCACGCGGCGCGTGTGCTCGAGGATCGCCGCCGCGTCCGAGGCGGCGAACGTCTCGCCGTCCCCGATCCCCACCATGAGGGGCGAGCCGCGGCGGGCCGCCACCAGCCGCCCGGGCTCCCGCGAGGTCATCACGGCGATCCCGAAGGTTCCCTCCACCATCGATACGGCGCGGCTCACGGCCAATTGCAGGGGCGGGATCCACACCTCCTCGATCAGGTGCGCCAGCACCTCGGTGTCGGTGTCCGAGCGGAAGACGTGGCCCTTCTTCTCGAGCTCCGCGCGCAGGACGGACGAGTTCTCGATGATCCCGTTGTGGACGACGGAGATTTCGCCCGTGCAATCGGCGTGCGGATGCGCGTTCTCGGTCGTGGGCGCGCCGTGCGTGGCCCAGCGGGTGTGGCCGATGCCCGAGCCGCCGGTCAGGTCGACCAGCTCGTCGTTCCGGACCAGGGCCTCGAGATCGGCCACGCGGCCGGCCGTGCGCCGCGTCATCAGCCCCCTCCCGTTCTGGATCGCGAGGCCCGCGGAATCGTATCCGCGGTACTCCAGGCGCTCGAGCCCCCGGAGGAGGATCGGGACCGCCTCGCGTCGTCCCACGTAACCCACGATTCCGCACATACAGTGATCGCCTTTCCGTTCTTCCTCGCGCTGGCCGGCCATCCGGCTTCGCGCTCATCGGCCGTCCGGCCTCGACGGGCGCTCCACCGGACCGGTCGGGATGAGTTCCCCACGATCAAGCCGCGGGCCACCGTCCCGTCCGGGAGCGATCTGAAGACGCGGCGTGCCGGAATTCCAAGGCGTGCCGCGGGTTGTCGGAGGATGAGCGATCGGTGAGAGAGGACGCGCCACGCGGTCGCGACCATCGCGCTTGTGGCCGCGAGCCCACAAGTTCGGGGTGTGGCGCGAAGACGACACCGGCTGTCGCGCGGAACGGAGGGCCGGGGACCGGAGGACGGCGATTCCTCCGTAAGCGCGGGCTTCCCCGCCTCAAGGCGGACTCGGGAAGCGGGCATTACTCTTGCCACCATTGTGCGGTCCGGCGGCGCAGGCCGTCGGCCCGGAGGCCGGGGCCCGAGCTACAGACGAGCCGGACCGGCATCCCGCAACTCGGAATAGAGGACGCACGGTGAGCGATCACAAGACCGAACGGAGCCAGGTGCCCGCGCCCCACTCGGGGTACGAGCCCGTCCCGCACGAACAGCAGTATCATTATCCCGGCTACGCGTACTACGGGGCGGAGGAGAGCGAGGGCGCGGACTGGCGGCACATGCTCGCCCTCCTCTGGCAGCGGAAGCTCTGGATCGTCGCCGCGCTCCTGCTCGGCGTCGGCGGCGGGTTCCTGGCCAGCCGCTGGGTCGAGCCCCT
>CAYMQZ010000274.1:0-3492 GCA_964392705.1 uncultured Gemmatimonadota bacterium
ATCGACCTGGCGGAAGCCGGATCGGCGGCGTCGGGGTCGGCCGTCACCGTATAGCGCTCGACTCGGGTGTCGCCGTTCAGGTCCGTGTAGTTGACGAAAAGATGACCGGTCGTCGCATACTCGGGGTGGAAGGCGAGGCCCAACAGACCCTGTTCGGAGCCCGCGCTTCCGACCCGGTCCGTGAGGTCCAGGAACGGGGTGGGGAGCAGGGAGCCGTTCCGCACGACGCGGATGCGGCCCCCCTGCTCGAGCACGAAGAGGCGGTCATCGCCGGGCGGGGCCGTGAGATGCACGGGGCTCTGGAGGCCCGCAACGACTTCCTCGACCGCGAGCGAAGCGGGTATCTCCCCGTTGCCGCCGTCGTCTCCGTCTCCGTCGTCGCCCGGGCCCGAAGGCCCGGAGCCGCAGGCCGTCGCCGCCAGCAGGGCGGCCGCGAGGAGCGGAGGCGCGGCGGAACGGGGCGGCTGCATGCCCTCAGGGGCCTCGGTAGGCCCGCATCAGGATTTCGGCCACCTCGGGGCGGGTGAACTCCTCGGGAGGGCGCTCGCCTCGCGCCAGCATCTCCCGTACGCGCGTGCCCGAGAGGAAGAGCCGCTGCTCCGGCGGAGCGGGCGAGCTCTTGGACGTGGCCATCTGTCGCGTGAGGCGGCACCAGAAGGCGTGCTCGAAAGCGAGCGGCTCGATCCCGAGCGCCTCGCGGTCCACCCGATCGAAGATCCGCTGCGCGTCGTAGGTGCCGTAGTAGCTACCGACCCCCGCGTGGTCCCGGCCGACGATGAAGTGGGTGCAGCCGTAGTTGCGGCGCATGATCGCGTGGTGTACGGCCTCCCGGGGCCCCGCGTAGCGCATCGCGGCCGGAAGCACGGCGAGGAGCACGCGCTCGGCGGGGAAGTAACGCTCCAGGATCACGCGGTAGCACTCCATGCGGATTTCCGCGGGAACGTCGTCGTCCTTGGTGGCGCCCACGATCGGGTGCAGGAGCAGTCCGTCCACCATCTCCAGGGCGCATTTCTGAATGTACTCGTGAGCCCGGTGGATCGGGTTTCGGGTCTGGAACGCCACCACGCTCCGCCAGCCGAGGCGGTCGAAGCGGCGCCGGGTCTCCCGGGGCGTCAGGTGCTCCTCGGGGAAGCCCGAGATGTCGTGCGCGTGGAACCAGCGCACCGGACCGGCGGCGCAGGCCGGCCCCTGCTCGTACAGGGCGGCGACCCCGGGGTGGGCCCGCTCGGTGGTCCCGTAGACGCGCTCGGCCTCGCGATCGAGGTCGCGGCGGAAGAGGTCCATCAGCTCGAGCGTCGCGGCCGGCTCGCCGTCCGGCGCCAGGAGCGCAACCCGATCCCCGGGCGACAGGCGGCCCGCCTCCGCCTCGGGCACGGGAAGGACGACCGGCACCGACCACGGAAGCCCCGAGGGCAGGCGCATCTCCTCGACGACGGTCTCGTATGCCGGGCCGTCCAGAAAGCCCTCGAGCGGCGAGAGGGCCCCGACCGAGATGAGGAAGAGGTCGCTGAGCGAGCGCTCGTCCAGTGGGAGCGCGGGAAGGGTCCGCGCCGCTTCGCGCGCCGCTTTCGTCTCGTCCGCCGAGAGCGTCCGATCCACGAGGCGGCCCCCGTAGGGCGCGATCGGCCCGGGATCGCTCGGCTCCTGGCCGCTCGGACCGGTCGTGCCCTTCGAGGGCTCATCCTCGCGCTCCGGAGCCTCCCGGGCTCCCGTCCGATCGGTCGTTTCCGCCGACAGGGCGGACCCGCTCACGGACGCGGACGGGTGTCGCCGGACACGGCGCGCACCGGGCGCGAGCGGATGTACCCCCGCTTCCGCAGGTACGCGAGCACCTGCTGGACGGACGTCTCCACGTCGTGACGGTCGGTCTCGATCACGAGCTCGGGAGAGCGGGGCGGCTCGTAGGGCGCCGAGATGCCGGTGAAGTCCTCGATCTCGCCGGCGCGAGCGCGTCGGTACAGCCCCTTCGGGTCTCGCGACTCGCACACCTCGAGCGGACAGGAGACGAAGATCTCGACGAAGTCGTTGTCGCGAGTGACCAGCTCGCGGACGCGGTCCCGGTCCGTCCGGTACGGCGAGATGAACGCCGTGAGCACGATCGCGCCGGCCTCGGCGAACAGCTTGGCCACTTCGCCGATCCGCCGGATGTTCTCCTGCCGGGCCTCCGGGGAGAAGCCGAGATCCGAGTTCAGGCCGTGGCGCACGTTGTCGCCGTCCAGGACGTAGCTGAAGTAGCCCTCGTAGAAGAGGCGCTTCTCCACCTCGAAGGCCAGGGTGCTCTTGCCGCTGGCGGACAGCCCCGTGAACCAGAGGATCGCCCCGCGGTGGCCGCGCCGATCCTCTCGCTCCTGGCGGCTAATCGGGTTCCGCTGCCAGTAGACGTTGGTCGCGCCCTTCTCGCCCGTCCCGGTCCCGGATCTCTCTTCGCTCATCCCTCTCTCTTCCCCTTCCCGTCTACCGAGGGCGTCCTGACATGACTCCGATCGCGATCGGACCGCCCTCATCCACCCTCATCCCCTCGCCTCAGGAGCTTCGCGGCCGCCGTGCGCACCGCTGACTCCGCCGTTTCCCAGGCGCCCGGGCTCCCGGCGAAGATCCCCCGCGGCTGTCGACGCTCGTCCTTGCCGTAGCGCAGCGCGCCGCCCCCACAGTCGGTGACCCGTCCGCCCGCGCCGCGAAGCAGCGCTTCGGGGGCGCAGGTGTCCCACTCCTTCAGATACGGTACCGGATGCACGTACAGATCGGCGGCTCCGGCGGCGATCAGAGCACACTTTATACCCACGGAGCCGACGCGCGAAACCTCCACCTCCCCGAGGGTCCCGATCAGGCGGTCGAGCGCGGGGTCTCCGTGGGAGCGCGAAGCCACGAGCCGCAGGGGCCCGGTCGGACGCGGGACGACGCTCAGGGAGCGCGATTCGGGTCGGTGTCGCGGATTCGCGACAACCCAGGCGCCGCCGCCCGCGAGCCCCAGATAGAGCCGATCCGGATCGGGCTGGTGGACGGCCCCCAGCGTCGCCCGTCCTCCCTCGGCGAGCCCCACCATGATCGAGAACTGGCCGTTACGGGCGAGGAACTCCTTGGTGCCGTCCAGCGGATCCACGATCCACAGACGGTCCCCGGCGTCCCCTCCCTCTGCGCCGCCCATCTCCGGTGGCGCCGATTCCTCACTCAGGACGCGCTGACCGGGCGCCCGCTCGGTCAGGACGCCCAGGATGGCGTCGTTCGCCGCGCGATCGGCGGCGGTCACCGGGTCGTCGACTCCCTTGTCGCGCACGGACAGGTCCGCGCGCCCGTAGTGGGACATGGCCGCTCGACCTCCGGCCAGGGCGGCCTCGGCGGCGATCGCCAGGTCTCTGGCGGCTGAGCCCGTCGGAACGTTCGGGCCCAACCATTCGTTCAACCGACGCCCGCACACGGGACTTCGCCCTCCACTCGGTTTGACACGAAAGTGAAAGCTCGTTCGTTATGGGATCGGGGGACGGGCGAAAGCCG
>CAYMQZ010000275.1:0-3451 GCA_964392705.1 uncultured Gemmatimonadota bacterium
GGCCGAACGCTACCCGGAGGCTGGGCCCCGGGCTCGCTTTCCGCGACGCGGGCGCTCCGCATACCTTACGCAGATCCTTCCCATCCACAGGAGGTGTTACATGCGTACACGATTCTCGGCGCCGGCGGCGATCCTGCTCGTTCTCGCGCTCGCGGCCCCGGCGCACGGCCAGGACGCTCCCCCGTTCACCGAGGTGAGCCAGGTCGAGCTCGCCCCGGCCGATGCGGCGGCCTTCCTCGAGGCCGTCAAGACGGTCCGCGATGCCGCCATGGAAGTGAACCTCGACCCCCGCTTCGCCTGGGACGCGTACCGCTGGGACAACACGATCCACTTCGTCACGTGGCACGAGTCGCTGGCCAACCTGGAAGATCCGGAGGCATTCGTCCGTGCGTTCGAGGGGACGGAGGTGGCCGACCGGGTGATGGCCGCGTTTCAGAGCACGGGACCCCTCGATGTCGAGGGAGGGATGAGCGAGGTGTATCGCGCCCGTCCCGACCTGGGCTACGTGCCCGAATCCCCGGCGGTCCAGCCGGGACAGCACGAGGGGGTTCTGGTCATCCGGCAGTGGCCGGCGGGTGGCGACCCGGCGCCCTACGAGGAGAGCGTCGAGGGCTTCATGGCCATGCTCACCGAGATGGACGCCCCCTATCCGGTCTTCGTCAGCCAGAACATGGTCGGGCGGGGTGGATTCCTCATCGCTGTGCCGTTCGAATCGATGTCGAGCTTCTACGGGGAGAACTCGCTGCAACAGGGGCTCCAGGAGACCGGCATGGGAGAACGGTGGTCCGAGCACGAGGCAGCGCACCGGGAGCTGATCTCGAAGGCTGAAAGCTTCCACGTCTGGTACCTGCCGGAGCACAGCTACCGGCCGGACGGCATGTAGCGTCTCGGCTCCGGCCGCTGCCCGCCCGCTCGGTGGGCTCGGCCCCGGCTTTCATGCTGCCCCGCACGGGGCCGGGTCACCGAGTTGATCGGCAGGGCTTCCGCCACCAGCTTCCCGCAGTCCCCAGGCTGCGAGGCCCGATGTCCCGCGTGAAGGAACTCATCCACGAGATCCACCGCCGCTCCCTGTGGCAGGTGCTGGCGATCTACGTCGGTGTCTCCTGGGTGGTGCTCCAGGTCGTCGAGGTGCTGAGCGAGACGGCAGGGCTACCGAGCTGGGTGGGGCCTGGCGCGATCATCCTGCTCCTCCTTGGGCTGCCGATCGTCATGGCCACCGCGTTCGTGCAGGAGGGTGTGGGAGGGCGCACGCAGCCGGTGTCCGGCGCGTCCCTCGGCACCCAGGGCATGGTCACCGTCGAGGACTCGCCGGCGATAGCAGAGGGGCGGAGCGACGGCGGTGTGCGACACCGGTTGTTCACCTGGCGGAACGCTCTCCTGGGCGGCGTTACATGGCCGAAGCCCTTGACCGAGAGGTGCTTGCGGGCGGAGGCCCAGAGCCGCCGGTAGGCGTGCCATAGGGTACGCGGCTGCGGCTCGAGCCCCGCCAGCTTCTCGGCCTCGCTCAGCCAGCGGACGCCAGCTCGTAGCGAACAGGCTGCGATGGGACGCGAGGAGCAGGGAAGCCGGCAGTCCATGGGCCACCGGGACAACGCCTTCAAGCTGGCGAGGTCCCGTTCCACGGTGCGGGCGCTCAGTGAATACTTACATTTCGTCGTATCTGACGCCCGGGTAGCTAGGACGACGGAGCGGGGCGACTCCACGCTTCCTCCTCCGACTGGACTCGCCGCGGTCTCCGTCTTTTCTTCTCTTTGGAAGCACATGATGCCGTAGCCGAAGCGACTTCCACGGAGGGGGTCCGAAGATGCGATCAAGAGGAGGAGCCGTTGTGGCGGGGACGCTGGCGATCGGAGCGGCTTGGCTGGCAGGCTGCACGGGGGCATCGTCTCCGAACGAGGTGACGGTGATCGGCCTGGATTACGCGTTCAGGGCCCCCGATACGCTGCCCCCGGGCCCGACCACCATCTCGTTCGAGAACCGGGGCGAGGTGGACCATGAGATGATCCTGGTTCGCCTGAAGGAAGGGGTGACCCTGGATGAGGTCATGGAAGCCGCTCGAAGTGGTGGAGAAGCGCGGGACTTTACGGAGGGAGGGCCGGGGATCCTGATCGCCGATCCGGGCCAGACCGCCGCGAGCCGCCTGCTGGTCGACCTGCTGCCCGGGCGCACCTACGCCCTGGTGTGCAATTTCCGGGACGAGCCCGACGCCCAGCCTCACACGGCACTGGGAATGCGGGCCACGTTCGAGGTCTCGGGCGGTTAGCGCCGACGATCCATGATCGCTGTGACGGGCGCGACCGGCACCATCGGGAGCGAGCTGGTGCGGCGGCTCGCCGAGGGCGGCACGCCGTTCGGGCCCTGACCCGGCATCCGGGAGGGAGGGCGGGGCGGAAAGCTGTAGCTACGGCTAGCTCCCCGTACTTGCCGCCTGAGCGAGCAGCTCATCGAGCGCCTCCCGGTCCAGGTAGCGGCCGTTCAAGACCACGGCGCGAATCTTCCGCGTGTTGGCGATCTCTTCGAGTGGATCCGCCTCGAGCAGGACCAGGTCGGCCAGCTTGCCCTCGGCAACGGTTCCGAACGAGTCCGTGGCCTCCAGGTAACGGGCGGGCTCCAGAGTTGCCGCTCGTAGCGCCCGCAGCGGGGACAGCCCCGCCTCTACCAGGAGTTCCAGCTCCTCGTGGAGGCTGAAGCCGGGATAGAGACCGGGATTCCCGAGGTCCGTACCCGCAAGGAACGGCACGCCGTCGCCAGCCATGACGGATACAACTTCTTTGGTGATCTTCCACCGCTGAAGCCGCTCGTCGAACCCGGCCTGAGAGTTCGTCTCGATGTCCGTGTAGTCTTCGAGGCCATTGCGCCAGAAGCGCCGCTCGTCGGGCGGTAGGTAGGCGAGACGCGGATCGCGTTCGGCTCCTTCACGGGGGCCGAGGAAGTAGTCGCGCTCGTTCACCAGCGTCGGCACCTGCCACATGCCGGCGGCTGCCAGCTGCGTCGCGAGGTTTGCGCACGTCTCGGCGTCATACGCATCCGTGCGCATCCGCTCGTGGCGCTCCCAGAGAGAGTCGTCCTGTGCGGCCGTGAACGAGCCCGCGTAAAGGCTCTTCCGCTCAGCAATGATCGTCTCTTCGCTCGTCGAACAGCCCTCGCGGATCTGGTGAAGATGCTCGTTGCTCCGCTGTCCCGCGGCTGCCGCCTCGCTGGCGCGCACCAGCAACGGGATGTGCCCTGCCACCGGTATCCCGAGACGGCCGGCCTCTTCCAGAATGGCGAAATAAGCCTCCCGCGACAGGCTGGAGTAGACTTTTATGAAGTCCAGGCCGTCAGCACCCCCGTCGCGGACGAACTCGCGTGCTTCCTTCGGAGTTGCGACGCTGTCAGCCGATGGCCACCAGGAGCGTGGTCCGTCCACCAGGGCACCCGCGGCGGCGATCCGGGGAGCCACGAGATCGCC
>CAYMQZ010000276.1:0-3434 GCA_964392705.1 uncultured Gemmatimonadota bacterium
GCGTCCAGCATGGCGGTGAGGAAGTTCCGCCCGCGCAGCCCGTACACCCAGCTCAGGCGGAAGACGAGGTGCGGGGCCCCGGCCGCGCGCACGGCCTCCTCGCCCCGGAGCTTCGTCTCGCCGTAGACGTTGAGGGGCGACGGGGGGTCGCTCTCCACGTACGGCCCGCGCTTCCGCCCGTCGAACACGTAGTCGGTCGAGAAGTGGACGATCCCGGCCCCGAGACGGGCGGCCTCCTCGGCCAGGATCCCCGGCGCCCGGGCGTTCACGGCCCGTGCGAGGTCGGGCTCCGCCTCCGCCCGCTCGACGTCCGTGTAGGCCGCGGCGTTGACCACCAGGTCCGGCGCCGCTCGCCGGACCGTTTCCCGGATGGCGTCGGGGCGCGCCAGGTCCAGCTCGTCCCGCGGCGGCGCCGTCACGGCGCCGAGACGCGGCAGCGCGCGGGCGAGCTCCCGGCCCACCTGTCCGGTCGACCCGGTGAGCAGGATCCTCACGGGATCCTCACGGGACGTACGCCGGAAGCCGCCCGGCGCCCTCCAGCTCCGCCAGGTCGGGCGCGGCGGCGTCGCGGTCCGAAAGGCGGGGCGGCGGCTCCGTCTCGGGCCACGCGATCGCCAGGGCCGGGTCGTCCCAGCGCAGCACGCCCTCCGCCTCGGGGCGGTAGAGGTCCGAGCAGTGGTACACGACGTCCGCCTCCTCGCTCAGCACGAGGAAGCCGTGCGCGAAGTCGCGGGGGACGTACAGCCGTCGGCCGTTCCGGTCGGAGAGCCGGGCGCCGAACCAGCGGCCGAAGCTGGGCGAGCCGACGCGGATGTCCACGGCGACATCGAACACCTCGCCGCGCGCCACCCACACGAGCTTCGCCTGGGGATGGGGGTGCTGGAAGTGGAGTCCCCGCAGCACGGAGCGGCCCGAGCGCGAGCCGTTCACCTGGACGAACCGATCGGCGATGCCGCCCTCGCGGTACTTCTCCTGCTGATAGGCCTCCTGGAACGCGCCCCGCTCGTCTTCGTGGACCTCGCCCTCGATGAGCACGGGGCCGGCCGGATCCTCGACCGGGCGGAAGCGCATCAGCCCTCCTCGCGGACCCCGGGGCGGCCGACCCTCTCCAGGGTACGGCTGCGGGCCGCGGTCGAGTTCCCCTCCTCGGCCAGCCGCAGCAGGTAGGCGGCGTAGTCGCCGTTGCCACAGCCCCCGGCGGCCCGGGTGAGCGCCCCGGCGTCGATGTACCCCATGCGGAAGGCGATCTCCTCGGGGCAGGCGATCTTCAGGCCCTGGCGCTCCTCGATGGTGCGCACGAAGTCCGCGGCGGCCAGGAGCGACGACGGGGTGCCCGTGTCGAGCCAGGCGAAGCCGCGGCCGAGCGTCTCCACGTGGAGGTCGCCGGCCTCCAGGTACCGTCGGTTCAGGTCGGTGATCTCGAGCTCGCCGCGCGCCGAGGGGCGGAGGCCGCGCGCCAGGCTCGGGGCGCGGTCGTCGTAGAAGTAAAGCCCCGTGACGGCGTAGTTGGAGGGCGGACGGGCCGGCTTCTCCTCCAGGCCGACGACGCGGCCGCCGTCGTCGACCCGGACGACCCCGTAGCGCTCCGGGTCGCGCACCCAGTACGCGAAGAGCGTGGCGCCGGCGGGCCGCGCGGCCGCCCGTCGCAGGTGCTCCGGGAGCCCGTGGCCGTAGAAGATGTTGTCCCCCAGGATCAGCGTCGGGTGGGCCCCGGCGAGGAACGGCTCGCCGATGATCAGCGCCTGGGCGATGCCGTCGGGAGACGGCTGGACCGCGTAGGCGATCTCCACGCCCCACTGGGTCCCGTCGCCCAGAAGCGCCCGGAACAGCTCCCGCTCGCGCGGCGTCGTGATCACCAGGATCTCGCGGATCCCGGCCAGCATCAGGACCGAGAGCGGATAGTAGACCATCGGCTTGTCGAACACGGGCAGGAGCTGCTTGCTCACGGCGCGGGTGAGCGGGTGCAGCCGCGTGCCGGTCCCGCCCGCCAGCACGATGCCCTTGCGGCGGGGCCCGAGCGAGACGTCCGGCGAGGACGACCGGGGCGTGGCCGCGGAGGGCGTCCCGGGTGCGTCCGCGGGGAGCGGCCGGGACGCGCCGTCGCTCCGCAACCGCCCGGACCCGTCGAGCTCCGCCCTCACGCCAACAGCCCCAGGCGCTCGCCACGGTAGCCGCGCTCGCGGATCCGGCGCCACCACCACTCGTTCTCCAGGTACCAGCGGACGGTCTTCTCGAGGCCCGTCTCGAAGCTCTCGCGCGGACGCCATCCCAGCTCGCGCTCGATCTTGCCCGCGTCGATGGCGTAGCGGCGATCGTGCGCCCGCCGGTCCGCCACGAAGGCGATCTGCTGTGCGTAGCTGCGACCGTCGCCGCGGGGTCGGATCTCGTCGAGCAGGGCGCAGATCGCCCGGACGAGCTGGATGTTCTGCCGTTCGCAGCCGCCGCCGATGTTGTAGGTCTCGCCGGGCCTCCCCCGCCCGAGGGCCGCGAGCAGGGCCTCCACGTGGTCGTCCACGTACAGCCAGTCGCGCACGTTGCGGCCGTCGCCGTACACCGGGAGCCTCCGGCGCTCCACGGCGCGGAGGACCATGTGCGGGATGAGCTTCTCGGGGAACTGGTACGGGCCGTAGTTGTTCGAGCAGTTCGTGACGATCACCGGCAGCCGGTAGACGTGATGCCAGACCCGGGCGAGGTGGTCGGCCGACGCCTTGCTGGCCGCGTAGGGGGAGCTGGGTGCGTAGGGCGAGGCCTCCGTGAACAGCCCGGTCGGCCCCAGGCTGCCGTACACCTCGTCGGTCGAGACGTGGACGAACCGGAACCGCTCCCGCTCCTCGGCGTCCAACCCCTCGAAGTGGCGCCTCGACTCCGTCAGGAGCGTGAACGTCCCCAGCACGTTCGTGTGCAGGAACTCCCTCGGACCGTCGAGGGACCGGTCCACGTGGGACTCCGCCGCCAGATGAAGCACGGCGCCGGGCCGGTGGGTCTCGAAGGCGCGGCGGAGGGCCGGGCCGTGTCGGATGTCGACCCGCTCGAACGCGTAGCGCGGCGAGTCCGCCGCCTCCGCCAGCGAGTCCGGGTTCCCGGCGTAGGTCAGGCAGTCGACGTTCACGACCCGGTGCTCCGTCCGGCCGATCAGGTGGCGCACCACGGCCGAGCCGATGAACCCCGCGCCGCCGGTGACCAGGATCGTCTTCACCGCTCCCCTCAATCGATCGAGAACCAGTAGGTCAGCTTCATGAGCAGGATGTTCTGGCCGGGGTCGCCGAAGGCGTTCCACAGTCCAGTCGCCCCGACCGTCCTCCACCGGTCCTCCCAGAACCAGCGCGTCTGCTGCCAGATCAGGTAGAGCGTGCTCCCACGCTTCCACTCCCAGCGCAGGACCGCGTTGCTGCGGAACGAGCGGACGCGGAAGTCGGCGTTCCACAGCGTGAAGG
>CAYMQZ010000277.1:0-3425 GCA_964392705.1 uncultured Gemmatimonadota bacterium
GCTCCCCTCCTCGGCGTCCTCGAAGAACATCTCGTAGAAGTCGCCCACCCGGAAGAAGAGGATGGAGTCCGGGTGCCGGGCCTTGATGTCCAGGTATTGCTGAATGAGCGGCGTGTGCTCGCTCACGGCTCTCCGTCACGGTGGTCGGCGGCGGCTCCGGCGAATCCTGGGGTGTCGCCGACGAACTCGGGCACGAGTGGGCGACGCCGGCGCCGGCGCCCGTTCCGGGACCGACCTCCGGCCGTCGCGCCGGTTCGCGGAGTCTTCCTACCCATCCCCCGCCCCCAGGCTCCGCTCGCGGCCGGGGGGTGCCCCGAGGTCCGGTGGATCGCGGCCGGGACGGAGATGTTACGGCGGGTCGGCCGAGACGATCACCGCGGACAGCCCCGCGCCGCGCGCGCGCTCGACCATGCTCCGGGCCGACTCGAGCGAGGCGAACCGGCCCACCCGAACCTTGAACAGCCCTCCGTCGCGCTCGATCCTCGGCTCGAGGCCTTCGGCCGTCGCCCGGCCGACGACGTCGCGGGCCCCGTCGCGCGAACGGAACGCCCCGAGCTGCACGGCGTATCGGAGCGCCGGCCCCTCGCACGCCTCGAGCGCGGTCTCGGCGCGCGCGGCCAGGCCGCGCTCCACCTCTCCCCCGCGTGCCGTCCGACGGGCGGCGCGCCAGGCCTCGCACGCCGCCTCGAGCTCGCCGAGCGCCTCCAGGGCGAGGCCGGTCCAGAGCCAGGACTCCGGCAGATGCTCGCTCTCCGGATATTCCGCCCGCAGACGTTCCAGCTCCTGGCGCGCTCGGTCCGGCTCGCCGCGCGCCAGATGAAGCTGGGCCAGACGAAGCCACGCCGCGGCGCCGTGCGGAGCCCCGCCGTCGATCGCCACCCACAGGTATTCGACCTCGGCGGAATCCGCGTCCCGGATGAGGCGAGCGCGCAGGAGCCGGGCGCGCGCCATCTCGCGGCGCGACGCGGCGTCGCCCGGCCCTTCGAACCAGCGCTCCAGCTCGCGGCGCGCGGCATCCGTCCGACCGGCCTCGGCCAGGGTCTCGACCCGCGACAGCGCGGCGGACCCTTCGGCTGTCCCGCCCTGCGCGGTCAGCGCGGACGGCGCCGTCGTCGCCACCAGCACGACGCCGGCCGCCGTGGCCAGCCTCCGCATCACGCCGCCTCGCGCGCCAGCAGGCGCAGCGAGAGAAGCAGCTCCTGCAGCACCTCCCGATCTCCGCCTCCGGTCTTGAGCCGGCGGTCCGCCCGCCGCATCAGCCGGAGCGCCCGGCTCAACCGGCTCGGACGCCAGCCCCTGGCCTGGCGGGCGTAGGTGGGCGCCTTCCACTTCAAGTACGGCTTCTTCGCCTCGTCCAGCACCTGGCGCACGAGCCCGGCGCCTCCCTCCAGCGCGAGGCCGAGGTACAGGTGCTGCTCCACCATGGCCGCGAGCAGGCCCACGGCGCTGTCACCCGAGAGGACCCCGTCCACCTCTCGCAGCGCCTCCTCGTAGCGCCGCTCGGCCACCCGGTCCAGCCACGACCACCGGTCCACCTTGCGCAGCGAGGCCGACAACAGCGCCCGGGCGCGTTCCGGGTCGATCCTCCCCTCGTCGGCGGCGGCGGCGAGCTTCGCCAGCTCGGCGTCCGCGATCGACAGGTCGGCGCCCACGACCGCCGCCAGCGCCTGGGCGACCGCGGCGGGCAGCTCCAGGCCGTAGCGCTCCCGCGCGCGCTCGATCGCCCAGCCCGGAAGCTCCTCCTCCTTGGGCTGGTTCCACTCGAACGTGCGGCAGAGCTCGCGCAGGTCGCGGTAGAAGGCCGCCTTCGATCGATCGGGGACGGTGGCCGAGACGATGAAGGTGACGTCGTCGGGCAGGCGTCGGAGCGCGCGCACCACTTCCTTGCGGACGGTGGGCGTCGTCCGCTCGGCCTCGGTGAGCACGACGACCCGACGCGGGGCCATCAGCGGCGGCATGGCCAGCGCGGAGGCCAGGGGCTCGGCCTGAACCTCCGATCCCCGGAAGAGGTCGTAGTTGAAGTCGCGCGTGGAGGGCTCGAGCGCCGCTTCCACCAGTCGCCGGACCCCCTCGTCCCGAAGGCGCGCGGCATCGCCGGCGAGAAAGAATCCGCCGGTCAGCTCGCCGCGCTCGATCGAGCGGGCCAACCGCCGCTCGGCCGCGAGGCTCACGAGCAGCGAGCCCGGGCTACCGGGTGGAGGCGGCCGTCGATGCGGTCGGGACGGGCGGTGGAGGGGAGCGCTGGAACAGGGCGGGAAGCGGGCCGCCGGGCTCGCTCCACGCGGCGTAGCCCGCCGGGAAGCTCCAGTCGGCCGACCGCGCGACGCCCCAGCCCGCGGCCGGCACCGTCACGCCCGCGGCCGGCGTGATGAACGGGCCGCGGCTGAAGAGCGAGGGCAGTTCCGTCTCGCCCGCGGGCGCCTCGACCGCCACCGGCGGGAGCGTGACTTCCACCGAGAGCCGGGTCGCGAACGGGAGCCAGGCCAGCGCCAGGAAGCCCACCGCCGCGACGGCCACGAGGGCCGCGCTGCCCACCGGCGTCGCGCGAGACAGACGCCCCGCGTCGTCGACGTGGTAGAGCCGGTGACGCAGTCTGGGAAGAAAATCGGAAGAGGGCTGGAGCTCGGGAAGGTTGCGGTAGATGAAGAGCCCGCGCTGGACGACCCGGTCGTACCGGACACAGGATTCGCAACTCTCCAGGTGTGCCTCGAAGGTCGCGTGTTCCGGCGGCTCGAGCCGTCCGTCCACGAAATTGGAGTAACCTTCGAGAAAGTCCTCGCACCGCATCGCGATCTTCCTCGCCTCTCTTCGCGTATTGACCGCCGCGCTGTCGTCGGACCGCAGCGGGCGGCGTGCCGGACCGCCGCCCGGAATCGGCGATCTATACTCGCCCCGCGGGCGTGGGTTCCGGATGTCGAGGGGGTCCGGAGAGTCGGCGGCCGGGAGCGCGGACGCTCTCGGGGAGCATTCCTTCCCGCGCCTTCTCGACCGGTGGGAGAACCCCGGGCGCGTCCGCCGGTTCCCGGCGCGCGCCCGGGGGCGGGGGGACTCGGGCGTCTCCTGGCAGCCTGTCCTGGGAGCCTGTCCTAGCCCAGCATCGGGGAGATGATCTGGGCGAACTTGTTTCGGGCCCGGTTGAGGCGGGACTTGACCGTCCCGAGCGTGACCCCCGTGATCTCGGAGATCTCCTCGTAGGTCTTCCCCTCCATCTCCCGGAGCACGAAGACCACCTTGTGGTGCTCGGGCAGCTCCTGCACGGCGCGCTCGACCTGCTCGCGCAGATGGCGCTTCCGGAAGAGGTCGTCCGGGGAGTAGGTCGTGTCCTCCCACTCCAGCGGCCGGTGGTCCGCATCCCAGTTCTTCTTGATCGCCTGGAACAGGACCATCGGGTTCCGCGACCGGTTCCGCAGCTCGTTCTTCGCCAG
>CAYMQZ010000278.1:0-3420 GCA_964392705.1 uncultured Gemmatimonadota bacterium
CCGTGGCGATCTCGACCGACGCGCACCGCACCGCCGAGCTCGACTTCGTCCGCTATGGCGTGGAGCAGGCGCGCCGCGCCTGGCTCGAGCCGAAGCACGTGTTGAACGCGCTGCCGCTGGACGAGCTGCTGGCCGCCATCGGACGGCCCGGCGGCTGAGGCCGGACGGAGCGACCGCCGCCCCCGGTGCGCGGCCTGCTCGCGAAATGGAGGGCTAAGCGCCGAAGAGATCCGCCACCGGAACGAGCAGGCCTGGCATCAGGTCCCCGCCGTCCAGCTCGTCCTCCTCGCGCAGCAGACGGATGTCGTCGCGGGACCGGTAAACGGTCACGGTCCGGGTGCCGGGCTCGACGAGCCACACGATCCGCGTTCCCGCCTCCAGATAGTCCAGCACCTTGGCATGGAGCTCCGCCGCCGTGTTGGAGGGAGAGGCCACCTCGACCGCGAGATCGGGTGCCAGTCGGCCGAACCCTTCCGGCAGCTCCTCCGGCGGCAGGCGCTCCCGGGAGACGAAGGCGACGTCCGGGGCCCGGACGGTCGGAGGTTCGTCGGAAAAGATGAACCCCGTTTCGGCCGTGAAGACCTCGCCGAGGCCGCGCTCCCGAGCCAGCGGCACGATCAGGGAGGCGATCCTGGCGGCGATGCGGCCGTGCGCCATCCCCGCCGGAGGCTCACGGACGAGCTTGCCACGGACCAGCTCGCTGCGCCATTCATCCTCGGGCAGCCGCTGAAACTGCTCGAGCGTGAGCGACGAGGCGTCCAGATCCGGAATCCGAGCGTCCAGGCCGGTCTCCATGGGTTCAAATCTCGAGGTCGACGTCAACAGGATCTTAAGCCGATCGTGGTCGGCCACGCCATGAGCGACCTGGACCGTTGCCTCGACTTCCTGCGCGCCATCCTCCGCACGCCCGGGATGCCGGGCGAGGAGGGCGAGGTAGCCCGGCTGGTGGCCGGCGAGATGGAGCGGCTGGGCTACCCCGAGGTCCGGACCGACGAGGCCGGGAACGTGATCGGCACGATCCGCGGCCGGGGCGAGGCGCCCGCGGTCATGTTCAACACGCACCTGGATCACGTGGACGCCGGCGACGAATCCGCGTGGGCCCATCCGCCGTTCGGCGGCGAGCTGGCCGACGGCCGCGTCTGGGGCCGCGGGGCGGTGGACATCAAGGGACCGCTGGCCGCGCAGGTGCACGGGGTGGCTCGCCTCCTGGCCGACGCGGAGCCCCCGCCCGGCGACGTGCACGTCACGGCGGTCGTGCAGGAGGAGATCGGAGGGCTGGGAGCGCGGCACCTCGTGGGGCACCTGAAGCCGCCCCTGGTCGTGGTGGGGGAGCCCAGCTCGAACGAGCTGCGGCGGGGCCACCGGGGGCGCGTGGAACTCCGCCTGCACGTCCGGGGACGGAGCGCCCACGCCAGCGCCCCCGCGCGCGGGGTGAACCCGCTGGCCGTCGTGGCCCGCTTCCTCCTCGCCCTCGAGCGCCTCGAGATGCGGGAGGACCCGGAGCTGGGGCGCAGCACCGTCGCTCCGACGCTCCTGCGGACGGACCAGCGGAGCCGGAACGTGATCCCGGGCGAGGCGTGGCTCACGCTCGACTGGCGGAACGTGCCCGGGGAGGAGGCCGCGGAGATCCGGGAGCGGCTCCAGCCGCTGGCCGAGGGGTCGCGGATCGAGGGGGCGGCGGTCGAGATCGAGATCCCCGTGCACAGGCGCCGGAGCTACACGGGCCTCGAGGCCGAGGTGCCGGACGAGAACCCGCCGTACGCGCTGCCGGAAGACCACCCGGCCGTCGAGACCGCCGCCGCCGTGCTGGAGCCCGCCCTGGGCCGCCGCCCCCCAATCGGTACCTGGACCTTCGCCACGGACGGCGGGCACTTCGCCCGCGCCGGCCTCACGGCCATCGGCTTCGGGCCGGGCGAGGAGGCGCTCGCCCACACGGTGCGGGAGTCGATCGCCGTCTCCGAGGTCGAGGAGGCGCTCGCCGGGAACGCGGCGCTGGCCCGGGAGTGGCCCGCGCGGCTGGCGCGGCGCTCGCCTCCGTAGGCCGTCCGCGCCGGTCCCTATTGACAGCGCGGCCGGTCGCCCTCCATATATCCTCCGGTTCCGTATTCTCCGTGCGGCCCGGCCGCGGCCGCGTGTCGACTCGTCCCGAGTCGTCGCCTGAACTTGGACCGGATCCAGCCATGAAAACGCAAGTCGTCTCCCTCGGCCTCGCCTGGGGCCTCGTCGGAGTCGCGCTTCCGCTGTACGCCCAGCACGCTCCTTCCACGGAACCGGCCGCGGTCCACGAAGCCACCGCGCCGGACCTGGCCGCCGAGCCGAACCTGGCCACCGAGCCGGACCTGGCCACCGTTCGTCAGGCGGCCGAACGGTTCCGCGACGTCGAGGTGGCCCTCGCCGAGGGTTACGTCCGGGACCCCATGGACATCTGCGATACGGCCGAGATGCTGGGCCGGCCCGCCGAGCTGGGGGTGATGGGAGTCCACTATTTCCGTCCGGACCTCCTGGGGATCACGGGTCCGCCCGATCCGCGCGTGAGCGGCACGGGCACTCACACGGACTTCCTCTCCCCCTCGATCCTCATCTACGAGCCGCAGGCGGACGGGTCGCTCGAGCTGGTGGCCGTCGAGAACCTCGCCTTCCAGGAGGCGTGGGAGGCGGCCGGCCACACGGCACCGCCCTCGTTCCACGGCGTGCCGTACGACCGCATGGCCGACGACCCGGCCACGGAGATCGACGAGGCGCACATGTTCGAGCCGCACTACGACCGCCACGTCTGGATCTTCCGCGAGAACCCGAACGGCGTCTTCTCCCAGTTCAACCCGAACGCGACCTGCGAGCACCACCGGGGGACGCCGCACGCCCACTGAGGCCGGGCGGCGGCCCGCCGGCTGGCGGGTGAGGGCGGGCTTCGCCTGGAGCCCTATCCCTCCGTGAACGCCCGCACGTGCTCCTCCTCCATGGGCTCGGTGAGGAGGGAGACGACCACGAGCGCGACCGTGTTCGCGGCCACGCCCCAGATGCCCGGGTGCACGTCCGCCCACTGGAGGCCGGGCGCCAGGTTCCAGATGAGCGTGACGCCGATCCCGGCGACCAGGCCGGCCAACGCGCCGGCCCGGGTCGCCCGCGGCCACAGGAAGGCGGCCAGCAGGAGCGGGAAGAGCTGGGCGATCCAGCCGTAGGCGAGGAGCAGGAGCTGGACGAGGGAGAGGTCGGAGAGGATCGCGAGGTAGTAGGCGGCAGCCCCGAGGACGACCACCAGGACCTGGATCAGGCGCCGCTCGCGGCCCGTCTCGATCTCCGGCCGGAACAGGGGGCGGTAGAAGTCGCGCACCGCCACCGAGGCGCCGGCGTGCAGGAGCGCGTCCCCCGTGGACATCGAGGCCGCCAGCGCCCCGGCGCAGAAGAGCCCGACCACCAGGG
>CAYMQZ010000279.1:0-1690 GCA_964392705.1 uncultured Gemmatimonadota bacterium
CCGGGGATCCGGCGATAGCGTCGCTGGCCGTGGATTCAATGTGGCCCGGCGCCACGCCCTCCTCAACCTCGCCGGTAGCCGCTCCACTCCCAGGGTACGCCGAGGGCCTCGGCCACCTCGGCCGCGAACGCCCCGGCCTCGCGATACGGGCGCGCCGGGTCTCCCCTCTCCTGCCTCTCGAGCAGGGGGATCTCGCCGGCCGGGCCGGCCGTCCCGACCGACGGCCGGCCGCTCCCTGCGGCGCCCCTTCCGGCCGGCCGGCCGCTCCGCCCGAGGCGCCTTCCCACGGGCCGGACGACGAGCCCGTCGTCCAGCAGCGCCACCACCTCGCACCGGTAGAGGGGCGCGCGGCCACGGCCCGCCCCCTCACTCCGCGTTCCCCGGACCTCGAGGCCGCGCATCCCCTCCAGCCCGACGCTCCACTGCTCCTCGCCCTTCCGCAGCGTCAGCCGGCCATCGGGCCAGTCGATCTCCACCCGGCGGCTCTGCCGGAACCGCCAGACCAGGAAGCCGAGCACGGCCGCCGCCGTGAGGGCGGACTGGGCGAGACCGAAGAGGAGCCACGGCCGCGAGGCCTGCGGAAGCGCGAGCGAGAGCATCCACAGGAAGAGCGCGATCGGTGTTCCGAAGAACAGGCCGGCCGCCAGCGCGGCCCACGCGGTCTGCCGGCCCGTGAACGGCCGCACGAGCAGCTCCACCCTCCTTCCCGGCTCCCACGCCACCACCTCTTCCAGCCCGCCGTAGGCGCCGGGATCGAACGGGGGGAGCTCCGGCTCCGGAGGGAGCAGCCCCTCGGCGCTCCGGTCCTCCTCGTAATCGGGGGCTTCCGGCAACGCCGGGATCGGCCGCGGATCCTCGAGCTCCGCTTCGGACCGCGCGAAGCGGACCGTCACCCGCAGGGGGTCGTCACGCGTCAGCTCGAACGCCTTCCATCCCATCAGCCCGGCGACCCGGGCCGTCAGGTCCAGCGCCTCCTCGCGCCGGTCGATCGTCTCGACCGTGGCGGCTATCGTGACCTTCCGACGCCCCTTCCCCCGCGCTTCGTAGGTCACGCGCCACGCGAACGGCGTCGGCCGCAAGCCTTCGGGGCCCAGTCCGAGCCGCAGCTCCCGAACGCGACCGAGCGGCACGGAGACCCGGCGCCGGAGCCACAGGAAGCGCCCGGAGCCTCGCAGCTCCAGCCGGCCGCGGTCGCCGTCGACTCGCACGAGTCGCCAGCGGAAGAGGCCCGCGCCCGCCAACGTCGCGAAGCCACCCAGCGTCCCGTACCAGACCAGGTAGAACAGGGCGGCGGGGACGTTGAAGGGGATGTCCGGCTCCAGCAGGAGGAGGAGTGGCGCGAGGAGGAAGGGAAGGAGGAACAGGGTGATCACCAGTCGGGCGGCCAGGTGGGCGAAGCTCGGCCCGCGGCGCATTTCGATGACGCCGCCCCCGAGGGAGAGCGAGAAGCCGGACCGGCCGACCAGCTCTCCCAGAAGACGAACGTCGTCCCAGTGGCTCACGAGTCCAAGAGCGTCGGGCCGGACGCCGTCGTCAAGCAGGGTCGGGCCGAGGCCCCGGCAAGGCGCCGCTTGTCCCGGCGCGAGCCGGGAGCCAGGTTGAGCATGAGAGTTCGATGCCGTACCAGGACGTAGCGCCGCACGCCACGAGCCCCCACCGCGGGAACCGCCGCGCGCCCCCCCGTGCCCGG
>CAYMQZ010000279.1:1790-3404 GCA_964392705.1 uncultured Gemmatimonadota bacterium
CGGGCGGCGCCACCGCCCCCTGAGCCTCGAGCTCTCGCCCGGGCGAGGCCCGGCCGGCCGCCGGCCATGACCGCGCCTCGCCCGCGCACGACCGCGACCCTGGGCCTTCTGGCCCTCCTGGCGTCATCCCCCCTCGCCGGCCTGCAGGCCGGCGCGCCCACGCCACCGGCCACCTCCGCCGCCCCCACGGGGGCTTCCGGGGCGCGCATCGTTCCGGGCCCGCCGGTGGTCGACACGGTGATCCTCAGGCGCCAGGACATCTTTTCGGCCGAGGTCGCCGGCCACGGGCTCCTCCCAAGGGTCGTGAACGCGCTGCACGTGACCACCCGTCCGTGGGTGATCCGCCAGGAGGTCCTCCTGGCGGCGGGAGCTCCCTGGAATTCCGCGCTCGCGGCGGAGACGGAGCGCAACCTGCGCCGACGCGGCCTGTTCCGACGGGTGGACGTCGACAGCCAGCGGGTGGACGGACGGCTGGCCGCCGTCGTCCGAACGGTGGACGCCTGGAGCATCCTGCCGCGGCTGGAGGCGCAGGTGGCCGCCGACGGCACCCTGACGGGGGCATTGGGAGGCACGGAGACCAACCTGGGCGGCACGGGGAACCTGGTCCGGATCTGGTACGTGAAGGACGTGGATCGGGACGGCACCGTGCTCGCGGCCGGCATGCCCCGGCTCGGGAGCTCGCGTCTCGGCCTCGGCGGCACGTTCCAGGATCTCTCGGACCGCGCCGCCGGGTCCTGGGCGGGCGGGCTCTCGTTCCGGTCGCTGTCGGATCGCTGGTCCCTCTTCGCGGACGGAGCCGCGTTCGACGGGCGGGTGCTCTCGTTCCGGTCCGAGAGCGCGGCGCCGCCCGACACGGCGCGCTGGCAGCGTCGGGCCGTCGTCCAGCGCCTGGGCGTCGCCTACGCCCCGGCCGCCCACCCCCGGGGTTACCTGCGCGTCGGGCTCACGGGCGAGGTGCGGCGCGAGGAGTTCTTCGACCGGCGCCTGGCGCTCGTCGACTCGGCCCGGTTCGTCCCGGACACGGTGTACGGCCTGGTGGGCGCCTGGGCCGAGCTGCGGCGGGCCGACTTCGTCGCCCTCCGCTACCTCAACGGCTTCACCGAGGAGGACCAGGACCTCAGCCGGATCGCCTTCCTGGGCGCCAAGCTCGCGCCCGGCGGCTGGGGGTACGCCCGGACGGGGCTGGGGCTGCGCGGCCGTCTCTCCGCCGGCACCCGAATCGGGGCGCCCGGGAGCTCGGCGGGGGCTCGCCTCCTCCTGAAGCTGCTGGCCGACGCGCACGGCACCTTCGACGGCGCCGGGCTGGACTCGGGCCGGATCGTGCTCCGGAGCACCGCCGCGCTCAAGCCCTCGGAGCGTCACGCGACCTTCCTCGCGCTGTCGGGGGGGCTGCAGGAGGACCCGCCGCCGGGCGACGAGATCGACCTCGGCTTCCGCGTGCCCCCTCGCCTCTGGCACCCGCACGCCTTCACCGGAACGCGCTCCTTCGCCCTCACCCTCGAGCACCGCTGGTACGCCTGGGACGGCCTGCTCGACATCTTCGGCCTCGGCGCCTCCGGCTTCCTGGATTACGGGGGCGCCTGGTTCGAGGACCAGGAGGCCCGGCTCGGCGGC
>CAYMQZ010000280.1:0-3367 GCA_964392705.1 uncultured Gemmatimonadota bacterium
CAGGTGCACGCCACGATGCGCGCCGCCTTGCGGGGCCGGAGCCTCCCGTTCACGCCGTCGTGGTGCACGTAGGCGCCGCGTCGTCCCCGCCGCGTGCGGTAGCCGTGGGCCACCATGTGGACGACCTCGTCGAACGCCTCCCGCGCCAGCGTCCGGTAGGGCCAGGCCCGGCGGAACCGCTCGTACAGGCCCTCCTCGTCCCACTCCTCGGCCGCCACCTCGGCCACGATCTGCTGGGCCAGCACGTCCAGCGGCTTCTCGAGCACGACCAGGCGGTCGAGCTCGCCCTCGCGAGCGGCCCGGAGGAGCGCGGCGCACTCGACCAGGTCGTCCCGGGTGAGGGGGAAGAGCCGACCCTTCGGCGTCCCGACGACGGTGTGTCCGGAGCGCCCCACCCGTTGCAGGAAGGTGCCGATCCGGTTGGGCGAGCCGAGCTGGCAGACCAGGTCCACGTGCCCGATGTCGATCCCCAGCTCGAGCGATGCGGTGGCCACCAGCGCCCGGAGCCGTCCCTCCCGCAGGCGGCCCTCGGCCTCCAGCCGCACCTCCTTGGAGAGGCTGCCGTGGTGGGCCGTCACCGCGTCCTCGCCCAGCCGCTCGCTCAGAACCCTCGAGACACGCTCGGCCATGCGGCGCGTGTTCACGAACACCAGGGTCGTCTCGTGGGCCTCGATCAGCCCGGCGAGCCGCGCGAACACCTCGTCCCACGCCTCGTGGGACATGATCGCCTCGAGCGGCGACTCGGGCACCTCGAGCCCCAGGTCCAGCTCGCGGAGGTGGCCCTCGTCGACGATCGCGCAGTCGGGGTCCCCGTCGCCGTCCACCTGCGACGCCCCCACCAGGAAGCGGGCCACCTCCTCGATCGGCCGCTGCGTGGCGGAGAGCCCGATCCGCTGGATCCGGCGCCCGGTCACGTGCTCCAGCCGCTCCAGGCTGAGCGCCAGGTGCGAGCCCCGCCGCGACTCGAGCACCGCGTGTATCTCGTCCACGATCACGGCGCGCACGGTGCGCAGCATCTCACGGCTCCGCCTGGCCGTGAGCAGCAGGTAGAGGGACTCGGGGGTGGTGACCAGAATGTGCGGGGGCGTCTTGAGCATCGCCCGCCGCTCGTACTGCGTCGTGTCGCCCGAGCGCACGGCGGCCGTGATCCTGACAGCCGGGAGCCCCATCTCCTCGGCCACCTTCCGGATCTCCCGCCGGGGCTCGGCGAGGTTGTGGTGGATGTCGGCCGAGAGCGCCTTGAGCGGCGAGACGTAGAGGACGCGCGTCTCGTCGGGCAGGCCGGCCGCCATCCGCGGTCTGCCATCCGCGGCCAGATCGTCCGCGAACAGGTCGCCGTTCGAGTCGTCCGCGAAGCCCGCGGGCGCCCGGTCGGTCGTGTCGCCGCGCCCGGCCGGCCCCACCCCCTCCCGGAGCAGCTCATCCAGGGCGTGCAGGAAGGCGGCCAGGGTCTTCCCCGAGCCCGTGGGCGCGGAGATCAGGGTGTGCCGACCGGAGCGGATCTCCGCCCACCCGGCCCGCTGGGCCGGCGTGGGCTCTCCGAAACGCCCCTCGAGCCAGCGTCGGACGGCGGGATGGAAGCCGGACAGGGCCATGCTCGATGATACGCGGAAGGGGGTGGGGGTTCCAGCGTGGTCCGGCGGGGGCGCCGGCTCCATGGGCTCCAGGCCTGCGACGATCCGGCCCGGTCCGAGACCTCGGCTCTGCTCGATGGGATGCTCTCGACTGGAGCCGGTCGGAGCCGGGCCGTGCCCCCTCCGGACGGAGTCCGCTCTCTACGGCCGCACCGCCTCCCAATCGAGCGTCTTGCTCGTGCCGGCGGGCGGAGGATCCAGGGGCACGTCGGACTGCGGGTGTCCTGGAACGATGCAGCGACCTCCTCCATCCAGGGCCGTGGCGACGCCTCCCTGGATGTCCGAGATCACGGCGTGGTACAGGCACTCGACCAAGGGACCGTCGAGCCGCAGGCGGACGCTTCGCCCTCGGATGCGACCGTCCGTGACGGCGCGCGGCGCGAAGGCCGCCGGGTCCTGGAAGATCTGGCCGCCCCTGGTCACGCACTGGTGCGTCGTTCGAAACAGCTCGCCGGTGAAGCTGGCGTCCGTCTGGTCGAGGCTCATGGTGCCGGAGTTCTCGCACCGGGCGCTCGTGGTCGGTCCTTCCGGCTGGATCCCGAAGATGGCCACGGCGACCCAATCCGGAATGGTCAAGTGTTCCTCGCTCGTCCAGTTCCAGTCTCCCCCGAGGTCGGCGGCGGGACCGGCGTACGCCCGGGCCGACGGCGGCACGGCCTGGCCGTCGGAGCGCGTGGGCGACACGTCCGTCACCCCGCTCTCGGAGCAGCCGGCCAGCCACGCCGTTCCGAGCGTCAGCGCAAGAAGCTTTCGTGGCTTGAACATCGTGTTCTCCTCTCTCGGTAAAGGTGCCTCCGTCGGCGCCGGGCATGGCGCGTGGCGCATCCTCGTCCCCGACGTCACTTGGAGCGTGTGGCCCCGTGGGGCTGTATCGGAGCGGGCAGGCGGTCGAGCCGTCTCAGCCGCTCGACTCGGCCGTGAGAGTCGCGGTGACCCCGGCTTCTCCCTCGTGCACTTGGTCGACGTATTCCCAGGTACCGGACACTCGGGGGACGAACTGGAAGCGCTCTCCCTCGAACAGCATTCCGCTGTCGAAGGACTCCCCGCCCGGAGGCTCGGACGTGGACGTCACGGTGGCCGAGTCGAGCCAGTTCATCCACTCCACGGTCGTCCCCACCGGTACGGTCACGTCAGGGGAGCCGTCGGGCCCGAAGAACAGGTTGCTCCACCCGCCTATTCCGATCACGAGAGCGGTCGCGACGGCCGTGAAGCTCACTTCCCCTCCGAGGGAGCCGGTCACGGTCGTCGCCCGGGCTCGCACGGTGCTCGATCCGAGCGTCGTGGGCACGAAGGTCACCCGGGCGAGGCCGTCGGGTGAAGTCCAAGTTCGCGAAGGTTCGTCGGCCGAGCCTGTGAACCGCCCCGCGCCCGAGGTGAGGCTCCATGTGACGAGGACGTCCCCGACCCCCTCGCCGCTGGCGTTCGTCACCCGCACCACGAACGGCTCCGCGAGATCCTCGCCCGCCTTCCCCTCCTGATCGTTGCCCGACACGATCGCGATCGCCGCCGAGGGCGCGGGCGTGGGCGGGGGCTGCATGGGCTCGTCGCCCGCACAGGCCGACAGGGCCAGGCCGAGCGGTGCCGCGGACCATCGGAGCTTGGAGAAACGCATCTTGGCCTCCTGGAAGACAGTCGCTCTTCCTCGACCACTTCCGGCGTCGCCGCCTGACGGCCGAGGATCCACCCGTTTACGCGCAAGCCCCCGGGGAAACCGGAAGTGCGTGCGGCGACGG
>CAYMQZ010000281.1:0-3348 GCA_964392705.1 uncultured Gemmatimonadota bacterium
TAGGCGCGGAGCCGTGGACACCCACGAGCACGACGTCATCGTGGTCGGGGCCGGCGGCGCCGGCCTGCGCGCCGCCATCGAGGCACGGGCCGGCGGCGCCTCGGTGGGTGTGATCTGCAAGTCCCTGCTGGGGAAGGCCCATACCGTCATGGCGGAGGGAGGGGTCGCCGCTGCGCTGGGGACGGTCCGCACGGAGGACGGCTGGCGCGTCCACTTCCGGGACACGATGCGAGGCGCCAAGGGAATGAACGACTACCGGATGGCGAAGCTCCACGCGGAGGAGTCCCCGGACCGGGTCCGGGAGCTGGAAGCGTGGGGGGCGCTGTTCGACCGCACCGACGACGGCCGGATCCTCCAGCGGCCGTTCGGCGGCCACACCTACGCCCGCCTGGCGCACGTGGGGGATCGAACGGGCCTGGAGATGATCCGTACGCTCCAGGACAAGGCGGTCCACGACGGGGTCCGCGTCTATATGGAGTGCACGGTCGTCAAGCTACTCCGCTCGGCGGACGGAATCGCCGGTGCCCTGGCCTATCGGCGCAAGAGCGGAGAGTTCGCCGTCTTCCGCGCCCGCGCCCTCGTCCTGGCCACCGGCGGGGGCGGCAAGGCGTGGAAGATCACGAGCAACTCGTGGGAGTACACCGGCGACGGCTTCGCGCTGGCCTACGATGTCGGGGCGGAGCTCATGGGGATGGAGTTCGTCCAGTTCCATCCCACGGGCATGGTGTGGCCGGCCAGCGTGCGGGGGACGCTCGTCACGGAGGGGGTACGGGGCGAGGGAGGGATCCTGCTCAACAGCGAGGGCGAGCGGTTCATGTTCCGCTACGTGCCCGAGCAATCCCGGGGTGACTACGCGGAGAGCGAGGAGGAAGCCGACGCCTGGGTCACCGGTGACCGCACCCGCAACCGGCGTCCCCCCGAGCTGCTCACCCGCGACGTCGTATCGAAGGCGATCGTGCAGGAGGTGGAGGCGGGACACGGGAGCCCGCACGGAGGGGCGTTCCTCGACATCGCCGCCAAGCGGGATCCGGCGTACATCCAGCGGAAGCTCCCCTCCATGTATCACCAGTTCAAGGAGCTGGCCGAGGTCGACATCACCCGCGAGGCGATGGAGGTGGGACCCACGGTCCATTACTTCATGGGCGGAATCAAGGTGTCCCCCGAAGAGCAGATGACCTCGCTGGCGGGGCTCTTCGCCGCCGGCGAATGCGCCAGCGGGCTCCACGGGGGCAACCGGTTGGGGGGAAACTCGCTATCCGACCTGCTGGTCTTCGGGCGGCGGGCCGGGGCCGCCGCCGCCGAGTTCGCCCGGAAGCACACGGCCCGGCATGCCTCGCTCCCGCCGGTCTCGGACCAAGAGGTGGAGAGCGCGGCCGCGGAGGCGCTCGCACCGTTCGACCGCGAGGGTGGCGAGAACCCGTTCGCCCTGCAGGAGGCGCTCCAGGACCTCATGCAAGCCAAGGTGGGCATCACGCGGACCGAGGAGGGCCTGCGGGAGGCTCTCGCGGAGATTCGCTCGCTGGCCGAACGGCGAGAGCGCGTCGGCCTCGCCCGGCCGCGAACCTATCATCCGGGCTGGCACACCTGGTTGGACCTGCATCCCCTGCTCCTGACCGCCGAGGCCGTCGCCCGGTCCGCCGTGGAGCGTCGGGAGAGCCGGGGCGCTCACACCCGCATCGACCATCCGCGCACCGAGCCGGAGGAGGGGAGCCACAACTTGGTGATCCGGCGCGGAGAGGACGGGATGGAGATCACGAGGGATCCGGTTCTCCGGCCGCCGGAGGAGCTGGAGAGGTTGATCGAGGAGGGCGCCTGATGGCGGTCGCGTCGCCGTTCGGGGCTCGGCCTCGCACAGGGGAAAGGACGTAGGGCCGTGGCCGAGCGCACCTTCGAGATCTACCGCGGAGACGCGGAGGGCGGTCGCCTCGAGACGTACCGTGTCGAGGTGGGGGAGGGCATGGTGATCCTCGACGCCATCCATCGCGTCCAGGCCGAGCAGGCGCCCGACCTGGCGGTGCGCTGGAACTGCAAGGCCGGCAAGTGCGGCTCGTGCAGCTGCGAGGTGAACGGGCAGCCCTGCCTCACCTGCATGACCCGGATCAGCGACTACCCCGAGGAAGAGAAGATCACGGTCACGCCGATGAAGGCGTATCCGGTGATCAAGGACCTGGTGACCGACGTCTCGCAGAATTACCGGAACAACGAGCGGATCCCCTTCTTCCGGCCACGGCCGCCCGATGCCGAGGACGGCTCCTGGCGCATGCGGCAGTACGAAGTGGAGCGCTCCCAGGAGATGAAGAAGTGCATCGAGTGCTTTCTCTGCCAGGACGTCTGCCACGTGCTTCGGACCCACCACAAGCACGAGGAGTTCATCGGGCCGGCCTTCCTCGTGCGCGCGGCGGCCTACGACCTCCATCCACTCGATGTCGTGGACCGGGAGTCCTACTTGAAAGGGGAGGGCGGCATCGGCTATTGCAACATCACGAAATGTTGCACCGAGGTCTGTCCGGAGAGCATCACGATCACCGACAACGCGATCATCCCGCTCAAGGAGCGGGTCGTGGACCGGCACTACGACCCGATCGGCAGGCTCGTCCAGCTCGTCCGGGGGAGGGCCGGGCGGGAGTAGCGGCCGCTACGCGAAGTCTTCCAGGTTGAGGAACGACGTTCCGGCGATACGCCGCAGCCCCGAGCTCTCGGTCAGGTAGAGATCCGCGCCGCCCGAGAGCGCGGTGGCGATCTGGATCGCCCTTTCCACCCGCCCACCGAGCTGTGCTCGCACCTCCGCCCCCTGGGCGGCGATCTCCGGCGTCACGGGCAGGTATTCCAGCCCTTTCACCACCGTGAGACGCTTCGCCACCTCGGCGGCCCGCTCCCGCTGACCCCTCCGGTACGCCTCGGCCAGGAGCTGGTAGAGGGAGATCGACGAGGCCTGGCCACGGACGGCTCCCGTCCGCAGGCCGGCGAACAGCAGGCGGGTGAGTTGCAGATACCGCTCGTCCCCCAGCAGGTGGAACGCCAGCACGCGGGCGTCCACGTGTACGCGAAGGGCCTCCTCGATCCGCTCCCGGAAGCGGGCCCGGCCGCTCACCCGTCCTTCATCGAGGCGCTTCGAGACCCGGATTCGTGCTCCGCGGCGCCGCCGTCCAGCTCCGGCCAGAAGAGCCCCTCGCCCAGGCCCGCCAACGCCCCTTCCAGCTCCTCAGCGGGATCGGACCCCTGTCTCTCGAGCTCCACCACGCCGTCATCGCGCACGGTCACGACCAGCCGATCGCCGGGAACCAGCTCCAGCGCCTCGCGCGCGACCTTCGGCACGACGATCTGGTTCTTGCTGCTCATCTTCACCGA
>CAYMQZ010000282.1:0-3347 GCA_964392705.1 uncultured Gemmatimonadota bacterium
TCACCGTGCTCGCGAGCGCCGGCTACCCCGGAAGCTACGAGAAGGGGAAGCCGGTCCGGATTCCCGGGGCGCTGGCGGACGCCGATGACCTGCGGCTGTACCACGCCGGGACGGCGCGGCGTGACGGCGAGCTCGTGACCGCCGGCGGCCGCGTGCTAGGTGTCGTCGGGCTCGGGTCCGATCTGGAAGCCGCCGCCGGGCGCAGCCGCGAGGCCGCCGGCCGGATCGAGTTCGAGGGCGTCCAGTGGCGGCGGGACATCGGCTGGCACGAGCTCTCCGAGCCGGTCGCGGCCGGCGAGCGCGGGGAGTAGGGACCGGCCCGCCCGGTTCGAGTCCGAGACCGTGCCCGAGCTCCCCGAAGTCGAGACCGTCCGCCGCGACCTGGCCCGCGAGCTTCCCGGCCGCCGGGTCGAACGCGCGCATGTGCGAAAGTCGGATTTGCTGCTGGACGGCGGCCCGGTCGCCGCCTTTCGCCGCCGCCTGGAGGGACGCCGGATCGAGTCCCTGGACCGGCGCGGCAAGTACCTGCTCCTCCGGCTCGACCGCGGCCTCGTGCTCCAGGTCCAGCTCCGCATGACCGGCCGCTTCGCCCTGGGCACCGAGCCTCCGGATCCCGCCGAGTTCCGGCACGTGGTCGCCGCGTTCGAGCTGGACGACGGCCGGACGCTCTGGTACGACGACGTGCGGCGGCTGGGCGGCTTCCGGCTCCTGACGTCCGGGGAGTGGGAAGAGGAGGAGGCCCGGAAGATGGGCCCCGAGCCGCTGGCCGACAGCTTCACGGCCGAGCGGCTGGCCGCGGCGCTCGACGGCTCGCGGGCCCCCGTCAAGAACGCGCTCCTCGACCAGAGACGGCTCGCGGGCGTCGGGAACATCTACGCGAGCGAGGCGCTCCACCGGGCCCGGATCGACCCCCGGCGGCGGGCCGGCTGGCTCGAAGAGGACGAGATCCGCCGGCTCCACCGGGCCCTTCGCGCGGTCCTGCGCGAGGCGCTCGAGAGCGCCGGCACGACCTTCTCGACCTACCGGGCCTTGAACGGGCGCTCGGGCGAGTTCCAGGAGCTGCTGCGCGTCTACGGGAAGGAGGACGAGCCGTGCCCACGCTGCGGCGAGCCGATCCGGCGGGTCGTCCAGGCGGGCCGCAGCACCTTCTTCTGCGGGGGCTGCCAGGGCTGAGTCGGCACGTCACGGCGATCGGCGGATATCCGCTCACCACCGTGCGGGTTCGAGCGGCACCCCCGCCGCTTCGGCGGCGGCGCGGTAGAGCCTGGCCAGGTCTTCGACCCCGTAGTGGGCGTTCAGCCCGCTCGGGTTCGGTAGCGCCCAGACCTCGGCGCCGGCGATCGCGTGGTCCTCCTGCCGGCCCGGACCCGCCTCCCGCCGGTCGTAGGCGACGCGGTAGGCGCCGAGCCCCACGAAGGCGACGACGTTCGGCTCCCAGCCGGCCACCTTACCGCCGAGCGCCCGGGCGCCCTCCACGAGCTCCTCCTCGTCGACCTCGTCAGCCCGGGCGGTGGCGCGGTTCACCAGGTTGGTGATCGCGATCCCCCGCTCGACCAGAGCCGCCTCGGATCGCTCGTCGAACCCGTCGCGGACATCGAGGAGGTCCACCGTGACCCCGCCGAGGTGGAGCGCCTTGTAGAAGCGATTGCCCGGATGCGCGAAGTGGGCCTGCGCCGCGGCGGTCCACAACCCCGGGTTGATCCCTACGAACAGCAGCCGCACCTCCTCGCCGACCAGGGCAGGAACGCGCCGATCGCGCGCCGCGTCGAGCTCCTCGCGCGTGAAACTCATGTGGCGAGCCCCGCGAAACCCGGCGCGCGCGATGAGAGCCTCCCGCGGCTCGTCCCGGGGCCTTCGCCGTCGATCGTCCTCACGTCCCCCGCTCTTTCTCCTCCCGGATCGCTTCCAGCTTCGCCCCACCGCTTCGTAGTCCCGGGGTCGTCCGGCCGCCTCGAACGGGGTCGCAGCCGACCGAAACGTAAGCGTCGATACGGAGCGCCGTAAGGTAGGGGTGCGAAGGGCCAGAACCTGCCTGGTGATCGCCTCCCGTCCGCCCGAGTCATGTCTCCGCCGGCCGGCCCGCGGTAGGTTGGGACCGTCGGGGGAAGCCGATTCCGACGGCCAACGGTGCGAGAGAGGGTGATCATGAAGCCCGAGGAGCTCGAGCGACTTCGCGAGGCGGCCGCCCGGATCGGCCGCGAGGCTGGCTACGACCTGGTCGTGCTCTTCGGCTCCGCGACTCGCGAGGACGAGGAGCGAACCCCCGAAGACCTCGACCTGGCCCTGCGGGGCGACGGCCCACTCGACCTGGTGGACGCCACAAACCGCTTCACTCGGGCGCTCGGCACTCAGGCCGTCGATGTCGTGGACCTCCGGCACGCCGATCCCCTCCTGATGATGCTGGTGGCCCGGGACGGCATCGTGCTCCACGAGGAGGAGCCCGGCCTCTTCGCTCGGTTCTGGTCCCTGGCCGCCCGGCGCTACGCCGACACCCGCAAGTTTCGAGAGGCCCGGCGCGAGCGGGTGCGGGAGCTCGTGGACCGAGCCGGCGGCGACCCGTGACCGAGCTCGACGCCGTGCTCATCCGGCGCAAGCTGGAACGGATCGCCACGAACCTGGAGGACCTGGCCGTGGTCGAAGATCTGAGCCTGGAGGCGTACCGGAGCGACCGGTTCCGGAGGCAGGGGATCGAGCGCATGCTCCAGGAGACCGTGGAGGCCGCCGTCGACGCGAACTCGCACCTGCTTTGCGCGTCCGGGGACGAACCGCCGGCGGACTACTATGAGAGCTTCACCCGCCTGGGACGCGCGGGGATCCTGGACGAAGAGCTGGCCGAGGCGCTCGTCCCCTCGGCCGGACTCCGGAACCGGCTCGTCCACGAGTACGACGAGATCGACGACACCATCGTGCTGGAGGCCGTGGGCGAGGCCCTGCGGCTCTTCCCGAGGTACGTGTCCGCGATCGAGGCGAAGCTGGAGTCGGAAGGGCTGTAGTCGGACTCCTTACCCTCCTGTACGAACGGACATCGGCCTACGGCCAGGTCCCCCCGAGCACCGCGCCCGCCGTCAGGCTCCAGCGCGTCCGCGAGCCCGAGGGGAGCAGCGGAAAGTCGGCCGCCCCGGCGGCGGGCTCCACCTCAGCGGCATGTCCCCGGATCCACAGACCCGCGCTCGCGCTCGGGTCCCACCGGATCGTGAGCTGACCGGCCACTTCCCGCGCCTCGGCGCCCGCACCGCGGAAGCCGGTGCGCAGGCCCGCATCGGGGGCCCGGCACCCCGCTTCGTAAGCCGTGCTTCCGAGCCGGAGCGCTCGAGCCACCTCAAGCCCGGAACGTCTCCCCGGTCTCG
>CAYMQZ010000283.1:0-3340 GCA_964392705.1 uncultured Gemmatimonadota bacterium
CCCTGGCTCTGCTCGGGGCCCTGGGGAATGACCGCTTCTTCAACAGCCTTCTAGGCCGTGCTCCTGACCGCAGACCTCGCAGTAGGTGGGCGGAGCGACGTTGTTGATCCAGTGCCGCACGGGCGGCACTTGCCGGAGCGCCAGGTAGACGGCGCGCAGGTCTCGCTCGGTCATCCGGCGGTAGGCGATCCACGGCATGACGGGATCGAGCGTCCCTCCCTTCCCCGTCCGAATCGTGCGTATGAACTGCTCCTCGCTCCACTCGCCGATTCCCGAGATGTCAGGCGTGATGTTGCTGCTGTACACCTCCTCGTTCGCCCGGCCGACCTCGTTGCCGCCCCCGAACACCCCGGGCATCGGGTCGGAGTACCAGGCCGTGTGGCAGCCCGCGCAGTCCGCGACCCGGACCAGGTACCGTCCCCGCTCCATGGGGTCGGAGAGGTCTGGCGCCGGCACGGGCTCGGTGAGAGGCATGGGGTCGTCGGCGAGCTCCGCCACCCGCTCGGGCGGCAGGGAGCGCGGGGGCAGCCGGTTCCGGACCGGCGGCAGGGAGCGCAGGTACACGATGACGGAGGCCAGGTCCTCGTCGGACAGGTCGCGGAACGACCTCCAGTACATGGGAAGCGAGAGCGCCCGCCCATCGTGCCCGACTCCCTCGCGGATCGCGCGGGCCAGCGCGTCGTCCGGCCACGCTCCCGTTCCGGTCGCCGGGTCGGGCGTCAGGTTCGGAGCGACCATTCGGTGGCCATTCCGCTCCCATAGAATGACGCCGCCCGCTTCCTTGCCCTCGACGGGGGGCGCTCCGGGCGCGCTCCAGTCGCGCTCGGAGTGACAGAGAACGCACATGAGCACGCCTTCGGCCAGGTAGCGACCGCGGTCCAGCCGGGCAGGGGTGACCTTGAAGGTCCGGTCGGTGAGGGGTCGGGCGCGTGGCAGGGAGTCGGCGACCCAGTCGCCGCCCCGGGAAGGACCCGCGCTCGGAGCCGCCGAGACGGCGGCCCCGGCTTCCGCGTCATCGGTCTCGGCCGGCGGTGGCTCTCCACACGCGACCAGCACGCCGAGCACGATGGTCATCGTCCGCACCGGCATCGCTCCTCCTACCCGGTCGTGAGCATCCCCGCCGCGATCCCCGTCACGGTCTCGCGAAAGAGCTCCACCTCGCCCGCGCTCCACCGCTCCTCGGCGAGCAGCTCGATCTGGAGCAGGTTCAGCGGGTGGATCATGGGCGCCCGGTAGCGGATGGACTCCGCGAGCCACGGCCGCTCGGGGAGCAGCGTCTCGGCGCCGACGGCACGGCACGCCAGGTCCATCGCCCCCTCGTAGTCCTCCTCCAGCTCTTCCGCCAGCTCCTCGGGGATGGCGGCGGCCAGGGCGCGCCGGTAGCGTCGCCACAGGGCGGGCTCGGTCTTGGCCATGGTGAACGACAGCAGCCGGCCGTAGGAGCGAAACAGCGGGTCCTCCGCCCGCGCCTCCGCGAGCCGCCCCTCCAGGTCGGCCTCGTCCCGCCGCTCGCGCCAGGCCTGGCCGATCCCGAGCCACGCGTGGAGCAGGAGCCGCGTCTGGGTCCAGCACAGCACCCAGGGAATCGCGCGCAGCTCCTCCAGGCCTCCGTCCCCGCGCCGCGCCGGGCGGGAGCCGATGGTCAGCGCCTGCAGGCGGCCGTAGGGGGTCGCGAGCTCCAGGAGCCGCCGGAACGGCTCCGACGCCACCCGCGCCTCGAAGACCGCCTGCGAGGCCCGCGCCAGCTCCCGGGCGAGCCCGCCCACGCCCCGGTAGGGCGGCGGATTCTCCTGCACGTCGGCCACCTTCTCGACCAGGCTCCGGAGGATCTCGGGGGTGGCCAGCGTGCGCTCGACCATCTCCCCCTGCACGGTGTGCTTGTAGGGCGTGCGGGCCCGCGGAGGCCAGGTGGCGGCGAGGTCCTCTATCCTCCCCCCGCCCCGCCCGACGCTGCCGCCGTGCCCGTGGAAGAAGAGCGGGGCCACATCCTCGGACTCCGCCCACTCGCCGATCCGCCGCATGGCGTCGTGGAGGGCCACCCGGCTGGCCAGCATGCCCATTCGCTTGGCCGTGTCCGAGTAGCCGAGCATCACCTCCAGGTGGCCGCGTTGGCCGACGGCCTGTCGGAACGCTTCGTCCCGCCACGCCTCGCCCAGGATCGCGGGGGCGCGCTCCAGCACGTCGGGGAGCTCGAACAGGGGGACGACCGGCAGCGCCGGCCCGCCGAAGACTTCGTCAACCAGGCGCTGGGCCTCCAGCAGGTCCTCGGCCTCGAGCGTCATGCTGACCACGACGGCCCGGGCGTACCCCTCGATCGCCCCGCCCTCCGCGATCGCCGCCAGCCGGCGCATCATGTCGGCGATCGGCCGGTCCGCGTCGAAGCGGCCGCGCTCCTCGCGGAGCTCGAGCGGGACGACGAGGGCGGGAAAGATCTCCAGGAGGGTCACGAGCCGCCCGATCGCCGGGTGCTCGATCCCGAACCGGTCCCGGTAGGCCGACTGGAACGCCTCGATCGCCTCCCCGAGGGAAGCGACCCGGCCGCCGTCGCCGGCGCTCACGGTCTCGAGCGCGGACAGGGCATCCTCGAGCTCCGCGAGGGCGGACTGCACGCCCTCGCCACCCGCCAGGCCGACGTCCTCCCGGACCGGTCTCATCAGCGCCCCCTCGACGAAGCCCAGAAGACGCATACGAGCCCGGTTCAGCGCGGCCTCCGTCTGCTCGGGCCCGACGTCGGGATGACCGTCCTTGTCGCCCCCCACCCAGCTCCGGAAAAGCACCTGGTGGCCTGCCTCGGCGAGCGCGATCACCTCGGCCAGGATCGGATCGGTGAGGAGGGAGAAGAGGTGGTTCGCCTCGTCCTCCACCGAGGGCTTCTCCGTCGGATGGGTGCCGACCCTCCACACCAGGTGGATCAAGTTCTTCACTTCGCGGCGGTCGACCGGCCGGCCCTTCGCCAGGGAGTCGACCACGTGGTCCTGGACCCGGCGGAGGAGGCGGATGTTCTCGGGCGACCGCGACTCGGTGGGATGGGCCGTGAGGACGAAGGTGAGCTGGGCCCGCGCCCCCGAGCCCTCCTCGGGGCTCCGCCGCTCGCGAAGCCGGTGCGTCCGGTAGCCGTTCTCGCACACGTTCACGAGCTGGAGGTAGAGCGTGTAGGCGCGCGCGAGCGCCGTTTTCCGCTCGATCGAGAGGCCGGCCAGGACCTCGCTCGCGCGGTCGAGCGCCGCTTCCCGGTCGGCCTCGGTCTCGGCCTCCCGGAACGCCACCATCTCCAGTCGCACGCGCTCGACGACCTCGAACAGCGCCTCGCCCTCCGCCTCGGCGACGACCTGTCCGAGGA
>CAYMQZ010000284.1:0-3317 GCA_964392705.1 uncultured Gemmatimonadota bacterium
CGGCGAGGCCCAGCGGCAGCGCCGCCCGCCGCCGGAGCTCATCCCCCGGCTTCGAGCGCACGCCGCTTCTCCAGCAGGCGCTCGCGCTGCTCGGCCAGCGAGCGCTTCTTCTCCCGCTCCCGTTCCACCACCTCGGCCGGCGCGTTCTCCAGGAATCCGGGGTTATCGAGCTTCGCCCGCGTCGACGCCAGCAGCCCTTCGATCCGCCTCACCTCGCCCTCGAGGCGGTCGCGCTCCCGGTCCAGGTCGATCACGTCGGCGAGCGGAAGGAAGAGCTCGGTGCCGGAGCGGAGCACGGCGTGGGCGCCCGGCCCCTCGGGCCGACCGTCCTCGCGCTCGTGGATCGCCTCGATCCCCCCGAGCCGGCGGGCGCCGGTCGCCTCGGCGGCCAGGGCCTCGTGGAGGGCGGGCGTCGTCGAGCGAAGGTGCACCTCGACCGCGCGGCCCTGCCCGACGTGGTACTCGGAGCGCAGGTTGCGCACGATGCCGACCAGCTCCTGCAGCTCGGCCATGCGCCGCTCGGCCTCCGGGTCCTCCCACGCCGCGGGCGGCTCGGGCCAGGGGCCGGCCACCAGGGTGAAGTCGTCGGGCCGGTCGGGGAGTCGCCGGGCGATCGCCTCGGTCACGAAGGGGGCGATCGGGTGGAGTAGCCGTAACCAGCCCGAGAGCACCTCGTACAGCGTGCGGGCCGCGGCGTCGCGGCTCGCCTCGCCCCGCTCCCCCTCGAGACGATCCTTCACGAGCTCCAGATACCAGTCGCAGAACTCGCCCCACACGAAGGCGTAGGCCGATTCGGCCGCCTCGTGGAACCGGTACCGCTCCAGCGCCTCCGTCACCTGGCTCGCGGCGTGCCGGAAGCGGGCCAGGATCCAGCGGTCCGCCAGCTCCAGCCCGTTCTCCTCCGGCGGACCGGCGTCCTCCTCCCGCAGATACGGAAGCGCGAAACGGGCCGCGTTCCACATCTTGTTCGCGAAGTTGCGCCCCACCCGAAAGGCCTCGTCCAGATCCTGGTAGTTGAGCTGCAGGTCCGTGCCCGGAGGCGCGCTCCGCACCAGGGTGAAGCGGAGCGCGTCGGCCCCGAAGAGCTCGACCACCTCGAGAGGGTCGATCCCGTTGCCCAGCGACTTGGACATCCGGCGGCCCTCGTGGTCGCGGACCGTCCCGTTGATGACCACGTCGGTGAACGGCAGCTCATCCATGAACTCGAGGCCGGCCATCACCATGCGCGCCACCCAGAAGAAGAGGATCTCCTCGGCGGTGACCAGCGTGTGCGTGGGGTAGAGGGCGCGGAGGTCGTCCGTCTCCTCGGGCCAGCCGAGCGTGCTGAACGGCCACAGCCACGAGCTGAACCAGGTGTCGAGCACGTCGGGGTCCTGCTCCACGTCGCCGCCGCACGTCGGACAGCGGTCGGGGTCCTCGCGCGCGACGACCGTCTCGCCGCACCCCTCGTCCCGGCAGTACCACACGGGGATGCGGTGGCCCCACCAGAGCTGCCGGCTGATGCACCAGTCCCGGATGTTCTCCAGCCAGTTGGCGTACACCTTCCCGTAGCGCTCGGGATGGAACCGCAGTCGCCCCTCGCGCCAGGCGGCGAGCGCCGGCCCGGCCAGCGGCGCCATGCGCACGAACCACTGGGTGCTGAGCCGTGGCTCGACGATCGTGTGGCAGCGGTAGCAGTGCCCCACCGCGTGGACGTGCTCCTCCACCGAGGCGACGCGGCCCTCGGCCTCCAGGTCCTCGACCACCCGCTCGCGCGCCTCGAAGCGGTCGAGCCCTCGATATGCCTCCGGCGCCCCGGGACCCATGGTCGCCTCGTCCGTCAGCACGTCGACGGGCTCCAGCCCGTGGCGCTCGCCGATCTCGAAGTCGTTCGGATCGTGGGCCGGCGTCACCTTCACGATCCCCGTGCCGAACTCGGGATCCACGAACTCGTCGGCCACGATCGGCAGCCGCCGGCCCACCAGCGGGAGGATCGCCTGCCGCCCCACGAGGGCCGCGTAGCGCTCGTCGTCGGGGTGCACGGCCAGGCCCGTGTCGCCGAGCATCGTCTCGGGCCGCGTGGTGGCCACCTCGACCGCCGTCTGCGGGTCGTCGGCCAGCGGATACCGGATGCGCCACAGCTTCCCGCGGTGCTCCTCGTGCTCGACCTCGTCGTTGGCCAGCGCCGTGCCGCAGCGGGGACACCAGTTGATGATGTACTCCCCGCGATAGATCAGGCCCTTCTCGTACAGCCGGACGAAGACCTCGCGCACGGCGCGCGACAGTCCTTCGTCCAGGGTGAAGCGGGTGCGCTCCCAGTCGCACGAGCAGCCGATCGCCTCGAGCTGCTCGAGGATGCGGGTCCCGTACTCGTCCACCCACCCCCACACCCGCTCGACGAACGCCTCGCGGCCCAGGTCCCAGCGGGTGAGCCCCTCCTCGGCGAGCTGGCGCTCCACCACGTTCTGGGTGGCGATGCCGGCGTGGTCCGTGCCCGGGATCCACACCGCATCGCGGCCCTGCATGCGGCGCCAGCGGATGAGGACGTCCTGCAGCGTGTCGTTCAGGCCGTGTCCCATGTGCAGGGCGCCCGTCACGTTCGGCGGTGGGATCACGATGACGTAGGGGTCGCGGACCTCCTCGGCACGGACGTGGAACAGGCCGCGGCGGACCCACTCCCGGTAGAGCGGGGCCTCGATCTCGGACGGATCGTAGCGGCTGTCCAGGTCTCGATCGGCGCTCATCTCTGTCCCCTGGGATCGCCCGGAGCCGGGGGGGCCGGGCTCGATTCCTCACGGACCGTAACGGCCGCCAGTTTAACCGACGGGGCCTCGGAGGGAAAATCAGGGCGAGCGGGGGGATGGGCCCCGGCCGCCGGTCGTGTCCTTCTCTCGTCGCTCGGCCTCCTCCCGCGATCGCTCGCGCATCGCCTCCCGGCGCTCCTGGAGCGTCTCCTCGAGATCCCGACGCACCTCCTGCGCGCGAATGGCCTGGAGGTCGCGTACGGCCTGCTCGGCCTCCCGGCCCAGGGGACCTCCCTGCTGGAACAGGGCTCCGAACGGGATCGGGATCGTCACCTTGCCCAGGTGGAGCCCCTCGGGCGAGACGCCCCAGCGCTCGTCGCCCTCGCCGAACGTCCAGTCCAGCGCCCTGCGCCGTTGCTCCTCGGAAAGCTGCAGGCTGTCCAGCCAGACGCGCACGATCTCTCGCAGGCGGTCCACCGCCTCGGCGTACCGGTCCATGCGGAAGCCCGGCCGGAGCGGATCGCGGAAATCGATCCACAGGCGCTCGTCCCCCATGCGGGGCCGCAGGCGCTCCGCGTTGCTGAGCCGGTCCCC
>CAYMQZ010000285.1:0-3311 GCA_964392705.1 uncultured Gemmatimonadota bacterium
CCGGAGACGCGAGCTCGTCCCTTCCGGTGCTTCGAAGCGCCGCCGAGCGCGCTCTGGCGGGCCTGCGACAGTGAAGACGCGGCACGAGAGGGTGGCGGAGCGGCAAGGCTGATTGGCTCGCCACGAGGAGGGAAGGTCCGGCGCCGGCGAGGCCTCCTCCGACCGCGGGCGCTCGGCCGCGGACGGCCGGCGCGCGGAGGCCTGTTTCGATGACACGGAGCCGTCGCCTTCCACGACGCCCGCTCGACCGATCGCGATGTTCACTCGAACCGTGCAGGCTCAGCTCTGCCTCATGTTCCCGGCGCACAGCGGGGACGAGTCGATGGTCGCGTTGACGCCGAACAGGCCGGGCTAGCTACCCGGAACGACGGAAACGTCGGGAAACGCCTCGAAGTCGCGGTCGAAGGTCGCGATCCGGTCGGCCCCACGGCGCCTCGCCACCGCCAGGATGGCCGCGTCGGCGAAGCTCAGCCGGACGCCCTCCGGCTGACGGCGGAAGATGGACCAGGCATCCAGGAAGAGGTGCGAGCCAGGGACGAGCTCGACTTCTCGCGCTCCGAGGAGCGTCTCCCCCACGGAGACGGCCGTAGGAAGGCTCCGGCGGGCGAGAAGGACCGTGGTCACCTCGAGGAAGACGTATTCGGGAAGCAGTGCGGGGCCCCACTCTCCGGCGACGAGGCGCTGCATGGTCTCCCGAGCCGCGGGGTGATGAACGTCCCCGGCGTTGTGATAGGCGATCAGGAAGCTCGAATCGAGGACGATCACGGCTACAGCCGCCTCTCAGGCGCCGTAGGCCACCCGATCGATCTCCCGGCTCAGCCCCTCGTTCCCCTCCGGGTAGTCCTCGGGTACCAGCTCGGCCAGACTGCCGCGCTTTCGCGTCACGTCGGGGCGGCCGAGGTAGGCCCGTATCGCCTCGTTCAGCGCCTCGCCGACGGTCTTCCCCTCCAGGGCCGCCCGTGCCTTGAGCTCCCGGTACGCCCTTTCGTCCAGGTTGCGGATCGTGGTATCCATGTGTGCATTGTAACGCATGTGTTACACCAGCGCCAGCCCCCTCCAGCCGCGCGGCCTCGGCGCCCCGACCGGAATCCCAGGATTTAGCCGCAGCAGCCTCTTCCGAACGGATTCGCCGGACAGAGTGGTGTAAATACAATGTATTGACAGAGCGGCGGATCAAGCGTTATCCTTCCAACATGCCCGTGAAAACCGAGCAGCTCCAGATCCGGGTCACGCCCCGACAGAAGGCGGCCCTCAGGCGGCTGGCGAGCGCCGCCGGCCAGAGCGTGTCGGCCTACGTGCTGTCCCGCGCCTTGCCGGCGGAGCGCGCGCGGCTGGCGGAGATCCTGGACGCTCTCCGGGCGGGTGCGGATCGTCGCTTCGCGCTCGCCGAGCTGAACGACCTTCTCTCGTCGCTGCGACCCGTTAGGTTTCCGGAAGCGCTAGCCAGCGCCGATCTGGGCGGGCTGTCGCCATACGTGCAGAACTACGTTGCCGCCATGGTCGAGCAGGCCGCCCACCAGAAGGAGGTGGCGCCTCCGGAGTGGGCCCGGGACGTGCTTCCGCTCGAGGAGCCGCGCTTCGCGACGGATCTGACGAGCCTCAGGCTCCACCTCCTGCGCGAAGCCCCGGTCCCGTTCAAGCGACGCAACATCTTCGTGGACGCGGGCGTCGGCGCGCGGGTGTAGGGTCCGACCCCTTGCCCGACTCTTTCGAGCTCACGCGGGCGGACATCCACCGGCTCTTCGAGCTTCTGAATCAAGAGCTCGCGGACGCCGGGGTCCGCGGAGAGGTGTACCTGGTCGGCGGCGCCGTCATGTGCCTCGCCCTGGACGCGCGACCGGCGACCCGCGACGTGGACGCCTATTTCAGGCCGACGAAGGCGATCCGAGAGGCCGCGGCGCGGGTCGCCGCGAAGGCCGGGGTGCCGGATACGTGGCTGAACGACGCGGTGAAGGGCCACCTGGGCCGCGGAGGGGAGTTCGACGACTACCTGGAGCTCTCCCACCTTCGGGTCTTTGTCGCCCGGCCCGCCTACCTGCTCGCCATGAAATGCGCGGCGATGCGCCTGGGTGAGGAGTTCCACGACCTCGACGACGTACGTTACCTGCTTCGCTACCTCGACATCACGACCGTCGAGGAAGCCCTGGATGTCGTGACGCGGTACTTCGATCAGGCGCAGCTGCTTCCGAAGACGATGCTGGCCCTGGAGGAGCTCCTGTCGGGCTGACCCGGCATCGGCCGCCGCCCGGGTCTCGCCGCCCACCGACCGAAGCGAATGTCGGGCTTCTTGTCGCCGTGGGGAGCCGGCCGCCTACGCCACGGCCAGCCCCTCCAGCCGTGCCGCCTCGGCCAGCCGGTCATCGAACGTCGCGATCTCCCCCTCGGGCGGATCGCCGGCCCAGACCAGGGCGGCGGCCAGCTGGAGCGCGTCGCCCGCGCGGAGGGGGTGGACCCGGAGCAGACGCTCGGCCCGGCGGCGAAGCACGTCGGTGGGCTGGACCTCGTGCCAGGCCCCCTCGAGCGCGCGCAACGCCTGGAAGGCGCCTTGCTCGCCCTCGGCCGTCAGACCCCCTTCCCGGCGCAGCCGGGCGACGGCCGACGCGACCTCGACGGCCGACCCCCACCAGACGATCAGGTCCGGATCCTCCTCGAAGAGCGCGTCCGCTCGCACCGAGGCGGGCTGCACGACGCACAGCGGGACGAGGGCCGAAGAGTCCCAGAACCTCACCTGCCGGCGGCCCTCTCCTCGAGCAGGATCTCCAGGCTTCGGCCTTCGGGGTCCTCGGGTCGCTCCAGCGCGCCCGGGTCGGCCGCGGAGCCGGGCTCCCGGGGCGGACGCACCTGTCCCGTGCGGATGAGCTGCGCGAGCCGGCCCTCCTGTCGCCGCTCGCCTCCCACCCGGCCGATCCGGGCCACCGGCCTCCCGCGCTCGGTCACGATGACATCCTCTCCCGCCTTCACGGCGTCCAGGTATTGGCTCAGCTTCGCCTTCAGCTCCGTTATGGAGACGCGCTTCATCGGAGGTTCATCCTCGAGAGTGGCCGCACCCGCCGATCGTCCAATCTAACCATACTAGTCATTATGATCGGACGATATCGTACTCCAAGGCCTCGGACGGGTTCCCCGCTTCACCGCCGCGGCAAATCCAGGTGTTTCGGGGGCGGCCACGGACGCTGCACGGAAGGCTGAGTCCGTGTATCTTCGCAGGGCATCCGAGCCACGTGAACCAGGGGTCCGGAGCCGGCCCCTCACCTTCACCACGCGACCCCGAGATGGCGGGACGAATCGACCCCCAGGAAACCGACCACCAC
>CAYMQZ010000286.1:0-3310 GCA_964392705.1 uncultured Gemmatimonadota bacterium
GATGATCTCGATCGTGAAGACGGAGTCCACGATCTCGGCCAGCACCGCCGCCTGGTAGCCCGAGCCCGTCCCGATCTCGAGCACCCGATCGCCGGGCTCCGGCTCGAGCAGATCGGTCATCAGCCCCACGATGTAGGGCTGGGAGATCGTCTGCCCGTGCCCGATCGGGAGCGGGCGGTTCCGGTAGGCCGCGCTCCGGAGCTCCGGAGGGACGAACTCGTGCCGCGGCACGGCGCGCATCGCGTCGAGAACGGCCGGGTCGTCGATCCGCCGGGCGCCGCCGGACGCCCCCGCGATGTGGCGGCTGACCATCTCCCCGCGCGCGTTCGCCTGGGGATCCTCCTGGGTCATCGCTCCGAGGGTCGGGCCGTCCGCGACGGATACGCCGGCCGCGGGTATCGGGCCATTGGCGAGCACCGGGCCGTCCGTGAACGCCAGGCCGGTCGCGAGCGCGAGACCGCCCGTGACGGCCAGAGCGCCCCCCAGGGCCGGGCCGAGCCAGGCGGAGCCCCCTCCAGCGGGCCCGCGACTCGATCCGGGCCCCGGTCGACTCGATCCGGACCCCGGACGACTCGATCCGGGCCTCGGTCCCCGCTCTGTCATCGGGCATCTCCTCCTGCTCAGAAGCCCGTCGAGGTCGGCCGATCGAACCCGACAGGCGAAACGTCCGGCCCATTCATCCATAGTACAATCTGACGGATTCGTGCCCCAGACGGAGTCGTGCGGCACGAAGCGGGCACCTCGCGAGCGGAAAGGAGAGCCGATGGCGCGGGAAGAGGGCGTCGTGAAGTGGTTCGACAACCAGAAGGGCTACGGCTTCATCGAGCGCGAGGAGGGCGAGGACGTCTTCGTCCACTACAACGACGTCCAGGGCGAAGGGTACCGCAGCCTCCGCGAGGGCGAGAAGGTCGAGTTCGACGTGGTGCAGGACCCGAAGGGGCTGCGGGCGGAGAACGTCGAGCGGCTGGGCCACGAGGGACCGGCCACCGTGGTGAAGGCGCAGGGTGACGTTCGCACGCTCTCCGAATCCCGGGCGCAGTTCCGGGCCGAGCGCGAGCGTCTGGCCCGAAGGCTCGAGGAGCGGCGCGAGGACGAGAGCGACGAAGAGGAGCGATGATGGATCTCTACTTCGCCCAGCACGGAGACGCCACTTCGAAGGAAGAGGACCCCGACCGGCCCCTCACCTCGAGCGGCCGCGAGGAGACGAGGCGCGTGGCGCGTGCGGCGGCCGAGGCCGGCGTGCGAGTGGACGCCGTCTGGCACTCGGGGAAGACGCGCGCCCGGGAGACGGCCGAGATCTTCGCCGAGTCGCTCGCGCACGACGGCGCGGTGCGGCGGAAGGAGTGGCTCGGCCCCCTGGACGATCCCCGCAAGGCCGTCGAGGCGGCCGAGGAGAACGGGGAATCGGTGCTCCTGGTAGGCCACCTGCCCTACATGAGCCGGCTGCCCAGCCTCCTGCTCGCCGGGAACCCCGAGGCCGAGGTCGTGGACGTGCGCTATTCGGGGATCGGCGCCCTGAGGCGGAGCGACGAAGGCTGGTCCCTGCGCTGGTACCTACGCCCCGAGGTGATCGACTGAGCCGCTGAGCGAGCGTCGCCGGCTCGGTCCCGCCCGGCGGGGGCTCCGGATCCAGCCGACGGAGGCACTCGAAGCCGAATAGTCATGGAAGCCCTCCCGCCACTGGTCTCCGCGTGGGCGAGCCCTCCGCCACCCAACCCCGACGACCATCCGGGCCCTCCACGTAGCGGAACGCTCCGAAATGCCCGTACACGGGAACGGCCCGACCCCCTCGCACGGTGTCCATCGCGAGCGCCGCGACCGAAGGGCCCTCGCGCATCGGCCGGTCTTCCGCCCACCGCTCCCGGGCCACCGGACGCGCCGTCGGCGCCAGCAGCGCTCCGTGGATGTAGCCCCCCCGGCCGTCGGGCAGCTCCGCGCGATACCACTCCCCGACGGCGGCCCGGGGCCGGAACAGCGTGCCGGGATCGAGGACGCGGGTCTCCCGGAACCTCGTGCCGGGCCCCGACCGCAAGTTCGACCTACGCTCCGCCCTCGCCCAGGAGCCCAGGGCCGAGAGGTCCACTTCCACGGAAGGCGGCTCGGAGGACGGGCGGCGGATGAACGGCTCCGGATCGACCGGCCCCCTGCCCCGCCCGTACACGCCGAAGTGCAGGTGCGGGGGAGTGGTCCGCGCGTTCCCCGAGTTCCCGACGAGGCCCAGGGTGTCGCCCCGCACCACCCGGGCGCCCTGACCCACGAGCTGCGTATCCAGATGGGCGTAGTACAGGGTGCGGCTCCGCCCCCCATCGCGCAGCCACACCACGTTTCCCCCGAGCCGGTTCGTTCCGACCCGCGCTCGCCCGGCGGCCGACGCGACGACCGGCGTCCCGCGCGGCGCGAAGATGTCGACGCCCTCGTGCAGGCGACGCCCCCCCTCTCGCGACGCGCCGAACCCGCTGCGGATCGCCGTGTCGCCGACCCCGGAGACGGGAAAGGCGAGGGATGGCGCGCGGGTCAGCGTCAGGGTGTAGCGGACGCTGGCGAGGAGCTCGGGCTGCAGACGCAGTAGGACCGAGCCGTCGCCGGACGCCTCGTGCTGCAGACGCCTCGACAGCGTATCGAGGCTGGCCAGCCACCTCAGGGCGGGGACGTTCCCGCGAGCCTGGCCGTCGTCCTCCCCCGGCCGCTCCTCGAGAAGATCCACGAAGAGACGCGCCGACCCCTCCACCTCCAGCTCGACCACCAGCTTCTGGCCCTCGCGCAGGCCCACGCGGAAGCCGATCGCCGAGGGATCCTCGGCGGAGAAGTAGCCCGTCTCCCGGTACGGAGGATCGACCAGCGTCGCCTCGCGCGGCGCCCGCGCGGCCGCCTCCAGCCAGCTTCGCCCGAGCGCCGTTTCCGCCAGCCCGGCCTCCCGGAGGGACTCGGCGTAGCGCTCGTGCGGGGACGCATCGCGCAGCCGGTCCCGAAGGTTCTCGAGCGGGCCGCAGGAGGCCGCCGCGAGGGCCGCCACGAAGCAAGCGACCCTGGCACCCCGGACGCCGCTTGGTCCCCCGAGCGGGAGCCCGCGATCGCAGGCTCCCGCTCGCGAGACGGAGGCCTCGCCTACACCCGGTTCATCGCCCGTCCGCAGCAGCAGCGCGGCGGCTGGTCTCCTCCTCCGCCCGGCTTCGTCCCCTTCACGACCCGGATCTCGCAACCGCACGCCTCGTCGGGACAGCGATAGACTTCCCCTTCTTCCAGTGCCATCGGTATCTCCTTCCAGCTTCGTCATGCCACTCCCTGGCTTCCACCGTCGGGCGAACGCCCC
>CAYMQZ010000287.1:0-3294 GCA_964392705.1 uncultured Gemmatimonadota bacterium
CGGTTTTTTCATCATGCTATGACGCGCTCGACCCAGGATTCGGGTTGAAATGAGGCTTGCAATGAGGATATAACGACCTAGATCACTGGCCGGTTTTGACCCGGCCCTGAGTGGCCGCTTTTGAAGTGGCCCCCGACACCGGCGTCCAAACCGTCGCGGGGACGTTCGCCGAGGGAACGGCCCGTCAGTACCTGAACTCGCTCTCGAACCTGTTCCGGCGCGCGGTGGCCGAGGAGGTCGTGCTCGCCAACCCGGTGGCCGCGCTCCTCCACAAGCCCTCGCCCCGGCAGCAGGAGGCGGAGTGGCTCGAGGTGCACAACGCCGCGCTCCTGCTCGAGTCGGCGCGAACGTACCAGCCCAACTCCGACCTCGACCCGATCACGTTCCCGTACGCCGTGGTCGCGACGTTCCTGCTCACGGGAGGACGGAAGGCCGAGGTGCTCGGGCTCCGCGTCGAGGACGTCTCCTTCGACCGGAAGACGGTCACGTTCCGGCCGAATCTCTACCGGCGGCTCAAGACCCGGACCTCGCACCGGGTCGTGCCCCTATGGCCGCAGCTTGAGGAGATCCTCCGGGAGCACGTCTTCGGCCGGGAGCGCCCTCTCGGTGAGCTCCTGTTCCCCTCGCCCCGGCCGAACGGCCGGGAACAGATGATCCGGGACCTCCGGCGGATGCTCGACGCGATCGGCGAGCGCGCGGGGTTCGAGGAGGGCCGGATCCGGACCAAGCTGTTCCGCCACACCTACTGCTCGGCGCGGCTCCAGACGCTCGACCGCGGTGTGCCCATCGCCCTCTACACCGTCTCCCGCGAGCTCGGGCACTCGAGCACCCGCATGGTGGAACGGGTCTACTCGCACCTCGGGCGGGTGCGCCACCGGTCGGAGGTCGTCGAGTACCGCGTCGGGGAGTTCGAGGAGGAGCTCGGGGAACGGCTGGCTGCGCTCCAACCTGCTCACTGAGTGACGGTGTGACGGTCGGTCACCCCCGCTCCGCCACGATCTCTTCCAGCCGCTCCTGCGCCGCCTGGACCCGGGGCTGGAGCTCCGGGTCGGCGTCCTGCCACAGCTCTACGAACTTGGCGTAGTACTTGGCCGCGTTCTCCAGGTCGCCGGCCTCGTCGTAGAGCTGCGCCAAACGCTCGGCGAACGGCGCCAGGTTGTACTGCTCGCTGAATAAGCCGAACGGAGCGGTCGTCGCCATATAGCGCTCGTAGAGGGCGACCGCCGAGTCGCGCCGGGCGGCCAAGTCGTACGTGTGGGCAAGGGCGGGACAGCGCTGTCGGCAAACGCCCTCTTCGGCCCGCAGGTGCTCCCGGATCGCCTCCTCGTAGCGCCCCTCGGCCAGCGCGATGTCCCCCCGCACCCCGTGCAGGTTCAGCTCGGCCCCGCGGCCCAACGCCGGCACCAGCTCCGCCTCTATCTCCGCGGCCAGCTTCCGCGCGCGATCGACCCGGCCGGCCAGCGCGTAGAGGCTCGCCGTACCCCCGTACGGACGGTCGAGAGGAGCGATGGACTCGAGCGGGTACCGCTGGAGCGCCTCCTCCAGCAGACGCTCGGCCCTCGCGGTGTCCCCCTTCACCAGAAGCTCGCGGAAGGCGATGTCGCGGACCCTGCGTATGTAGTCTTCGGGCTGGTCCCGCCGGAGAGCGAGTTCGGCCGCCGTTCGGCTGCGCTCCTCCGCCTCGGTCAGCTTCCCCTGGATCGCCGCGATCGCCGCGAGGGCCGTGTTCGCGTTCTGCCGCTCCGCGAGGCTCTCGCGGTGCTCGTCGGCGAGCGCCCGGGCGTAGGACTCCGCCGCCGCATAGTCTCCCTCGATCGCCGCGAGGCCGACGCGTGCGTAATACAGGGCTGGATTGGACGGGGCGCGGCGCTCGAACTCCTCCAGCGCCCCGCGGGCCTCCTCCAGCTCTCCTCGGGAGATCCGGTTGTAGACCACGTTCTGCTGGAAGAGACCGCTCGTCGTGTCCAGTGCCGCGGCTCGCCCGTACAGCTCGCCCGCCCGCTCGTAGTCGTCGAGCTGCCCGTAGAGGATGGCGAGGTTGTTGTGAGCCCCGGCATGCGTCGGGTCGAGCTCGATCAGGTTCTCGTAGGCGGTGATCGCCTTCTCGCGGTCTCCGGTCACGCTGAGATGATAGACGCCCATCGCGTGATAGCGCTCGCGCTCGGTGAGACGGTCGCGGTACTCGTAGGCCTTCGTGAGCGCCTCCACCATCCGCGCGCGCTGCTGGTTCGTGTTCCCCAGCAGCACCCCGAGCTTCCGCCACGCCATGGGGAACTCGGGGTCGAGCGTCAGCGCCTCCTCGAGCAGGGCGATCGCCCGCTCCGGGTCCCCCTCGACTTCGGCCGCGCGGTTCGCCTGCGAGTACTTGCGGAGCGCCTCGAGCGAGCCCGTTGTCGCCCGCTCCAGCGGCGCCTCGGCGCGAACCTGGCGCAGCGATTCCCCGACCCGCTCGCGGAGTTTGCGCGAGAGGCCGTCGATGGCCGGGATCACCTCGCCCGGCCCCGCGGCCGTCTCGCGATCGGAGACCAGGATCCGGCCGTCGGGGGCCGACACGAGGCGAGCCGTGAGCACGAACCCCTCGCCCGCCGCCGCGATCTCGCCCGCCGCGAACGCCTTGATCCCCTCCCGGAGCGCCAGCTCGGCCGCGGTCTCCGGATCCAGACCGACGTCCGTCGGCCGCTGCATGCGCCGCAGCGCCTCCGCCACCTGGCGGGGCTCGAGCAACGTCACGACCGAGGAGCCGGCCAGATCGGCCCGGAACGCCTCGGTGGCCGCCTGGGCCAGCAGAGTGTCGCCCGTGGGGCTCTGGAAGTCGGCCAGCAGGATCGGCTCGCGCTCCTCGAGCACGCCCTTGGCCACCAGCGTGCCGGCCGGGCCGATGCCGAGCGTTCGCATCGTCATGTAGCCGGCCGTGACGACGCCGAGCAGGGCGAAGGCGGCCACCCCGCCCAGGATCGCGTTCCGCCAGGTGAAGAGCCGGTGACGCATCCCGTCGTCGTCCTTCCCCGGTGCCGGGGACTCCTCTGTCGGCGCGGCGTCCTCGGGACTGGTCGCCTCGGTGGGGGCAGCCGCCGCACGCCTTCCCACGCCCTCTTGGACGAAGGCGGTTGCCATGACGATCGGGAGACCCAGCAGCAGCAGGATGATCCCGCCGGGCCCTACCCAACTGGGCAGCCCTGCCGTCTCGCTCAACACCTCGATGACCTGAAGCACCACCCAGGAGACGCCGACGTAGATCGCCAGCACCTGCCACAGGGAGCGGCGGTGGATCTCGTGGATGAGTTCCTTCAAGCG
>CAYMQZ010000288.1:0-3275 GCA_964392705.1 uncultured Gemmatimonadota bacterium
TTCCTCTGGATCTGCACCAGGAACGGGCTCGCCCGCTTCGACGGGTCGCGGTTCGTCACCTACGGGACGGAGGACGGCCTGCCGGACCCGTCCGTCAACAACTTCCTGCACGCCCGCTCCGGGGCCCGCTGGGCGGCGACCAACGGCGGTGGGATCGCGAGGCTCGAGGCGGGCATGCCGGACCCGGAGGGGCGGGTGTTCACGGCATTCCCCGTGGGCGGCAGCCCGCGCAGCATGCGCGTCAACGTCCTGTTCGAGACACGGGACGGGACGCTCCTGGCCGGTACGGACGGGGGGCTGTTCCGCGCCCGGGAGGCGGACCTCGAGCCCCGCTTCGAGCCCATCCCGCTCGATCTCCCTGGCTTTCCCGACGACGGCCTGCAGATCTGGTCGATCGCGGAAGACGGCGCGGGACGCACGTGGGTCGGCACTTCGCGCGGCCTCGTGCTCCTGGGAGAACCGGAGCGGCCGGTCCACATCCCGGTCGCGCCGATCCAGGATGCCGATCATGTGTGGGCGATCGCGCCCGACCCCGCCGGCCGGCTCTGGCTGGGGCACGAGACCGGCCTCGTCGTCTGGGTGCGGCCGGCGGAGCACGCCGATGTCCGAGGCTCCGTCGCCGGACTCCTGACCGAAGGGGCCACGCCCTGTGTCACGCCGACGAGCGCCTCCGGGAGCCGTCCGAGGCTGCCCGACGGCGCCGGAGCGGCCTGCCGCTGGCGACCCGGCGGCGGGCCGCAGCGTCGAAGCCAGGTCCGGGGGCTGCTGCGCACACCGGACGGCCGGCTGTGGATGGCCACCGCAGCCGGTCTGTTCGCGTTCGACGGGGAGCGCCTGCACCGCTTCCCGGCAACGCTCAACGGGGGGTACAGCCAGGTCGCGATGGACCGGGGCGGAGACCTGTGGATCGGCTCGGTGCGCGGGGCGCATCGCGTCCAGCGGCGTGGGTTCACCCGCTTCACGACGGACGACGGTCTGGTCGGCGGGCTTCGGACGTTCTTCCGCGGCCCGGACGGACACTTCTACGGGGTCTCCGCGAGGTCGATCATTCACCGCCTCGACGGGGAGCGCTGGACCGCCGTCCGGCCGCAGCTGCCCGCTCAGGCCGGGGTCGCCGGACGCAGCGTGTACGGAGCGGCGCTGCTCGACCGCTCGGGCGCCTGGTGGGTCGGAACGGGCGCCGGGCTGCTGCGATTCCCCGCCGTGGAAAGGCTCGAGGACCTGGCGCACGCCGACCCCCTCGCCCGTTACACCACCGCCGACGGCCTGGCCGGCGACGACATCTGGCGCCTGTTCGAGGATGCTCGCGGCGACGTCTGGATCGCCACGCGGGTCCCGGGACCGGAGCCGCTGACCCGCTGGGAGCGCAGCAGCGGCCGGTTCCACCGCTACGGAGCCGCGCAGGGGCTGCCTCCGGCGCGGGCGGTGAATGCATTCGCCGAGGACCGCTCCGGAGCCCTCTGGGTCAGCATCTGGGGCGGAGGGCTGGCCCGGTTCGATGGCCGGGATTTCCGATTCTTCGCGCCCGGCACCGCGGTGCCCGTCGGCCCCCGTTCTCAGATCCTGGTGGACCGCCGCGGCTGGCTGTGGGTGGGAGGCCGGCAGGTCGTCTACTCCACCGATCCGGAGGCGGCGGATCCGCGCTTCCGGACCTACCGGACCGCGGAGGGTCGCCCGGTCCAGGGGGGCGCCCTCGGTGAGGACAGGAGCGGTTGGATCTACGCCGGCTCGCCCAGCGGGCTCGTGCGGTTCCACCCCCGCGACGGCCACCTCCAGCGACTCGGCTTCTCCGACATCAACGGCCCCCTGCATCGGGACGACGACGGCACGCTCTGGGTGAGGTACCAGCGCGGAGTGCTGCGCTACGAGCCGCGCTACGAACGCGATGGGGACCCGCCCCTGGTTCGGATCGGAGGCGTGAGCGTCGCCGACGTGCCACTGCCCGTGCCCGCGATGGGGGCGACGCGTCTCGCACCGGTGCGCCCGGCCGCGGGCCGCCAGATCCGGATCGAGTACTTCGGGCTCGGGTTCGGGGCCCACGAGCCGCTTCGCTTCCAGGTCCGCCTCGAGGGCACGGACGACGAGTGGAGCGGCCCGATCTCGGAGCGCACCGTCCTGTACGCCGGACTCGGGCCCGGGCGCTACCGCTTCCAGGTGCGCGCCGTGGGCGCGACCGGAGCGGCGACGCCGGAGCCCGCCACCGTGGCCTTCACGGTTCCCCCGCCTGTGTGGCGGCGCGGCTGGTTTCTCGCGGCGGTGATCCTGGCGCTCGCGTCGCTTCTGGTGGGTGCCCACCGCCTGCGGGTCCGGCGGCTGCTGGAGCTGGAGCGGGTGCGCACGCGCATCGCCGCCGACCTCCACGACGACCTCGGGGCGAGCCTCGCCCGCGTCTCTCTTCTCGCCGAGGCGATTCGCCGGAAGCTGCGCGAAAGCCCCGACGCCGCCGAGCGGATGCTGCGCGAGATCGGAGAGACGTCCCGGAGTCTCGTCTCGGCCGCCGGGGACATCGCGTTCTCGATCGATCCGGGCCGCGGCGGCCTCGAAGCCCTGGCGGCTCGCGTGCGCCGTTTCGCCGAAGAGCTGCTGGCGGGGACCGACCTGGAGTGGCGCTTCAAGATCGAGGGCGAGACGGAGAGCGTCGTTCTCTCCTCGGACCAGCGACGTCACCTGCTCGCGATCCTCAAGGAGGCCCTGCACAACGCCGTGCGCCACGGCCGGCCGGGGCGTCTCACGCTGACTCTGGCCGTACGGGGCGACGTCCTCGAGGTCGATCTGGTGGACGACGGCCGCGGCTTCGCGCCGGACCACCCGGGCGGTGGCGGGACGGCCGGAGGCGGGCACGGCCTGCGGAACCTGCGTAGACGAGCCGGCGAGCTGAGTGCCGCGCTCGAGATCGACTCCCGTCCGGGCGCCGGCACGCGGCTGTCGCTGGTCGTGCCGCTCTGAGCTCAGTCGAGCGTGCCTGGCGACGGATCGTGTTCCGCTCCCGCATGACCATGCAGTAGCAGGAGCCGCGACTCTGCGCTATGCATCCCGTCATGCCCGAACGCCAGACCGAACGCTCGACACTGCGCATCGCCCTCGTCGAAGACGATCACCGGGCGCGCGAGGTCTTGGTCTACCTTCTGCAGGGGACTCCGGACTTTCGGGTCGTCGGCCAGTGGAGCACGGTCGAACCGCTGCTGAAGCACGATCCCGGCGATCCCCCCGACCTGCTCCTGCTCGACATCCAGCTCCCAGGGATGTCCGGCCTCGAGGCGCTCGCACCTCTGCGG
>CAYMQZ010000289.1:0-1852 GCA_964392705.1 uncultured Gemmatimonadota bacterium
GGACGTCGGTGCCGGTGACGCTTCCGGAGCCGGTGTCCAGGTTCACGCGGCCGCCGCGGACGCCGGAGACCTCCACCCGGCCGGAGCCCGTGTCGACCACGAGATCGCCTTCCACGCCCGCGACCTCGACGCTTCCGGAGCCCGTGTCCACGTTGAGGAAGCCACGGATGTCCTGCGCCGTGACGGGCGCGGCGTGGGTGTCGAGCAGCAGGTCCGCGCTTACCCCTCGGGCCTCCGCCCGGCCCACCCCCAGGTAGACGGCCACCTCGACGCCCTGCGGGACCCGGATCGTGAGGTCGGCGTGGGCCCGCGTCCCCCGGCCCGAGCCGGCCACCGTGACCCGCCGACCGCCGTCCCCGAAGCTGCCGTCCTCGCGCACCCGGACCTGGCTCCGCGAGCCCCGCCCGGCGCCCTCGTAGACGACCCGCTCGCCGGGATAGATGACCCGGAGCGTCTCGGCGTCGTGGAGGGGCCCGGTCTCGACGCGCAGGCTGGAGGCATCCTCCCCGCCGCGGGACACCTCGACCGTGACGGCCGATCCGCTGCCGGGCTCGACGCGGGCGACGCCGGCCAGGTTGTAGATGGCGATCCGCTGGCCGCGAAGCTCGTACCGCCCCGTCTGCTGGGCTTGGGCGCCGCCCACGGCGATCGCCAGGCCGAGGAAGGCGGCGGCCAAGGCGGTCGGCACCGTGCGGGTGCCCGAGGCCGTCGGGATCGTGAGGTCGCGGGGCGTCGATGTCCGTGTCATCCGGGTCCTCCGCTTCGTGGTTGAGGGCACGTTGGGTCCGGTCTCGAGCCTGGGAGACGAGGGCCGCCCGGGCCATCGTGCGTCCCCCCGCGCGGCGCCGCGCAGCGCCCACGGCGGACGGCCCCTCCCTGGGAGAAGATGCGCGTGGCGGCCCCTGGGTTGGAAGTGTGTCATCGGCGCCGCGGAGAGCCCCGCCCGACCCGGCTCCCACGGGAGCGGCCATGGAGTATGGATCGCGCGCCACAGCCTGGCCCGCCGCTTGCGGATTCAAGGACCAGTGACCGCGACGCGGAGCGTCCGTCGCCCGGCCCGGAAAGACCCCGCCAGTCCGGGGTGCAGGCCGGCTCGGCGGGCCCCCGGGACGGAAGACCGGCGAGGGTCGCCGGGCGTCGCGATTTGCGAGGATCGTGGTGCAACACCCACATGCCGTGGACAACGGGACCCCGATGGGAGGAAGGGAGGCGAGGTGACCGGCTCGATGCTGGACGTGGTGAGAAGCAACGTGGAGCGGCGATTCGGTCGGTCGACTTGGGCCGCCCTCGTGGGCGGCGTCGACCACGGAAGCCGCGTGGGCGGAGGCGACGTCGAGGGAAGCCTCGGCGACGCCGGGTCGGCGAACGGGAGCCGGCCGGCGGGCCGGCGGGAGTCCGGGCGGCAGGGAGAGAACGCGCCTTCCGACGCGCTCGCGTGCTGGCTCGGTCGTCAGGCGATCGCCGGCGCGGCGCGCGAGCGGCCCGAGCTGTTCGACCGGAGCCCCGAGCTCCGCTCCTTCCTGGCGAGCCTCGACGGACGCACCGTCGGCCCCGCGGCGGACGGCCAGGAGGTGATCCCGTTGGCCGTGGAGGTCCACCGGTCGGTGGACGACGACCTGTTCGTGACCGTGGACGGCGAGGCCGCCTGCTGCGCGCTGGTCGAGGGCTTGATAGCCGGCGCGGCCGAACACTACGGCGAGCGCGTCCGGCTCGAGCTGCTCAAGTGCTGCAAGTGGGGCGACAACCGGTGCGTGATCCGCGTGGCGTTCGACGTAGTCGGCTCGGACGTCGACTTCGGCTTCGCTCCGCTGTCGGCCGCGGAGCCGGCGGAACGCCGGGCTCGCGTCGTCTA
>CAYMQZ010000289.1:1952-3245 GCA_964392705.1 uncultured Gemmatimonadota bacterium
GCATCGGGGCTTCCCGCGCCGGCCGTCGGATTACTCGGCCACGGTCGGAAGCCCCGCCCGCTTCCAGGCGCCCATGCCTCCCGTGACGTTCCAGATTCCGCTCCGCCCGGCGCGCTCCAGGACGCTGGCGGCCACGGTGGAGCGGTAGCCGCTTCCGCACACCACGGCCAGCGGGCGGCCGTTCTCCGGAAGCTCGCCCAGCCGCTCGGCCAGGAAGCCGCCCATCAGGTGGGCCGCGCCCTCGACGTGCCCTTCCTTCCACTCCGCGGCCGTGCGCACGTCCAGCACGGTCCACTCCTCGTCCGCCTCCAGCCGTGCGTGAAGCCGCGCCGGCGGGATCTGCGGCGTCTCCCGCAGCGGGTACCCGGCCTCGATCCACGCCTGCATGCCGCCGGCCAGGTAGCCCCGGACCTCGTCCAGCCCGACCCGCACCAGGTACCGTACCGCCTCTTCCGCCTCCTTCGCCTCGTCGGGGGACGGGGGAACGAGCAGGAGGGGCACTCCGTACGGCACGACCCAGGCCGCCCACTCCGAGAGCGACGGAGAGAGACCGATGCCGAAGGCGTCCGGGATGTGTCCGCCGCTGAAGGCGAGCTGGTCGCGGAGGTCGATCACCTGACTTCCCTCGGCCACCAGCCGTCGGAACTCGTCGGGCTCGATCGCGCGAAGGCCGGGAAGGCCGTCCAGGGGGGGCGGGCCCTCCGCGTTCAGCTCCTTCATGCGTCGGTAGTAGGGCGGGAAGGGGGGCACGTTCGTGAGCAGTCGCTCGACGAACCGGCCCCGGTCCAGCGACGGGTCGAGATACGGGTTCGCGATCCGCTCGAACCCGAGGGTCGAGAGCGGACGCCCGCTCATCCCGGCCCCGCACATCGAGCCGGCGCCGTGCGCCGGGTAGATCTGGAGCCCGTCGGGCAGGTCGGCCAGACGCTCGCGGACCGAGTCGTAGGCTCGCCCGGCCAACTCCCGCTTGGCGTCCTCGCCCAGCAGGTCGGGTCGGCCCAGCGAGCCGACGAAGAGAAAATCGCCGCTCAGCATGACCTCGGGCACGTCTTCGGCCCGGGACGTGTCGTAGACCAGGAAGGAGAGGTGCTCCGGCGTGTGACCCGGCGTGTGCAGGGCCTCGATCCGCACCGAGCCGAGCTCCAGCGCGTCGCCGTCGCGCAGGTCCCGGTGCTCGAAGACGACCTCGTACGTCTCGCCCTCGTCGTGACCCGAGACGCACGCCTCGGCCCCCGTCCGCCGCGCCAGCTCCCGGGCGCCGGAGGCGTAGTCGGCGTGGATGTGCGTCTCCAG
>CAYMQZ010000290.1:0-3237 GCA_964392705.1 uncultured Gemmatimonadota bacterium
CCGCGCGCGCCGACCGACTGCCGAGCCCACGACCGGTGTCCGGAAACGACCACTCGATCCCATTTCCGGCCAATCGACGACCGCGAGCCGGTCTGGTCTGGATTCGCTAACATGTTGGGAATCAGAGCGTTCAGTTCATCCCGACGCGGGGCATCGGGCTTGCTGAAGTCGCTCCCCGGCCGGCCCGATGTGCGAACCTCCGAGCATTCGAACCCACGAGGGGCCATGAGAGCGCTCTGCCAGGATCTCCGGTACGCCCTGCGAGGGGTTCGACGGCAACCCGGCTTCGCCCTGGTGGCTGCCCTCGTCCTCGGCCTCGGGATCGGTGCGAACACCGCGATCTTCAGCTTGGTTCGAGCCGTGATCCTCGAGCCCCTGCCGTACCACGAGGCCGGCCGGCTCGTGATGTTCTGGGAGCGGGGTCTCGAGTCGGAGGTCACCTGGCTCAGCGAGCGCGAGCTGCTGGAGTATCGCGAGGCGACGAGCAGCTTCGCGGAGATCGCCGCGTACGACCTGACCTCGGTCACCCTGACGGATGGGGTCGGGGGGATCGACCCCGAGCGCCTCGAGGCGGGAGAGGTCAGCGGCAACGCCTTCGCCACGCTGGGCGTGGCGGCGCTGCACGGCCGGGTGATCACCGTCGAGGACGACGTCCCCGGGCAGGACGGGGTCGTCGTGCTGGGTCATGCGCTCTGGCAGCGACGGTTCGGTGGGAGACCCGAGATCCTCGGTGACGAGATTCGCGTGGATGGACGGCCGCGCAGGGTCATCGGGATCATGCCCCCGGACTTCAGACTGCCGCTCGACTACCGACAGGAGCGCGCGACGGAGGTCTGGGTCCCGCTCGCGATCGACGCCATGGGTTCGCTCCCCTGGGGCGATCGCGGCACCTTCATCTTCGCGCGGCTCGAGAACGGCGTGACGCACCGGCGCGCCACCGCAGACCTCGAGGCGGCCATGCGGCGGTGGACACGCGCCGGTCACCTCGAGGAGCCGGTCCTCGGCCGGGCCGCCGTCCCCTTCGACGAGCTGCTGTTCGGCTCGGTCCGTCCGATCCTCCTCATCCTGTGGGGCTCCGTCGGGCTGATCCTGCTGATCGCGTGCGCCAACGTCGCGAACCTGCTCCTCGCGCGCTCAGATGCGCGCAGCAGGGAGGTGGCCGTGCGGACCGCGCTGGGGGCCGGACGTCTGCGGATCGGACGTCAGCTCCTGGTCGAGAGCGGGCTCCTCGTCGTCCTGGGAACGCTGGCGGGCGTCGCCCTGGCCTATGCGGGGCTGAGAGGGCTGCTCGCCATCACTCCCGAGAACGTGATCCGCCACCGCGGCGCGTCCCTGGACCTCCCGGTCCTCGCGTACACGGCCGGCATCGCCGCCGTCGCGACGTTGCTGGCCGGCCTCGCTCCGGCGCTGCGGCTGTCACGGGCGGACCCGCGTCCCCTGGTGGTCACGGGCGGTCGAGGGGATGCGACGCCGGTGCGGCGAGGATTCCGTCGGACCCTCGTCGGCATGCAGGCGGCGCTGGCGGTCGTGCTGGTGATCGGAGCCGCCCTCCTGGGCCGGAGCTTCGCCGCGCTGCGGGCCATCGATCCAGGCTTCGATTCCCGCGGCGTGCTGACGGCGCGCCTCACGCTTCCGTCGGCCGATTACCCGGAAGTGGAGGAGGTCGTCGCGTTCTACCGGCGGCTCGTCGCCCGGGCCGCGCAGCTGCCCGGTGTCCGGTCGGCCGGAGCCACGCGCATCCTGCCGCTCGCGCGCACCATCGGCGACTGGAGCATCACCATCGAGGGACGGCCCGCCCGCCCCCGGGAGAACCCGAACGCCGACTGGCAGGTCGTCACCCCCGGATACTTCGAGACGCTGGGGATCGAGCTGTCGACGGGGCGTCCCCTGATGTCCGACGATCACGAGCGATCGCAGCCGGTCGCCGTGGTCAACGAGACGATGGCGCGACGGTACTGGCCCGGCCAGGACGCCCTCGGCAAGCGGTTCCACCTGGGAACGCTCGACCAGCCGTGGATCACGATCGTCGGGATCGCGCCCGTCGTGCGCCATAACGCCGTGGTCGAGGAGCCCCGCGCGGAGATGTACCTCCCGCACTCCCAGTTCGCCTTGCAGGCCGGCGGGACGCCCCGCGGGATGACGCTGGTCCTCGAGACGGCCGGGCCACCGCTCGCCTCGATCCCCTCGCTACGCGAGCTGGTGGCCACGATGGATCCGAACCTCCCGCTCTCGGAGGTCCGGACGCTGGAGGAGGTGACGGCCTCGGCGCTAGCGGAGCCCCGTTTCAGCACCCTTCTGCTCGGCATCTTCGCCGCGCTGGCCCTTCTTCTCGCGGCGGTCGGGCTCTACGGGGTGCTGGCCTTCTTCGTGGCCCGGCGGACGAGGGAGATCGGGATCCGCATGGCCCTGGGAGCGGACCGCGCCTCGGTGCTGCGCTTCGTCCTGACGGAAGGCCTGGTGGTCGCGGGAGTCGGAGTCCTGGTGGGGGTGGCGGGATCGCTGGCGGTGACGCGCCTCCTGAGCGAGCAGCTCTACGGCGTCACGCCGCTGGATCCGGCGACCTTCACGGTCGTGCCACTCGTCCTGCTCGGAGTCGCGGCGCTCGCGTCCTACCTGCCCGCTCGCCGCGCGGCGGCGGTGAGCCCGCTGGTGGCGCTACGCGAGGAGTGAAGGCGGCCGGTACGCCCCCTTGGGCGGGGCGAGGTCGTAACGACACCCCTGGATCGGGACACGATACGCGATACGGCCTTCGAGACCGATTCGCCCTGGTGCTCGCCGCTTCCTAACGCTATGGTGAGGCGACGCTTGCCAGGGGTCCGTTCACCGAGGAGGTTCCCTTGTCGCCGGTCTCACGTGCCCTGACCGGAGCGCACCTCACCTTCGGTCTCGCGGAGCAGATCGCCGAGTTGCGCGCGGATGACCACTACCTCCGCACCGGCCGGGTCGGTCGCACCCTGGTGAAGGAGGGAGCCCTCCGCTTGACCCTTACGGTGCTGGCCGAAGGGGCCGAGGTCGGCACCCACCACGCGGTGGCTCCCATGACCCTCCAGGTGCTCGAGGGGCGGTTGCACTACCGCGTGGGAGACGACGAGTTCGAGCTCCAGGAGGGCGAGCTGCTCTTCTTCGGGCCCGGCCACGCCAAGGACATCCGGGCCCTGCTGGACACCGCCCTCCTGTTGACGATCACGGGGACGGAGGAGGATCCGGGGAGGCGCTGGGACGACCGGTAGGCGCGCC
>CAYMQZ010000291.1:0-3231 GCA_964392705.1 uncultured Gemmatimonadota bacterium
CGGAGGCTCAGGTGGCGGGCGCGGATCGCTTCGCGAACGCGGTCCAGGAGGAGAATGCCCCGGGTGTCATGCGTCGCCATGTCTCACACATCGCCGTCCACGTCAACGCGACGGCAACAACCGGATTCGGGGAGGAAGGCTCCCTCTCTCAGCCTCCCGGCCGCACCTTAGCCAGCCGGAGCGAGTTGAGGATCACCGCCAGCGACGCCCCCATGTCGCCGACCAGGACGGCGACCACCAGGGAGACGAGCCCGAACGGCACGCCGGCGGCCAGGACGAGCTTCGTCGCCACGGCGACGGCGACGTTCTCCCGCATCACGCCGCGGCCCCGCCGGGCCAGCCTCCACAGGTAGGGAAGCCGCGACAGGTCGTCCGACATCAGCGCGACATCGGCGGTCTCGATCGCCACGTCGCTTCCGGCCGCGCCCATCGCGATCCCCACGTCGGCGGCGGCCAGGGCGGGCCCGTCGTTCACCCCGTCCCCCACCATGGCGACCGGGCCCCAGCGGCGCCGGAGCTCGCCGATCCGCTCGACCTTCCCCTCGGGGAGGAGGCCGCCGTGGGCCTCGTCGACCCCGAGCCGCTCCCCCACCCGGGCCGCCACGGCCGGCGCGTCCCCGGTGAGCAGGACCACCCGGCGGGCACCGGCCCTCCGGAGGTCGGTCACCGCCCGGGCGGCGCCCTGGCGGAGGCGGTCCTCGAGCGCCAGCGTCCCGACGAGCCGGCCCGCGCGCTCCACCAGGACGGCGCCCCGCCCCTCCCCGCCCCGACCCTCGGCCCCCGGCCCCCCGGTCGGCGCGCGCCCGTCGTCGGCCTCCGGCCGGGACCCGGCCGGGCCGGCGGCCCCGCCCCGGTCGGAGACCCCGAACATCCCCGCCGCGCCCACGCGCACCGGCACCGCGTCCACGGTCGCCTCGACCCCCTTGCCCGGAACCGCGCGGAACTCCGTCACCCGACGGGCCCGGAACTCGACGCCGCGGTCCTCCGCCGCCCGCACGACCGCCCGCCCGATCGGGTGCTCGGACCGGCTTTCCGCCGCCGCGGCCAGCGCCAGAACCTCCCGCGGGTCGGTCCCGTCCAGGCCGGCGACCTCGACCACGACCGGGTGCCCGTAGGTGAGCGTGCCCGTCTTGTCGAGCGCCACGGCGGCGACCCGGCCCAGCGTTTCCAGGTAGGCGCCTCCCTTGATGAGGACCCCGTGGCGCGCGGCCGCGGTGATTCCGCTCACCACGGCCACCGGCGTCGAGATCACGAGCGCGCACGGACAGGCGATCACCAGCAGGGTGAGTCCCCGCACGAACCAGACGTCGAACGCGGCGCCGACCAGCAGCGGGGGCAAGGCGGCCACCGCCACGGCGGCGACCGTGACGGCGGGCGTGTAGACCCGCGCGAACCGCTCGACGAACCGCTCCGTGCGCGATCGCCGCGCCTGGGCCTCCTCGACCAGACGGACGATCCCGGCCAGCGTGGTGGCCTCGGCCGCCGCCTCGACCCGCAGGGTCAGGTAGCCGCCCGCGCTGATCGTGCCCGCGAAGACCTCGTCGCCCGGCGCCTTCTCCCTCGGGACCGCCTCGCCCGTGATCGGCGACTCGTCGACCGCCGCCGTCCCCTCCACCACCACACCGTCCGCGGGCACCTTCTCGCCCGCCCGGACGGCGACCAGGTCGCCAGGGTGGAGGTCCTCGGCCGCCACCCGCAACTCCTCGCCCCCGCGCAGCAGGATGGCCGACTCCGGCGACAGGCCCACGAGCGCCCGGATCGAGCTCCGGGCCCGGTCCACCGCGAAGTCCTCCAGCAGCTCGGCCAGCGAGAAGAGGACCGCGATCGCCCCCGCCTCGACGTACTCCCCGATCGCCACCGCCCCGACGATCGCGACCGTCATGAGGAAATTCATGTCGAGGGAGAGCGTCCGGGCGGCCCGCCAGGCCGCCGGGAAGAAGCCCCAGCCACCCGTCAGGGCGGCCAGGACGAACAGCAGCTCGGACGCGCCGACCCGCGCCCCCGGGAACCCGACCGCCGTCCCGCCGAGGCCGAGGGCCCGGAGCAGGAGCCCCGAGAGCAGCAGGAGCCCCGCGACGTAGGTTCGCCAGGCGTCGGGCGCCGTCCACGTCGCGGCCGGCGCGAGCGCCTCCGTCGGCTCCTCCTCGGACCGGGCCAGAAAGCCGGCCCGGCCGAGCTCCTCGCGGATGCGCCCCTCGTCCACGTGCTCCGGGTCGAAGGCGACCCGGATGCGACGGGAGAGGAGGTTCCCGGTCGCCTCGTCCACCCCGTCCAGGGAGGCGAGTCGCTCCTCCGCCCGGCGCACGCAGTCCGCGCAGTCCATCCCGCTCACGCGGAGCTGCACCCGCCGCGTCCCCCCCGTCGGCTCACTCCCGGACATGCTCGAGCCCCACCCGGAAGAGCGTCTCGATGTGGGCGTCGTCCAGCCGGTAGAAGACCATCCGTCCCTCCCGCCGGTAGCGCACGATCTTCATCTGCCGCAGCTGACGGAGGTGGTGGCTCACCGCCGGCTGGCTCGCCCCCACGGCGGCCGCCAAGTCGCACACGCACAGCTCCCGCCTGGCGAGCGCCTCCACGATCCGGAGCCGTGTCGAGCTGGCCAGGATCTGGAAGGCGTCCGCCAGGGCCGCCAGGTCCTCGGCCGGCGCACGACCGGTCAGGACCTCGGCGACCGCCTCTTCGTGCACGACCTCCAGGTCGCACAGCTGCACATCGTCCGCCATCGGACCTCCACTGATATATATGAACGCCTATTTATACGTGGAAGGGTACACACGGCAAAGGGTCGGGTGCCGCGCCGGCGGCAAGGGGTCGGGTGCCGCGCCGGCCAGTACGGGGAAAGGCGGGGCGCCGCCCCGGGCGGCTCGGACGCCGGCCATGCCCGGCGCCCGAGGTCTGCGGCTCAGGCGGCGCCCGAGAACTTCCCGAAGATCGCCAGGAGCGCCAGGATCACGCTCACGGCCACGAACAGGCCCCAGCCGAAGATCCCGCCGAGGACCGGCGTGTCGTACTTGAGATGCATGAAGAACATCGCGACGAGACAGAACTTGGCCGCCATGAGCACCATCAGGATCGGGAGGAGCAGGGGGCTGAGCGCCTCCACGTAGAACACCATCACCTCGATCGCCGTGAGCACGGCGAGCACGGCCGCCACCGTCAGGTAGGTGCGGTTGCTCGCGTGCGCCTCGCCCTCCCGATGTCCCGCGTCCGCCATCGACCCTCCTCGGTCCG
>CAYMQZ010000292.1:0-3204 GCA_964392705.1 uncultured Gemmatimonadota bacterium
GTGCGCGTGTACGGGTCGAGGGCCGACTGGAACGAGAACTCGAACTCCCGCGGCACCGCCTGGAGGCTCGAGCCCTCCTCCGAGGGGGCCGTGAGGCCGCCGACGATGTCCCCCGTCACGCTGATCTCGGGATTCAGGACCTGGAGGTTCCGCGTGCGTCCCTCCTCCGCCCGTTCCCCCTCCGGGAGGGCCGGTGCGGCGGCCTCGGCCTCTTCGGCGGCCGCCTCGGCCGCCTCCCGCAGGGCGGCCAGCTCGTCGGCCCCGGGCTCATCGGGGGCTTCCGCCGCCGGGGCCTCCCTCTCTGCGGGCTCTGCGGGCGCGCGGGCCTCGAGGGCTCTCGCCAGCTCGGCTCGCAGGCTGTCGATCAGCGTCTCGAGGCGGGCCACGCGCGCCTCCGCCGAGTCCACGCGCGCCTCCAGCGAGTCCACGCGCACGGCCTCGGGGCGCCGCTCGGGCTCCTGCGCCCCCAGCTCCGCGGCGAGCGGCGGCAGGGCCGCCAGCACCAGGACGAGGGGCGCCGTTCGGATGATGACGTTTCGGCTCATGGATGCTCCTCCGATTTCGGGTCCTGTGACCGGGTGACGTCAGGAGGCGTCGGCCGTCCATCGCCCGACGCTCGTCGGGCGACGCGGCCGGCCACGACGCGGGAGGGCCCGGAAGCGGGCTCGGCGCGCCGCGACTCGTCAGAGGTGCGGAGTCGGAGGAGCCCTGGGGTGGCGGGTGGTGGCCGGCGGAGCGGGGGGCGGGAGGGGGACCGGTCGCGCCGTGGAGCGCGCGTCCGGTCGCGGCGAGGTCGGGGCCGAGCCGCCGAGGCTCGGAAGCGCCACGGACTGGGCGAGCTGCACGCAGGCGGCGTGGTCGTGGTGCCAGGAGCACCGACCCGGCTCGTGATGCGACTCCGCCTGCGCCCGGGTCGGCCTCTCCCGCGCGTCCAGCAGGGAGGAGCCCGGGGGCAGCCCCACGGCGAACGTCGCCAGAAGCAGCGCCGTCAGCCTCTTGCGCAACCGTTGCCTCAGCATGGCCTCAAATGTAGCCTTGAGCCGCGAATCGGGTCAAAGAAGCGGGATCCCGCCTCCTCTTACCACGGATGCCCCGGAAAGGAGCCACCTGATGGCCGGTTGGCCCGCGGTGCTGCTCTTCGCTCTCGTCGCGGGGGCGGCCGGGCTGGTCGGGGTCTGGCTCATGTATCGCCACGAGCCCTGGGCGCGCCGCCACACGGGCGAGCTCATCACTTTCGCCAGCGGTCTGCTCATCTCCGGGTCGCTGCTGCACCTCCTGGAGCGTGGCGGGCAGATGGCGGGGCCGAAGGCGGCCATGGCCTGGGCGCTCCTCGCCTTCGTCGCCCTCTACGTGGCGGAGAACCACTTCGTGCCGCATCCGCACGCCCGGGATCGCGGTCCGGAGGAAGCGGCGGCCGGTGGGCACGGCGCCTCGGCGCGCCAGGAGCGGGCCGGCGTCGAGGCCGCCGCGATCCTGGGCCTCGCCCTGCACTCCCTCCTCGACGGGGTCGCCGTGGGAGCCGGATTCTCGGCCAGCTTCCTGACGGGCGGCGTCATCGTGTCGCTGGTCGTCTCGCACAAGCTGCCCGTGGGCATCGCGAGCATGGGCGTGCTCTACCACGGCGGGCTCCCGCGCGACCGGGCGCTCCGCTACAGCGCGGCCGTGGCCCTCATCACGCCGCTGGCCGTGATCGTGAGCTACGCCTTTCTGAGGGGGGCCTCGAACGCGCTCGTGGGAGCGCTGGTGGCGGCCGCCGGGGGCTCCTTCCTGTACGTGGGGGCGGCGGACCTGCTTCCCGAGGGACAGGCCTCGGGCCTCCGGCGGAACACTCTCGTGTTCCTCCTCGGCGTGGGTCTGATGCTGGCCGTGCTGGCGCTCCCCGGAGATTGACGGGCCACCGATCGCGCGTTATCCTGGTGTCGATGTGAGGTCGTATTTTTGACCCAACACTCGACCAAACAGTCTCTGATCTTCCGGCGGACGTCAGGCCCGCGAAGGGAAGGCGGCAAGTCGGGGGGAGGAGCAAAGCCTACTGACAGGGCGTCAAAAAAACCCCTCGCATCCGGAGGGCGGCCCGAGCGGGCCGCCCTCTTTTGTTTTCCATTCCCCGCATTCCTAACATTCGGGGCCCGACAGCGAGCGAGGAAGCATGCCGACAGTGCGCGTCACCAGGCGGGTGCATTTCGCGGCGGGCCACCGGCTGCACGATCCCCGGCTCGGCGACGAGGAGAACCGCCGTATCTTCGGGGCCTGCAGCAACCCGAACGGTCACGGCCACAACTACGAGGTGGAGGTGACCGTGGAGGGGGAGGTGGACCCGTCCACGGGCTTCGTGATCGACCTGGCGAGGCTCCGCGACCTGGTCCGGGCCGAGGTGATCGAGGACGTGGACCACGCCAACCTGAACCGGGACGTGGAGTGGATGCGGGGCGTGAACCCCAGCGCGGAGAACCTGGCCGTGGCGATCTGGCGACGGCTCGAAGGACGGCTGGACGGGGCCGAGCTCGTGTCCGTCCGCCTCTGGGAGACGCCGCGCAACAGCGCGGAGTATCGCGGTGAGTGACGAACGCGCGCGCGGAGACGGCGCACCGGCGGGCGTGGGCGACCGGCCGGACCGGGAGCTCGGGATCGAGCCGGAGGATGCCGGCCTGGAGGCGCTGGTCGAGGCGCAGCTCCGGCGGCTGGGCGAGGATCCCGATCGGCCGGGGCTCCGCCAGACCCCCCGGAGGGTGGCGGACGCGCTCCGTTGGCTGACGCGCGGCTACGGGATGTCGGTGGAGGAGGCGGTCGGCGACGCCGTGTTCGAGGAGCCCCACGACAGCATGGTGCTCGTGAAGGACATCGAGCTGTACTCCCTCTGCGAGCACCACCTGCTGCCCTTCTTCGGCAAGGCCCACGTCGCGTACATTCCCGACGGCAGGATCGTCGGGATCAGCAAGCTGCCGCGGATCGTCGAGGTCTTCGCGCGGCGGCTGCAGATCCAGGAGCGCCTGACCGAGGAGATCGCGCAGGCGATCCAGGACGCCCTCGATCCGAAGGGCGTGGGCGTGGTCGTCGAGGCGTACCACCTCTGCATGATGATGCGGGGTGTGGAGAAGCAGAACTCCAAGACGATCACCAGCGCGGTTCGGGGCAACTTCCGGAGTGATCCGCGGACGCGGGAGGAGTTCCTGCGGCTGGCCCTGTCCCCGCAGTTCATAAGCT
>CAYMQZ010000293.1:0-3195 GCA_964392705.1 uncultured Gemmatimonadota bacterium
GTCCGCCGTCACCGAGGTGCGGCAGGTTCGCTTCTCGTAAGGCTCCGCGGGCCGGGTGCGCTGCTGCCAGGCGCGTCCCGACCACGTAGGCACGGCCATCGCCGGCCTGCTCTGCCGCCCGATGCTTGAAAAGCTGGTGGCGACCGTCGGTTTTTCAAGTTAGCGCGTCCTCGTCGATCGCCCGGGCTCGGAGACGCGTTTCTACTCCCAGTTTGGTCCGCCGGCCGATCCGGGCTCGCTTCTCGAGCGCGGCCCCGTCCGCCCGCCGGTCGTCTGGTCAGCGGAGCGGCGCGGGCCCGTCATTGGCGGAATCGCTCCCGTAGCACGCGCCGATACCGCTCGGCCTTCCGTTGCTTTCCCCACAGCTCGTACAGTCGTACGAGGTCCCGCACGCCGTCGGCCCCGGCGACTTCCGCCGAGCCCTGATCGTCGCCGAGCTTGCGATGCGCGTCGAGCAGCAGCGGCTCCGCCTCCTCGAACCGGCCGAGGTTGACGAGACACACGCCCAGGAGACGCTGGGCTCGAACCACCCGCTCGTGGTCCGCCGGCCACTCGTCCCGCTCCAACTGGAGGGCACGACGCAGCAGCGGCTCCGCCTCGGCGCTCTTTCCCGTCTGCAGCAGCACGGCCGAGAAGTCGACGAGCGTCTTCGCGATGGCGGGCGTCCCGGCCCATGCCGAGTCGAGCACGGGCACGGCCCGACGATAGGTGGCCTCCGCTCCGGCCGATCTCCCGCGGAGGTGGTCCGTCCACGCGACGTTCGTGAGGACCACGGCCGTGAACGGATGGGCTTCGCCGAGGATCGCGCCGTAGCGGTCCGCGGCCTGGCGGTAGAGCGAATCCGCCTCGTCCAGGCGATCCTGCCGTCGCAGGTATCCCGCCAGGTCGTTCGCGGCCCGGCCGACGGTGAGGTGCTCCTCGCCGTACGCCTCGCGGTACGTGGCCAGCGCCTCGCGCTGAAGCGCCTCGGCCTCGGCGAATCGCTCCCGCGCGGCCAGGAGGCCCGCGTTGGCCCTCAGGGCCTCGGCCAGTTGCGGGTGCGCGCCGGGATAGTTGGCCCGGGCGATTGTCAGCGCCGCGGCGGCCAGCGGCTCCGCCTCTTCCAGCCGCTCGCGCCGGCGGAGGATGTCGCTCAACGCGAGCATGGAGCGAGCCGTCACAGGGTGTTCCTCGCCGAGCCGCTCGCGGCGGCGGTCGAGCACCTCCCGGAACCTGGATTCCGCCGTCTCCAGGTCGCCTCGGGCCTGCGCCATCCAGCCGAGGTTCGTCAGCGTCGCCTCGAGGCTGACCGGCGGATCCGACAGCGTCCGGGAGATTGCCACGGCCTCTTCGTACAGCGGTCGCGCGGCGGCGTTGTCGCCGGCCACCTGCCGGGCGTAGCCGGCCTGGTTCAGGACCTCGGCCAGCTCGGAAACGCGGCGCGGCCCCAGCCTCCGCGCGACCTCCAGCGCCTCCCCGAGCAGCGCAGCCGCCTCGTCGGCCTCGCCGGCTTCCGCGTTCAACCCTCCCAGGACTCGCAGCGACTTAAGCAGGAGCGGATGCTCCGGCGGCACCGCGTCCCGCAGCATCGCCAGCGATTCGCGCTCGAGCTCGATCGCTCGGTCGAGATCGCCGAGGTTGCGATAAGCGACCGCGATTACGTGCAGCAGGCGGGCCTTCACCTCGGGATCCGCTTCCAGGCTCCCGCGCATGCGCTCGACGCCCCGGTCCAGCGCCTCGGGTACGGTGAGCTCCTCGCCGGGAACCACGGTCGGATCGGCGCTCGCGAAGAGGTCGGTCAGCAGACCGGAGACGCGCTCGGCCCTGTCTCGCTCCCGGGCGATCCGGTTCGCCTGTACCGTCATGGCCGCGGCGAACCCACAGAGAGACAGCAAGAGAATCGCCGTGATCGCGGTGCCCGCGCGGTGGCGGCGGACGAACTTCAGGGCGCGGTAGCTGAGCGTGTCGGGGCGCGCCGCCACCGGAAACCCGCCGAGGTGTCGCTCGATGTCGTCCGCCAGCTCCGCCGCCGAGCCGTACCGCCGTCCGGGCTCCTTCCGCAGCGCTTTGAACACGATCGTGTCGAGGTCGCCCGCGAGGCGGCGCTTCAGCCGCTCCGGCTGCGTGTTCCGGGCCCGGCTCACCGCCTCCGGAGTTACCGGCCGCGCCTCGCCTTCGTTTTCCTTGATCTCCGCTTCGTCCCGCCGGCCCACGGCCGTGCTGGGCGGATCCGGATCCACCTCGCACACCAGCCGCTCGATCTCGGCGGGTCGCTTCCGGCGCAGCCGGTACGGCCGATGGCCGGCGAGCAGCTCGTAGAGGAGCACTCCGAGGGCGTACACGTCGGAGGCGGTGGTGACCGGCTTCCCCTTCACCTGCTCCGGGCTGGCGTATTCCGGAGTCATGGGGAGCCCGCCGGTCCGGGTGAGGGTCGTCGTCTCCCCGTCGCGGTCCGCCAGAAGCTTGGCGATCCCGAAGTCGAGGAGCTTCGGCTCCCCGTCGGACGTCACGAGGATGTTGCCCGGTTTGAGGTCCCGGTGCACCACGAGGTTCGCGTGGGCGTGGTGCACCGCCCGGCACACGGAGGAGAAGAGGACCAGCCGTTCCCGGACGGTGAGCCGCGCCTCGTCACAGTACCGGTCGATCGGGACGCCCTCGACGTACTCCATGGCCAGGTACGGATGGCCGCCCTCGGTCACGCCGCCGTCGAGAAGGCGCGCGATGTTCGCGTGTTCCAGCCCGGCCAGGATGCGCCGTTCCCGGATGAAGCGCCGCCGGAGCTCTCCCGATCCCGTCGCTCGCACGACCTTGAGGGCCACGCGCTGCCGGAAGTCCGCGCCTTCGCGCTCGGCGAGGTACACCTCGCCCATGCCGCCGCTGCCCAGCTCCCGGAGGATCCGGTAGGGTCCGACGCGGTCGCCGGGCCGGCGAAGCGGCGGCCGGAGCCGGTCTCCAAGGCGCTCCTGCACCCGGTCGAGCGGCCCCTCTCGAAGGTGAGCGTCGAGGAGTTCGGCCACCTCCCCGGCGACCTCCGGGTCGTCGGCGCGCGCCCTCGCGAGGAGCGCTTCCCGCTCGCCGGGCGCGCACTCGAGCGTCCGATGCAGGAGCTCCTGGACCCGCGTCCAGCGCGCGCGAGCGTCCTCCGGTCGTCCGGTTCCTCTCCCGGTCACGAGGCCAGCTCCCGGTTCAGCCACGCCCGGGCGGCGGCCCAGTCGC
>CAYMQZ010000294.1:0-3182 GCA_964392705.1 uncultured Gemmatimonadota bacterium
CCACCCCCGCGATCGCCAGCTCGTCCTCGGGCGTCTCGGACTCGAGCCGCGTGCGGGCCATCCCCCCGAAGATGAAGAGCGTGATGCCCTCGACCGGGATTCCCTTGGCGCGCGCCACGACGGAATGGGAGAGCTCGTGGGCCAGCAGGGAGGCGAAGAAGAGGAAGGCCCCGATCGTTCCCATCAGCAGATAGACCGCGGGCGGACGGCCGGGAAACTGCGCCGGGAACACTCCCGCCGAGAACGACCACAGGATCAGGAAGAGGATGACGAACCAGGAGTAGTCGATCCGGATCTCGAATCCGAGGACCGAGCCGAGGCGGAAGTCTCCCACGTGCGTCGCCTCCGTGTCGCCGGTGAACGTGCCGGGCCCGCCGTCGCCGGCCGCCGGCCCCGGGAGCGCGGCTCCGACTTCGCCGGCCCGGCCGAACACGACTCGCACGCCCCGTTCCAGGGGCGCTGTCGCCGGCCTTCCGGCTGGAACAATCCGTGCAATGTGTTACGTTGTGAATGCGGCGCGTGGACGCGCACTTGGTATACCACGATCCGAGACCGGATCCCGGGGCGGCATGGTACAGACGCTGGAAGCGGCGAGAGAGAGCTTGCAGGCCGAGCGGTCGGAGCTCGAGAAGCTGAGCGACGAGGAGCTGGTGCAGCGCTACCTCGATGGGGAGGAGCGCGCCTTCCAGACCCTCAGCGATCGCTACCACGGTCGCCTGCTCAACTTCATCTACCGGACGGTGGGCGACCGGGAGCGCTCCGAAGACCTCGTCCAGGAGACCTTCGTTCGGGTCTACCGGCACCTCCATCGGTTCGACCCGACGAAGAAGTTCTCCACCTGGATCTACACGATCGCCGCCAACCTGGCGAAGAACGAGCTCCGCAACCGCTCGCGGAGTCCGATGGTGCTTTTCCAGACGATCACGAAGCGCTGGGAGGAGGACCACCGCCCCCTCGAGTGGGAGGACACCAAGTACCTGCCGGACGACCTGGCACGGAAACGCGATCTCCAGAAGATCGTCGAGGAGGCGGTCGAACAGCTTCCAGAGCATCATCGGGAGGTCTTCGTCCTCCGGGAGCTCGAAGGGAAGACCTACGAGGAGATCGCCGAGATCACCGACACGAAGCTCGGCACCGTCAAGTCCCGCCTGAACCGGGCTCGCAACCGGTTCGCCCAGCTCATCGCACCGAAGCTCGAGTAGCCGGGGAAGCGTCGTGCGCCACGTCCGGTGCCCCCGGCCCGCTCGGTCCAGTCTCGGCCGCGGCGCGCCGGGCTCGGAGCGGGGCGTCGGAAGACGGAACGGTCGAGGGCCTTCCGGGTTCTGATGCGCCGGAGGTGAACGTGGACCCGGCGAACATCAGAAAGATCGAAGAAGGGTTGATCCGCGATGTGCTGGGGTGGCACGTCGTCGACGATCCGCGGACCGCGGACGCCTTCCCAGCCGTCTTCTGGTCTTCACGGGAGCGCGCCTTCATGCTCGTCCGGTCTTCCGACGCGCGTCCCACCCGCTTCAGCCCGGCCCGGTGCCTCCGCGACTGCCTGGAAGTCCGGAAGGCGATCGGCGACGATCGCTTCCATCCGCGGATCGCGCGTCCCGTCTGGGAAGGGAACGTGCGCGTGGTCGCGGACTTCGGATCGGAGGAAGTCGTCGTGGAGGCCCGCTCCCTGGCGTGGACCCTATCCGCGGCCATATACAAGGCGGCCAGCGACGGACTCATGTAACGTCGCCGCGCTCCGATCCCCCGCGCGGCGACCTGGTCGGTCGTCGCGGACGCCTTCGAGGTCTTCACGCGGGCCGCGAGGGTCCGGAGCTCAGCCTCCCAACCCGTGCTGGGCCACCGCCTTCATGACGTCCGTGGTGGAGACCAGCCCGACCAGGCGTCCGTCCTCCAGGACGAGGACGCGGTGCACGCCCGCCTGGAGCATCCGCTTCGCCGCCTCGCGGACCGAGGTGCCGGGAGCCAGTGCCAGCACGGTCCGGGACATCACCTCGCCGACCGTGTGTTCCTCCAGGCGATTCCACTCGGGGCCCTGCGTCGCCTCCATCCGCTCGTGCACCTGGGCCCCGGCATCGCTCCAGTAGTCCGCGAAGAAGGCGCCGAGCGGCTCGGCGCCCTCCTCCCAGGGCTCGATCTCCGGCCATTCGCCCCATTCGAGCGGCTCCCGTCGCTCCGTCGGCACGCCCGGCTCCGAGGAGACGAAGTCCAGGATGTCGGTGGCCGAGACCACGCCCACCACCTGCTCCCCCGCCACGACGGGGACGCCGCTCACGTGCTCGTCGAACAGGAGCTCCGCCGCTTCGCGCAGCGTCGCCTCCGGGCTCACCGTCAGGACATCCACCGTCATGATGTCGTGCAGCCGTACCACGGGCGCCTCCCTGTCTGGCTCTGTCTGCGATCCGGCTCTCGCTTCGGCGGCCGGCTTCCGGTCCGCCGGCCACCCGGACGATGGGGGTCCGATCTCCGCTACCGCGCTCATCCGTCCTTGCGAGGTCCGTGCCGCCCCCGGCCGCCGATTCCGAGGTGAGGTATGGCGCGGGCTCGGCGAAACGGCCACGATGAGCGTATCAGGAGGAACCCACCCATGTTGAAGATCGACAAGCTGCTGTACGCGACCGACTTTTCGGATCACTCGGCGGCCGCGCTCCCGTGGGCGTTGCGGCTGGCGGAGAAGCACGGCGCGGAGCTGCATCTGTTCCACGCCCTCGTCCTGCACGCGGACGACGAGGCGCGGGTCGAGGGTCGATACGAGGAGTTGGCGGAGGACACGCGGTCGGAGCTCCGGGAGATGGCGGAGCGAGAGCCGATCACCACGGTGCGTCTGGTGCCGGCGGCACGGAGGGCGATCGCGCCGGCGCCGGCCATTCTCGACTACGCGTCGCAGCACGACGTGGACCTGATCGTCGTCGGCTCCCACGGCCGGCGGGGACTCCGCCGGTTGCTCCTGGGAAGCGTGGCCGAGGAGGTGCTGCGAACCTCGCCCGTCGGCGTGCTGGTCGTCCGGCGAGAGGAGGGCCAAGAGCACGAGATTCCCGCGCTGGCGCGTATGCTGGCGCCGACCGATTTCTCCCGGTACGCGCGGGCCGGGGTCGAGGTGGCGGCCGAGCTGGCCGCCGCGTTCGGAAGTCGCCTGGACCTGCTGCACGTGATCGAGCAGGCGGTGTATCCCGACTTCTACTTTC
>CAYMQZ010000295.1:0-1979 GCA_964392705.1 uncultured Gemmatimonadota bacterium
GTGAGGTGCTTCTGCCGGGCGTCGGCCATCTGGGTGGCCAGCGTGCGCTTCCAGATCAGGTCGTACAGCGCCCGGTTCGCCCCGCTCAGGTCCAGCTCGTCGGCCGTCGGCATGCGATCGCCCGCGGGGCGGATGGCCTCGTGCGCCTCCTGGGCGCCCTTCGTCTTCGTCCGGTAACGGCGCGGCCCGTCGCTCAGGTACTTCTCGCCGTACCGAGCCTTCACCGTGCTCCGGGCCGCGCGGATCGCCTGCTCGGACAGGTGGACGGAATCGGTCCGCATGTACGTGATCCGCCCCGCCTCGTACAGGGCCTGGGCCACCCGCATCGTCTGACGGGCGCTCCAGCTCAGCTTGCGGTTCGCCTCCTGCTGCAGGCTGGAGGTGGTGAAGGGGGCGTACGGGCTGCGGGTCGAGCGGCGCTCCTCGATCGAGGAGACCACGAAGCGGGCCTGCTCGAGGCGCGCGCGGAGCGCGGCCGCGGCATCCCCGTCCAGCACGACCACGCGGCCCTCGCGGTCCGCCGCCAGACGGCCGGTCGCGGAATCGAAGTCCTTCCCCGTGGCCAGCGGCACCTCGTCCAGCCACGACAGGTCGGCGCTGAAGGTGCGGCCGGAGCGATCGAGCTCCGCCCGCAGGTCCCAGTATCGCGAGGACCGGAAGGCGCGCCGCTCCCGCTCCCGCTCCACCAGCAGCCGGACGGCGACCGACTGCACGCGGCCAGCCGAGAGGCCCGGGTTGATCTTCTTCCACAGCAGCGGCGAGAGGCTGTAGCCCACGAGGCGGTCGAGGATGCGCCGGGCCTGCTGGGCCTCGACGCGCTTCATGTCGATGTCGCCGGGATGCTCCAGCGCCTCGCGGAGCGCGTCCGCCGTGATCTCGTGGAAGGTGATCCGCCGGAAGCGGTCGCCGTCCTCCCGCGGATAGCCCAGCTGCTCGGCGATGTGGTAGGCGATCGCCTCGCCCTCGCGGTCGGGGTCCGTGGCGAGCAGGATCCGGTCGGCGTCACGGGCCGCCCTGCGGAGCTGCTGGATGATCTTGTTCTTGCCGCGGATGATCACCCATTCGGGCTCGAAGCCGTTCTCCACATCGACGCCGTACTTCGTCCGCTTCGGCGTCTTCGGCAGGTCCTTCACGTGTCCGACGGACGCCTCGACGCGATATCCCTCGCCCAGGTACCGTCCGAGCGTCCGCGCCTTGGCGGGCGACTCGACGATGACGAGCTGGCTTTCTCCGTTGTTGCGGCTCACTCTCCGTGTATCCTCGACTCGGGTCTTAATCGCGCTCCGGTCGATCTTCGATGGTCGCCCGGAGCCGCCGCGGGCCGAAGCGAGCTGGCACGGCCCGGACGGGCGCAGGGCGCGACCTCCTAGTAAGCGGGTGCCCCCCGCCAGGTTCCGTGCCGCCCTTCTCCGGCGGCTCGCGGGGCGGGGCTAACGGGCACCGGCGGCCCGCGGTCGGACGCTAACGGTCCGCGGCCAGACGCTCCACGATCTCGGCGACGATCGAGTCCGGACCGCGGCCCTCCGTCTCCACGGCCAGCTCGGCGCGGCCGTAGGCCGACTCGCGGTCGGCCAGCAGGCGGCGGGCCGCCGCGACCGGGTCTTCCGCATCCAGCAGAGGACGACCCGCCAGGACGCCCTCGAGCCGGCTCACCGCTTCCGCCGGCTCCACCTTCAGCCACACCCGGACGGCATCGGGCCAGCGGTCGCGGAGCTCGGGCCGGGCCATCCAGCCTCCTCCCGCCGCCACGACGACCCGCTCGACACCGTCCAGATCGCGGGTGGCCCGCGCCTCGAGCCGCCGGAACGCCGGCTCGCCCTCCCGGCGGAAGACCTCCGGGATCGGGCGGCCGGCCAGGCGCTCCACCTCCTCGTCGAGGTCGATGAACCCGTATCCGATGCGCTGGGCCAGGCGCCGGCCCACCGTCGTCTTTCCGGCCGCCATGAACCCGACCAGCACGATGCGCGACGGAAAGCCCG
>CAYMQZ010000295.1:2079-3182 GCA_964392705.1 uncultured Gemmatimonadota bacterium
GGCCTCGATCCCGCCCAGGGCCACGACGTGGCTCTCGACGCTCGCCCCGAACTCGGCCAGCAGGCGCTTGGCGACCGCCCCGGCGGCCACCCGGGCCGCCGTCTCCCGGGCGCTGGAGCGCTCCAGGACGTCCCGGGCATCGGCCCGGTCGTACTTCAGCACGCCCACCAGGTCCGCGTGGCCCGGACGGGGGAGGTGCACGCGCCGCAGCGCCTCGTCGTCCGCCTCCGGTCGGGGCTCGACGGACATCGGCACCCTCCAGTTCTCGAAGTCCCGATTCCGGAGCCACACGGCCAGGGGGGAGCCGAGCGTCTCGCCCAGCCGCACGCCGCTCAGGATCTCGCCCGCGTCCTTCTCGATCGCCATCCGGCCGCCCCGGCCATGTCCCCCCTGCCGGCGCGCCAGCTCGGTGGCGATCTGCTCGGGAAGAAGCGGGAGCCCGGCGGGCACGCCCTCGACGATCACGAGCCCGCCCTTGCCGTGCGACTCCCCGGCGGTGGTGAAGCGGAAATGGTCCAGCATCGTCCTCCCGACGAATCGTCCCGGAAAAAGACCCGGTGGAGCGCCGGGCCGCGACGACGAACACATGAAAAAGGCCCGGCGACGAGCGCCGGGCCAATGTACGGGAGCCCCGGGAAGGGAGAAAAGCCGTCAGGCTCCCTCCTCCCGGGGCCCCGGATCGTGCGGGCGGGGGCCGCCCCCGAGCGGGCCTAGCTGCCGGCCTCCCTCGGAAACACGATGTGGGGCGTGACCAGGATGATCAGGTCCTGCTTGACCTCGTTCTCCTTGGTCGTCCGGAAGATGTTCCCGAGCAGCGGGATGTTCATCAGCCCGGGGATCCCGCTCTCGCTGCGGGTCACCTCGCTGAGCGTCAGGCCGCCGATCACGGCCGTCTCGCCGTCGTTCAGGAGGAGGCGCGTCTGTCCGATCTGCTTGTTGAAGATGAAGCCCACGTCGGCCAGCCCGACCTCGAGGTTCGAGCGCTCCGCCGCCAGGTCGAGCAGGATCTGGTTGTTGTTCGTGATGTGCGGGGTCACCTCGAGGATGATGCCCGTGTCCTCGAACTGGACGTTGACCCGGGCCTCCTCGGTCTGGGCGCCCCG
>CAYMQZ010000296.1:0-1492 GCA_964392705.1 uncultured Gemmatimonadota bacterium
CGCCCAGGCCCTCGATGTCCAGCGCGCCGCGCGAGCCGAAGTGCTGGAGACGGCCAGCGAGCTGGGCGGGGCACTCGAAGCTGTTGGGGCAGACCGTGTAGGGTCCCCGCTCGACCAGCTCCGTCCCGCACGAGGGACACTCCGACGGCATCGACCACGGCTCGGCCCGCTCGTCGGCTTCCTCGCCCTCCTCCTCGATCCGCTGGACGACCTGGGGGATCACGTCGCCGGCCCGCTGGACCCGCACGTCGTCGCCCTCGCGCACGTCCTTCCGGGCCACCTCCTCGCGGTTGTGGAGGCTGGCGCGGCTCACCGTCACGCCTCCGATGTCCACCGGCCGCAGCATCGCGATCGGGGTCACGATCCCGGTCCGGCCCACGCTGGGCACGATCTTCAGGACCCGCGTCACCTGCTTCCGCGGGGGGAACTTGTGCGCGTAGGCCCAGCGCGGGTGCCGCGAGGTGGCGCCCAGCTTCTCGCGGGCGGCCAGGTCGTCCAGCTTCGCCACCACCCCGTCGATCTCGTAGTCCAGATCGTCGCGCCTCGCCTCGAGCTCGGCGTGGAACTCCAGGATCTCGTCGGCGGACTCCGCCGTACGGACCAGCTCATTCACCCGGAACCCCCAGCCCGTGAGCGCCGCCAGCGCCTGCTCCTGCATCTCGACCTCGACGCCCTCGGCGGCCAGGATGTCGTAGGCGTAGATGTCCAGCGGCCGCTCGGCGGTGACGCCGGGATCGAGCTGGCGCAGCGAGCCGGCGGCCGCGTTCCGCGGGTTGGCGAACGGGGTCCTCCCCTCGGCCATCAGCCGCTCGTTCAGCTCCTCGAAGGCCCCGATCCGCATGATCACCTCGGCCCGCACGGACAGGAACGGCGGGGCCTCCCGCTGGTCCTCGCGCAGGCGGAGCGGCACGGCGGGGATCGTCCGCACGTTCTCGGTGATCCCCTCGCCGCGGTAGCCGTCGCCGCGCGTGGCGGCCCGCACGAGACCGCCTCGCTCGTACACCAGCTCGACCGACGCGCCGTCCAGCTTGGGCTCCAGCACGTAGCGGACCTCCACCTCCTCCGGGTCCCGCCCGTTCCTGGCCAGCCCCTTCCGCACGCGCTCGTCGAACCGCCGGAGGGAGGCCTCCTCGGCTCCCGAGTCCAGGCTCAGCATGGGGGCCGCGTGCTCGAGGGTGGGGAACTCATCCAGCGGCTGCGCCCCCACCCGCTGGGTGGGCGAGTCCTGGGAGCGGAGGTCCGGGTAGCGCTCCTCCAGAGCGACCAGCTCGTGGAACAGCCGGTCGTACTCCCGGTCGGAGATCTCGGGAGCGTCCTTCACGTAATACAGGTAGTCGTGCCGGCGGATCTCCTCGCGAAGCTCCTCGACCCGCCGCTCGGCCTCCTCTCGGTCGAGGTCGGCGGCGGCCTCCCGTGCCTCCTGCTCCGGGGAACCCCGTGCGGCGCTCACGGCGCGCAAGATCGCCGGGCCGCCGAGCCCTTTCAAGCGGAG
>CAYMQZ010000296.1:1592-3157 GCA_964392705.1 uncultured Gemmatimonadota bacterium
TACGCCGAGCTCGACGCCACCGGCCTCGCCGAGCTCGTCCGGCGCGGCGAGGTGCACCCCGGAGAGCTGGTCCGGACGGCGATCGACGCGGTCGAGCGGCTCGATCCCGCGCTCAACGCCCTCGTGCACCCCCTGTTCGACGAGGCCGTGGCCCGCGCCGGGCGCGAGCTTCCCGACGGGCCGTTCCGTGGCGTCCCCTTCCTCCTCAAGGACCTGGGGCCGTGGTACGCCGGCGCGCCGCAGACGGCGGGCTCGCGCTCGCGGGTCGGCTGGGCCCCGGAGAGCCATTCCGAGCTCGTGCGGCGCTACCTGGGGGCGGGACTGATCGTGGTGGGCAAGACGAACACGCCGGAGCTGGGCCTCGCCCCCACCACGGAGCCCGAGCTGCACGGCGCGACCCGGAATCCCTGGGACCCCGCGCGGACGGCCGGAGGCTCGAGCGGCGGCTCGGCGGCCGCCGTCGCCTCGCGGATGGTGCCCGTCGCCCACGGGAACGACGGCGGGGGGTCGATCCGGATCCCGGCCTCCGCCTGCGGCATCTTCGGCCTCAAGCCCAGTCGTGGCCGGACGCCACAGGACCCCTCGATCGGCGAGTCGTGGTTCGGCCTCTCGGTCGACCACGTGCTCACGCGTTCGGTGCGCGACAGCGCGGCCTTCCTGGACGCGACGGCGGGGGCCGCCCCGGGGGCGCCCTACGTCGCGCCGCCGCCCGAGCGGCCGTTCCGCGACGAGGTCGGAGCGGATCCGGGGCGCCTGCGAATCGCCTTCACGACCCGACCGCTCCTGGGGGACCGCATGGATCCGGAGTGCGCGCGGGCGGCCCGGGAGGCGGCGAGCCTGTGCGCGGAGCTCGGGCACGAGGTGGAGGAAGCGGAACCCGATCTCCACGGGCCGGCGGTGCGGGAGGCGTTCGTGCGCCTGGCAGCCGCCGAGACCGCCTTCCTGATCGATGAGGGCGAGGCGCTCACGGGTCGCCCGCCGTCGCCCGACGAGTACGAGCTCCTGACCTGGTTCCTGGGGCTGGTGGGGCGGCGGACGGGCGGGGACGTGATGGCCGGCGCGTGGGCGGCGATGCGGCGGGCCGGCCTTGGCATGGCCCGCTTTCACCAGAGCTACGACGTGCTGCTCACCCCGACGCTCGCCCGTCCGCCCTGGCCGCTGGGCGAGCTGGATCCCACGCCGCTCGAAAGGGCCCTGCTGCGGATCGCCACCCGGGTGCCGGCCGGACCGCTCCTACGCCGCCTGTTCGACGAGCTCCAGGTCAAGGTGCTCGAGCCGATCCCGAACACCCCGCTCTTCAACCTCACGGGACAGCCCGCGGCGTCGCTGCCGCTCGCCTGGACGGGGGACGGCCTCCCGATCGGCGTGCAGATCGCCGCCGGCTACGGCGAGGAGGCCACGCTCTTCCGGCTCGCGGCCCAGATCGAGGAGGCGCGGCCGTGGTCGGGCCGGCGACCGCCGCTGGCGCTGGGCTCGACGGCCGATCCCGGAGTGGCGACGGAAGGGGTCCCGCCCGCTTGACGCCCCCGGTCCGGCCGGGGAGATTCCCGCCCCCGAGCCGAGCA
>CAYMQZ010000297.1:0-3109 GCA_964392705.1 uncultured Gemmatimonadota bacterium
GGCCGAGCCGCGTAGGTCCGCTGCGTGTTGTCGGGCCAGGAGTGGCCGCTCACCACGAGGCGCTCTCCCTCCGCGAACACGACGGGATTGGCCCCCCGCTCGGCGATGGGCAGCGGCAGGCCGTTCACGAGCAGCGCGAGCTCGGCTTCGGGGCGCGGCGTCTCCCCGCCCGCGCCCCCGCCTCCCCCGGTCTCCCCGCGCGGTCGGCTGGCGAGAGCCGTCTCGTAGCCGTGGGTCAGCCAATGGCGGTCGTCCAGACGGGCGCGGAGAAACGCCCCGGGGACGGGCACCGGCGCGTCGGGCCGGGCCTGCGGGCTCTCCAGCGGAACCGGGTCCGGCGAGCCAGGGATCGCGGCGTCGATCCGCCGCAGGATGGCGGCGAGAGTGTCGGCGGGCGGGGCGGCCGTGTCGGGCTCGGCGTGGGAGGTGCCGAGGTCGCGGCCGGCGACCCACCGGGCCGCCCGCCCGAGCGCCACCAGCGTCCCACCGCCGTCGACCCAGCCGCGGAGGCCCTCGAGCTCCTCGTCTCCGAAGACCTCCCCGTAGAAGCCGTCCGGGAGGACGACGACGTCGAACCGGTCGAGCGCGCGCCCTCCGAGATCGCTCGTCCGAAGCGCCGTGAACGGCTGGCCGAGCCGGCGCTCCAGGGTGAACCAGAGCGATCCGAACGAGGTGATGCGCACGCCGTCCCCCGCGAGCACGGCGAGCCGCGGGGGCGTCAGCGAGCGCGTGGATTCGGAGCCCGTCCCGGCCTGGCCCCGCTCCGGGAAGGCCGTCCGGGCCGCGAGGACGCGGACCCCCGCCTCGCGGGCGAGCGCGTCGATCCGCTCGTGGAGCTCCGGCGGGTTGCGGCCGATCCGGGCGATGAAGCTTCCTCTCGGGAACGGCTCGCTACCGACCAGCATGGGGCGACCGCTCACCGCCACGTGGAACCCCTCGTCCAGCAGGCGCGCGAGCAGGCGGTACGCGCCATCCGACCCGGGCGACCATACGTAGGCGCTTCCCGCCCGTCCCGTGGTCCCGCCTTCCCGCGGCCACGCCACGTCGGCCTCCCAGCCGCCCGGAGCCTTCCGCGCCCCGTCGGGCAGGGCCAGCGGCTCCGTGGGAAGCGCGGGCGCTGCCGCCGCCCACACGGCGTCGACGCCCATGGCCAGGGGGAGGCTCCACGCGGTCACGTCGTAGAACTCGTGCTCCTCGCGCTCCCCCTCGGGAAGCCGGGCGTTGCGGGCGAAGCGGCGAAGCTCGGTCTCGCGGAACTCGGTAGGCAGGTCGATCGCCGGCGCCACCAGGGTTCTCGCCAGGATGGCGTTCGGCTGGACCAGGTCCACCACGTAGGCGCCCTCCGGGATCGGGCGCTGCGCGGAGCGGCCGGACAGATAGTCGTTTCCCGTCAGCGCCGTCGGTCGCGTGACGCGCGAGACGTTGATTCCGTGACGAAGCAGCGTCGTGGCCAGCCGCGCGGCGCGGCCAGGGTCCGATCCCGGGAGCAGCACGACCGTCCTGAGCGGGCGCTGCCGGGCCTCGGCCAGGCCCTGGGCGAAGAAGGCGTGGTAGTCCCGCAGCCGCTCCTCCCGGTGCGCGACGGCCGTCTCCACCGTCGTCAGCCCGGCCACGAAGTGATGGGCGATCCCGTCGGCGAAGCTGAGGATCGTCCCGTCGTCACGGCGCCAGCGCACGCCCTTGGACCCCCCGCCGTCGGTCTCGTAGGTCATGCCGGTCGCGCCGTGCAGGCCCGGATACGTGTCCCAGTAGCCCGGGTAGTAGAGGTCGAAGATGTCGCGTACGTAGTAGCTCCAGCCGTGCCGATCGAACGCGGCGGCGTTCTCCTGCCCGAAGACCTCGAGCCACTTCTCGAACTGTTCCGGATAGACGGGGCTGACGGGCGGTGCCGGAGGTGGAAAGAAGGTCTGCGTGGTCTGTCCGTGGAGGTCCACGAACACCTGCGGTCGCCAGCGCTGGAGCTCGGCGGCCACGGCGCGGCTCTCGTCCTGGGTGAGCCCCAGGCCGTCGCGGTTGAGGTCGATCTGATAGTGGTTGTTGTTGGTGCTCATGCCCCAGGGAGCGCGGTGCTCCAGGGCCGCCGGGTCCGCATCGCCCGCGACGAAGGCGTTGTACCAGGCTACGAACCGCTCGTGGCTCTCCGGGTTGTGCGCGAGGTTGATGAGCGTGACGGAGCCCTCGCGCAGGCGCCGCGTCCGGTCGCCCTCTCCCGCCGCCAGCTGATAGGCGATCTGCATGGCCGCCTCGAACGCGGCCGTCTCGTTGCCATCGTTGGCCGCGTTCAGCCACACGACGACCGCCGTTCGAGCCGCGATCGCGGCCGCCTCGGAGGCGGAGGTCGCCCGGGGGTCCGCCAGGCGCTGGAGGTCGGAGCGGATGGCGTCGAGCCGGGCCACGTTGGCCTCCGAGGAGACGGCGACGAGGTGCATCGTCTGCCGCTCGACGCTCCGTCCGTAATCGAAGACGCGGACCCGCTCGGGCGCGGCGGCGGCCAGTGCGCCCAGGTAGCGCTCCATGCGGCCGTACGTCGTGTGCCAGCTTCCGATCGGATAACCCAGGACCTCCTCGGGCGTCGGGATGCCGGGGCGGTAGGGACCTTCGGCGTAGAAGTCGAAGGTGCTGTCGGGACAGAGCCCGAAGGCGAGCCGCGCGTCCATCTCGCCCCGGCAGCCCTCCGGCGAGATCCGGGGGAGCCCCCGCGCCTGCGCGGCCGTCTGGGCCCCGGCCGGGCCGGCCGCGGTCGCCGCGAGCCCCGCGAGCGACAGGAGCGCGGCCAGCATCGGGGCGATCGAGAGCCTGGCACGTCCGAGTTCGTGTCGCAACGGGCGTCTCCTTGGGTTCGGGGCTGAAAGGTGCGCGATTCTATTCGACCAGGCCCGCTCGCCGCAAAGGCGTGGCGCCGCCGCCGCGGCCCCGCCGCCGCGCCCGCGCGACAGAAGAGGGCCATCCCCACCCGGCTGGAACGGTGGGAGCGATTTCCGGGGCGCGCGACCCCGAAGAGACGCCGAAGCCCGAGTCGATCGCGGTGCTTTCGTGGGGTCGTTGCAACAGCTCGGATCTCCCACGCGCCCTGTCTCGCGCTCCGGCCTGTCCCGATCCGGCGCTCGCC
>CAYMQZ010000298.1:0-3109 GCA_964392705.1 uncultured Gemmatimonadota bacterium
ACCGGCTTCCCCTTCTCGTAGCTTCCGGGGTAGCCGGCGCTCGCGAGCACGGTGATGAGCGCCGCCCTCGGCCCGGCGTCGACGCGAGAGCCGGCGCGCTCGGCCGGGGCCGGGCGCCAGCTCCCGATCCCCTCGCCCCGGGCGACCGCCAGCATGGGTTCGAGCAGGCTGGAAGTCGTGAGCGGGAGGACGACCTGGGCCTCGGGGTCCCCGAAGCGGCAGTTGAACTCGACCACCTGCGGCCCCTCCTCGGTGAGCATGAGCCCGCAGTAGAGGAGGCCGCGGTAGGGGGTCCCCCGCTCGAGCAGGGCCTCAAGCACCGGCAGCGCGATCTCGCGCCGCGTCCTCTCGACCACGGCCTCCCGGGCGGCGGCGCGCGTCCGGTCCCCTTCCGGCGCGAACGGCCCGTGGGCCGAGGGGCCCGCCGGCGCGTAGGCGCCCATGCCGCCGGTATTGGGCCCCTCATCGCCCTCCCTGACCCGCTTGTAGTCGCGCGACGGGGCGAGCGCCACCGCCCGCTCGCCGTCCGTCAGGAAGAAGACCGAGAGCTCCTCGCCCTCGAGAAACGCCTCGATCACCACCTCCTCGCCGGCCGTCCCGAAGCGCTCCTCGACCATGATCTCGGCCACGGCTCGACGCCCCGCCTCCCGGCTCTCGCACACGATGGCGCCCTTGCCGGCCGCCAGGCCCGAGGCCTTGACGACGAAGGGGGGATCCAGCGAGTCGACGTGCGAGAGTGCCCGGTCCGCGTCGTCGAAGATCTCGAACGGGGCGGTGGGCACCCCCCGCTCGCGCATCAGTCGCTTGGCGAACGCCTTCGAGGCCTCGATGCGCGCCGCCGCGCGGGTGGGCCCGAAGATCGGGAGCCCGCGGGTCGTGAAGAGGTCGGCGATCCCGGCCGCGAGCGGCACCTCGGGCCCCACGACGGTGAGGTCCACGCCCTCGGAGTCGGCGAAGTCCACCAGCCGGTCCAGATCCGAGTTCCCGATCGGGAGATTCTTGGCGATTTCCGCGGTTCCCGGGTTTCCGGGGGCGGCGAAGAGCACGGCCTCCGGGGCGTCCCGGCGGAGCTTGTCGACCAGGGCGTGCTCACGCCCGCCGCCCCCGACCACGAGGAGTTTCACCGCGGCGTCTTCGTCCGCTGCCACACGTCGCTGATCCGGTCGCGGACGCGGTCGACGGCCGCGTCCACCTCGTCGAGGATCTCCTTCGCGGTGTCCTTGTACCCGGAGAGCGCCTCCGCCAGGTCCTGGCGGTAGGGGCGCGTGTCCTCCTCGCCGCGCCGCTGGTACTCGCCGTCCAGGATCCGGTCGTAGGCGCCCGTGTCGATCCAGTCCTTGAGCTCGGCCACCCGGACGACGGCGAACGGATGCGTCTGCCCGAGCACGTTCAGCACCTTGTACACGGAGTCCAGCAGCTCGCCGCCCTCCCGGTACTCCTCGGCCTGGTCCACGAACTCGTCCAGGTCCAGGGTCTGGCCCCGCATCCCGCCGGCCAAGTGCATCAGGGCCCGCATCGACACCTCGGGGTCCTGGACGCCCAGCAGGCCCGCGCGGTCGGAGGAGAGCTCGCTCTTCCGGTACCACTCGAGCAGGGCCATGAGGATCGGCCGCACGGCCAGCCCGGCCAGCGTGTAGCGGAAGACGACCAGGTTGAGGAGCAGGATGAGCAGGGTCCGGTAGAGCACGTGGCCGCTCAGGATGTGCCCCACCTCGTGCGCGACCACCGCCTCCACCTCGTCCGGGCCCAGCACCTCGAGCATGGAGGAGTTGAGCACGATGAACGGCTTCGACATGCCCACCGCGCCCGCGTTCACGATGGGCGTCTGGGAGACGTACAGCTCGGGCGGCTCCTCCACGTCCAGGACCTCGCACACCCGCAGCAGGCGGTCGTGGATCCACGGATACTGCTTCTCCGTCACCTTCACGGCGTTGGCCTTGAAGGCGAGCCGGAGGGCCCGCTCGCCGAACAGCCCGAACACCTTCTTGAGGGCCAGGTCGAAGCCGGGAACCTTGCGCAGCGCGTTGAGCGCCGCCCGGTCGGCCGGGTGCTCCCAGGCCAGGGGGCTGATCTGGGTGAGGATCCTGCGCTGCGTGCCGGCGGAGCCGGGCTCGGTGGGCTCGGTGGGCTGGTTCATCGTCGTCTTCTCCCGGGCTTCGTGGGGGAGGGAGGCGCCCGAAGGACGCCTTCGCTCGCACGTCTCGATGTACGCTCCCGCCGGACTCCCTGTTTCAGTTCGCCGCTACGGGCTCCCCGCGGGCGGCGAGCGCCCGCTCCAGGTCCTCGACCAGGTCCTCGGGGTCCTCGATCCCGACACTGATCCGCACGAGACCCGGTCCGAGGCCCATCCGCTCGCGCTTCTCCTCCGGCACCGAGGCGTGGGTCATCGCCGCCGGCACCGAGAGCAGGCTCTCGACCCCGCCCAGGCTCTCGGCGAGGGCGAAGACGCGGGTGGCCGTCGCGAACCGCTCCGCCCGCTCGGCCGAGCCGAGGTCGACGGAGAGCATGCCGCCGAAGTCGCGCATCTGCCGCTTCGCCAGCTCGTGGTGCGGGTGCGAGGGCAGGCCCGGGTAGAGGACGCGCTCGACCCCCGGCTGCTCCTCGAGGAAGGACGCGACCCGGGCCGCGTTGCGGCAGTGGGCCTCCATCCGCACGTGCAGCGTCTTGGTGCCGCGGAGCACGAGCCAGCAGTCGAACGGTCCCGGCACGCCGCCGGTCGACTTCTGCTGGTAGCGGAACGCCTCGCCCAGCTCGTCGTCGTTCGTGACCAGGGCGCCCCCGATCACGTCGCTGTGGCCGCCCAGGTACTTGGTCGTCGAGTGCATGACGACGTCGGCCCCGAGCTCGAGCGGCCGCTGCAGATACGGGGTGGCGAAGGTGTTGTCCACCGAGAGCAGCGCCCCGGCGGCGCGCGCGATCTCGGCGCAGGCCGCGATGTCGGAGACCCGCATCATCGGGTTGCTGGGCGTCTCGATGTGCACGAGGCGCGTCTCCGGGCGCACCGCGTCCCGCAGCGCGTCGGGGTCGGCCGTGTCCACGAACGTGAAGTCGAGCCCGAAGCGGGACCACACGGTCCTGAACATCCGCTCCGTGCCCCCGTAGACGTGGA
>CAYMQZ010000299.1:0-3102 GCA_964392705.1 uncultured Gemmatimonadota bacterium
ACGGTCCGGAGACGCGAACAAGACGGGGCGCATGGTCTACCGGACGGGATCCGGACGCGATCGTGATCGTCGAGGTGTTCGAAAAGAGGTCTCGGAAGACGCCGAAGAGGGTCATCGAGAGCTCCAAGAAAAGACTGCGCAGGTACGATGAGCTTGGACGGAGCGAGCGTTGAGATGAACGAGCGGAAGAAGAGCCGACTCGAGGAAGCCGGCTGGGCCGTCGAGGGAGGGGAGGACTTCCTCGGGTGGAAGCGAGCGACGCGGCCGTCTCGGTGGATCTACTCATCCGCGGGCTCCTCGCTTGCGGAGCGACTCGCGGCGATATCGCGAGCCTGATCGACGGGCGGAGCGCGCAGCGGCGCCCTCCGTGCGTCGGCATACTTAAGAAACGGAGCACTTAGCTTTGGAGTCGCAGACAAGCCCGTGTGGCCCGGACGTCACCGGGCCGTCCGGCGCTCCGGATCGGATCACTCCGGACGAAGCCAGGAACCACTGGAAAATGGCATCCGAGTTGGCTAACTTGCCTGGACTTCGGCAGCCCATCGCAGACATCCCGGCGCACTGTCTCCGCGAAGGCCGCGCGGTGGACCTGGTGTGGGCTGCCGAACCGCTGCTTCGCAGCTCAAGACGAAAGGAGAAGAAGGATGCTGTGGACCATCGCGCTCATCCTGGTCGTTCTCTGGCTTCTTGGTTTTTTCACCGGGACAGGAGGCGGACTCATTCATCTCCTCCTGGTCATCGGGCTCGTCGTCGTCCTGATTCAGGTTCTTCAAGGTCGACGCCTGTAGCGACTCTGGAATGGTTCCATGCGGCGGGGAGGGGCGGGCGGTAGAAGATCGCTACGACGACTCCGGCGTGAGATTCTCGCCCTGGAGGCAACGACCGAGCCTCGGGAGCGCCTGGAAGGCGTGATCTGGCACCCGGGTCTGCACCGTGGCGCGCGACGTACGGGTCCGGCGGACTCGCACGGTACGACGCGTGCGGTCACGGACGGCACGCCCGCGTTGCGTCGATCGGTGGACCGGGCGTCGGACCACCCGCGCCTTCTCAGAACGCCCCTTCCCGCACCTGGTTCTCCGCCATGGCTTCCCTGAGCTTCACGATCCGCTCCGGATCCACGGACTCGTTCTCCGGCAGGGGCACGTCGCCCTTCTCGTCGCCCATCTTCGCCACGCTCTTCAGTCCCGCGAGCGTCTCCGATCCCTCCAGCGCCTTCACGTCCGCCGCGTAGTACTCGAACCAGGGAAGAGCGGCGTCCGAGTATTCCTTGGCCGTGGGTGGCACGGTCGGGGGCCGCTCCTTCGTGATCGCGCGCCACACGAAGGCGTTGGCCAGGTGGATGAAGCAGCGGCTCCCGTGTCGCGTGTCCCAGTCCTGGAGCTCGTAGGGGTCGTCGTAGATCTCCTGCCGCATGCGGCCCCCGGGCGCGAGGCCCATGTCGATGGCCGAGATGGGCTCGCCGACCTTGAGCTCGGCCAGCATGTAGCGGTCTTCCTGGACGCGCGGCTTCACCTTCCGCTCGTACGCCTCCCGCTTCATCGGGTAGGAGACTATCTGGACGCCGCCGTGCTCGGCCCGGGGGGTCGGATCGAATCCCCACGGCCAGGGTAGCGCCTCCGGGTCGAGGCGCGGCGGGACCCCCGCGCATCTCCCGTTGCCGCCGGGGCGCGGCGCGCTGTCATCGCAACCGGCTGGAGGAGGGAAGGGACGTGTCGGAGTCGGGGCCGAGGGACGCTTCGCGACCCGAATCGAAGGTGGCCGGGCCGACCCATCTCTCCGCGGAGGAGATCGAGACCCTCCGCCGCGAGGTCCTCCGCCAGCTCGAGCGCCTGGAGCGAAGCATGCGGGTGACGGACGAAGGCCTCCGGCCCGTCGAGCTCGATCCGGGCGCGGTCGGCCGCCTCTCTCGCATCGACGAGCTCCAGAACCAGGCCCTCACCCGGAACCTCCGGGAGCGCGAGCAGATCCAGCTCGGCGGGCTCCTGCGCGCGTTCCAGCGGCTGGAGGAGGGCGTCTACGGCCTCTGCATCGAGTGCGGCGGCGAGATCCCCTTCGACCGGCTGCTCGTCTTCCCCGAGACGGCCACCTGCGTGGACTGCTCGGCCTGAGCGGCTGTCCCCCTCCTGCATCCCCGCCTTCGCCCCGCCTGCCTACCTCGCGGCCAGGTACCGCCCGGGGGTGAGGATCAGCAGGCCCTCCACCTCTTCCCCCAGGTGCGGCCCGAAGTGGGTGAGGTCGCCCGTCAGGAGGTGGGTGGCGTCGATGTGCAGGGCCGCCAGCAGGATCGGACGGTCCTTCTCCGGCGGCGTGAGGCCCCGAGGCAGCGGACGATCGGGCAGGGAAGGGACGATCGTGAGGTTCGCCACGCGCGCCTCGAGGCGCGCGATCTGCGAGGGCCGGTCCAGGTTGCGGCGGGCTTCCTCGATCGCGTAAGCGGAGGTCGGCAGGCGGACGTCCTTCAGCTCCCACAACCGGCCGACCGCCGCCTGCTTCCGGTAGGCGGCCGAGAAGAGCACGTTCGCGTCGAGGAAGAGGCGGTCCAACCCTGATTCGCCTCAGGCGTCCGGCGGTCGCTCGTGTGCGATCTCGTCCGGATCCAGGCCCAGCTGCCGCACCTCCTCTCGGGCTGCGGCGTAGTCGTTGGCGCCCACGGCGTTTGAGAGCAGGAACTCGGCCTTCCGCTCCGGCGAATAGGTTTCGAGCGGAAGCACGGCGGCGGGCCGGATCAGGATTCCCTCCTCCCTCGCCTCGGCGATCACGGTCGACCCCTCCTCGAGCCCGAAGCGGCGCCTGAGCGCCGCCGGAATCACCAACGTGCCCCTCTTGCCGACTCTGGTCGTCTCTCTCATCGTAGCCTCATTTTCCGAATCTCTGAATATCGGAATCTACACGCAGAGCGGGTGGCTCGACAACCGGATGGCTCGTCCCCGGACGCCTGTCGCCCGTTCCCCCGCTGTCACAGCCTTCGGGTACTCTTCGGTCGTGGCGCTTTTCCTCGGCCGGCAGGTCCCGTATTCATGGAGGCGTCGGAGTGGGGGAGGTGACGGACGTGCTGGTCTACGGCCCGGACGCCGAGGTGCTGGGGCCGCCGGAGATTCGCGA
>CAYMQZ010000300.1:0-3100 GCA_964392705.1 uncultured Gemmatimonadota bacterium
AAGCGGCGCGCGTCACCGGTGCCGGCACGGGCAGGTCACGGGAAGCGACGAGGGCGCGTCCGGCCGCCCCCCGCCTCCCGCGTCGCCCGCGGTCGGGTCAGGTGAACTGCAGGATCAGGATCACCAGGAAGACGACGATCAGGATGGAGTAGAGGGCCTTCCGGTTCATGTCCGCCTCCTTGCGGGGGACCGCATCGGCGACGCGAGGCCGCCACGGTGGAAAAGGGGCTCACCGGTCGAGCCGTGCAACGCTACGACGTCAGCTCGCGCTCGGACAGGGATGCGCCGGCAGCTCGACGGGCCGAAGCATGTAGTTCTCCTCCAGCAGCGTGGCGCCCGTCGCCTCGAAGTAGTCCTTCCAGAACGCCTTCACCCGCTGTCCCGCGTCCGTGTCGACCCGGGCGCCGACGATCACGACGCACAGGCCCCTCAGGTCGGGAAGCCGCCCCTCGGCCTTCCTGCGCGACACCCAGTCGCTCGGGGGCATGTTCCGCAGGCCCTCCATCTCGATCTCGGGCGTCGACTGGAGCATGTCGGAGAACAGGTACAGGGTGGTCCGTCGCTCCCGGTACGGACGGAGCTCGGCGGCCACGTCGTGCAGGGTGGAGAGCAGGTCGGTGCCGCCGATGTCCTCCCGGTCCTTCGGCTCGCTGTACGGTTGCAGGTAGGCCCGCACGTCCGCGAGAAAGCGTTCCCTGGACACCGAGTCCGCCCGGATCGCCGCCGCCTCGTACTCGCGCTCGGGCACCTGCTGGGACCAGCGCAGGGGGGGCTCGGCCAGCGAGCGCTGCAGCACCTGGACGGCCGCGATCCGGTCGCCGTGGCCCAGCCCCTGGAGCCGCTGGTTCGTGAGCTGTCGCGCCATCTCGAGCGTGTGGTCGGGGATGCTCCAGGAGCGATCGTAGACGAAGATCACCAGCTCCCTGGGCTCGTCGGCGGGCCCGTCGTCGTCCGTCCCGGGATTGTCCGCCGCCTCACCGCCGCTGCAGGCGAGGGCGAAGGGAAGGGCGAGCAGCAGCCAGGAGGCCGGGCGAGCCGCGGGACTCGCCTCCCTCACCACGCCACCGCTTCCTCGTTGAAGTGCCGCCGCACCTTCTCGAACCGCTGCCGCAGCTCCTCGCGCTCCCGCTCGTACTCGGCGGGATCGCGGGAGACGATGGACGAGCCGTTTCCGGGAGGCTCGATGCCCAGCTTCACGCCTTCGGAAAAGCCGGGCAGGGCGTTCGGATCCATGTCCCTGGCCCGCACGCTCTCGGCGCGGTAGAGGGCCACCACGGCCTCGAGCTGGTGGATGATCTGCCGGCCGTCCCGCGAGGGGTCGGTCGCGTACAGGGTTCGCAGGCCCCGGAGGTGCCGGACCGACTCGGAGAGCAGGCGCGAGACCTCGCGGGCGGCGGACTCCGCCCCCTCGATCAGGGCGCGCCGCTCGTCTTCGTACGGGTTCTCGTTGAAGTGCTCCCTGCGCCGGTCTCTGCGGTGGAAGTAGGCGGCCGAGATCGCGCACAGCACGAGCGTGGCGTTCAGCAGCAGGATGGGGAAGCTGAGCCCGCTCATCGCCCGCGTGTACTCGCGCAGGTTCTCGGCGGCGGACCGCATGTCGTCCGCCTGGTTCTCGAGCCGGTTCGCCTCCAGCAGCTCACCGTTCATCTGCGCCTGCAACGCCCGCCGGTCGAACTCCTCGACGACGCTCATGTCGTCCTGGAACTCCTGCTCGCCCCGCTCGCCCAGCCGGATGCGCGCCTCGTACAGCACGCCGAGCACGAGCATCAGCCCGAGCCCGGAGATGACCATCGGGACGATGTTCTCCATCTGCGAGCGGCCCGTCACGGTCTCCCGGCGCGACTCGACGTCGCGCTGCATGACGAACTCGCGGAGGGAGTGGCCGAAGAAGTGGGCCAGCACGCAGAGGAAGGTGACCACGCCGGCGGCCAGCAGCGCGGCATCGGGCCGCAGGATGATCTGGGCCAGCACCCGCTCGGCGCCGGCCAGCCAGCCCGAGGACGTCTCCATCACGAGCCGCATCTGCTGCTCGGTGAGCGCATCCCGGGGCAGGAGCGAGCCGAACACCGGGGCGTTGGCGAAGAACTCGACCACGCCCAGGAAGCCGATGGCCAGGACGTACACCTTGGTGGGGATGCCCCGGGGCCGGCTGGCCGCCTTCTCGGCCGCGAGCTCCTGCCGGACCTCGTGCCGCTTGGTCGTCAGCCGCGCCTTGAGGCGGATGAGCTCCTTGGTGAAGCGTTCGAACCGGTCGATCTCGAGCCCGGCCCGGCCCAGCTTGTCGGTGAGCTTCTCCTCCTCCTCCGCCGCGGCGTCGTGCAGCGCCCGGCGCTCGCGGGCCTGCCAGCGCTCGTAGAACGCCTTGCAGCGCTCGCGTAGGTCGGACTCGGAGTCCGTGATCCCGCTCCCCTCGGGGCGGGGGAATCCGGAGGACGCGTCCTCGCGGGCGGCGCGGACCGCCTCCTCGCGCAGGCGGCCGATCGCGGCATCCACCGGATCCTCTTCGCCCGCGGCGGCGCTCGCGGCGCGCGCCCCGCGGCCGGGACCGGCGATGCGCTCGGACCAGGCGTCGCCCAGCTTCGCTCCGGCGCTTCCGTTCTCGTTGTCGGGCGTCGCCTCAGGCGACATGAGCGTCCTCCCCCTCCGCGTGGGAGGTGTCCAGGAAGTACGACTGACAAGCCATTTCCAGCAATTCCTCGTCCAATCGAGGTGCCTCTTGCAGATACTGTCCCAGGTCGCAGAGGTGGTTCACGATGTCCCGGGGGTGGCACGACCGGGGAGCGATGCCCCTGCGTCCGTAATACTCGAAGAAGATACGCTCCACGGCCCCCTCGTCGTACTCGATCTCCCTGGCCTCGCAGCAGCGCCGGAAGATCTCGGCGTACTGGTCGCGGGAGGGGTTGCCGATCAGGACCTTGTACCGGATCCGCCGCAGGAACGCCTCCTCGACCAGGTCGGAGGGGTCCAGGTTGGTGGCGAAGATGAGGAGGCACTCGAACGGGACCGGCAGCTTGTGCCCCATGGGCAGGCTGAGGAAGTCCACGTCCCGGTCCAGGGGCACCATCCAGCGGTTGAGTAGGTCCCGGGGGCGGGCCCGCTG
>CAYMQZ010000301.1:0-3096 GCA_964392705.1 uncultured Gemmatimonadota bacterium
CGACCTCGAGCCGCTCTTCCGGGCGATCGCCGCGGCGATCCCGCCGCCCTCGGGCTCGGCCGAGGCCCCGTTCCAGATGCTGGTCTCCACCCTGGACGCATCGCCGTACCTGGGCCGGCTGGCGATCGGCCGGATCGAGGCCGGACGGGTGGCCGAGGGCGACGCCGTGGCGCTGTGGCCGCTGGGGGCCGTGGGGCCGGAGGAGCGGTTGCGGGTGACGAAGCTGTACGCGTTCGAGGGGCTCCGGCGGCAGGAGACGGCGACCGCCGCGGCGGGCGAGATCGTGTGCCTGGCCGGGGTCGAGGAGGCCGAGATCGGCGACACCCTGTGCGACCCCGAGCGGCCGGCGCCCCTGGCCGGCATCCGGGTCGAGCCCCCCACGATCTCGGTCGAGTTCCGGCCGAACGACTCGCCCTTCTCGGGCCGCTCGGGGAAGTACATCACCTCGCGGCAGCTCCGGCAGCGGCTCCTCCGCGAGGCCGAGTCCAACGTGGCCCTCCGGGTCGAGGAGACCGGGGACCCCGACCGCTTCCGCGTCTCGGGCCGGGGCGAGCTGCATCTGGCGATCCTCATGGAGCAGATGCGGCGCGAGGGCTACGAGTTCGCCGTCTCCCGGCCGCGCGTGATCACCCGCGAGGCGGACGACGGGAGCGTGGAGGAGCCGTTCGAGGAGGTCGTGGTCGACATTCCCTCCGGAATGGAGGGCGCCGTGATCCGCAAGCTGGGCGAGCGGCGGGGCGAGCTGGTCGAGCTGCGGCCCGGCCAGGGCCCCGCCGGCCTGGTGCGGCTCCGCTTCCTGGCGCCCTCGCGGGGGCTGACCGGCTACCGCTCCGAGTTCCTGACCGACACGCGGGGCGAGGGCACGCTCCACCGCCAGTTCCACGGCTACCGGCCGTGGGCCGGCGAGCTGCAGGGTCGGCGGACGGGGACGCTCGTCTCGATGGCCGAGGGGACGGCCACCGCCTACTCCCTGTTCAACCTGCAGGAGCGGGGCCGGATGTTCGTGCGGCCCGGCGACCCCGTGTACGACGGGATGATCGTGGGCGAGAACGCCCGCGAGGAGGACATGGAAGTCAACGTCACCAAGGGGAAGAAGCTGACGAACGTCCGCGCGGCCGGGGCCGACGAGAACATCCTGCTCGAGCCGCCCCGCGAGATCACTCTCGAGTTCGGGCTCGAGTTCATCGAGGAGGACGAGCTGCTCGAGGTGACGCCGGCCGCGCTTCGGCTGCGGAAGCGGGCGCTCACCCCCCACGAGCGGAAGCGCCAGCGGCGGGCGGCCGCCGCCCGCTGAGGGCTTCTCTCCCCGCCGTGACGATGGCCGCCCGGGGCGCGCCACGATGGTCGCCCGGGGTCGCGCCACGAGGACCGGGCGTCGGGCTTGACAGAGGGGGTCCCCCGCTTACCTTGGCGGCGTTCGCGTTTTTCCCGCACATCGCCCAGGAGGGCTGCCGACATGTGGACCGAGGCGCTGGACCCGACTCTCTCGGAGCCGTGGACCGCAGGGACCGTCGTGATTCGGGCCCAGGATGAGGAGGACGACTGGGACGACGACGAGGAGGAGTGGGACGACGAGGACCTCGACGACGACGACTTGGACGAGGACCTCGACGACGACGACGACTGGGACGACTACGAGGAGGAGTTCGAGGAGGAGGAGGAAGAGGTAGAGCGCTGGGGGGGCGGAAACGACGACGAGGAGGAGTGGTAGGCGTCGGACCGGGCGGTCGGAGGGCCGGCTTCGGCTCCCGACCGCCGGCCCTCTCTCTGCTCCTCCCGCCGCTCGTCGCTTTTCAGCCTGTTGTCGCTTTTCAGCCTCTCGTCCCCACTCGCTCCCTCGCCTCGGTGACCCCCGGACGGGTCGTCTCGGCATCGCCCACGATTTCGAGCAGCCGGGCGTAGTACATCTCGGCCCTGGCCTCGTCGTCCGCCGCGCGGGCCGCCCGCGCCGCGCCCAGCAGGGTGTTGAACCGCCCGGGCCAGACCTCCATCGACGCCTCGTACGCGGCCAGCGCCTCCGCCGGCCGCTCGAGCGCCAGCAGCAGGTCGCCCAGGGCCTCGTACGCCGGCAGCAGGGCACCGGGCGTGATCGGGTTCTTCTGCGTCGTCGACTCGAGCTCGGCGGCGGACCGCGCCAGCTCGACGGCCCGCTCATCCTCGCCGCTGGCCCGGGCGATCGCCGAAGCCAGGATCCGCCGGTCGATCTCCAGGTAGGCCGCGAACTCGCGCTCGCCCGCCTCCTCGGCGCGCGAGCGTAGCTCCTCCATCCGGGCCTCCGCCTCCCGTGCCGCGTCGAGATCGCCGGCGTGCGCCGCGCCCAGCCCCCGCGCCAACCAGGAGATCCCCTCCGGCCACGGGTAGCGGTCCCAGGCCAGGTAGTCGGGCGTCCGGGGCTCGATCGCCGCCGCCTCCTGCCAGTCGCGTCGCTCCACCGCCCAGCGGGCCGGCATGGCGGCCAGGTGGAAGGCGCTGGCGAAGTCCTCCTCGTGGGGCCGGTCGCCGAGCGCCTCCTCGAGCACCGCTCGCGCGGCGGCGTCATCGCCCCGCTGCAGGTGCGCGTACAGCAGGTAGTCCATCGCGTGGGCGTAGTGGAGCGAGATCACCTCCCCGGGCGACACGTCGAGCGCCGCGTCCGCGCTCTTCCGGTTCCATTCGATCGTGCCCGGCCAGTCGCCGAGCCGCACGAAGATATGCGTGGGCATGTGGAGCGCGTGCGGAACGCTCGGCGCGATGTCGTCGTAGCTCCGCACGACGTCCAGCGACTCGTCCTGGCGCCCCGTCACGTCGTTGGCGTGGATCGTGTAGTGGATCGCTCCCGGATGGGTCGGGACGCGCTCGTGGATCTCGAGCAGGACCTCGGCGGCCCGGGCGTTGTGGGCGAGCCGGTCGTCGGAGACGGGCCCGGTCGCGAGGTGGGAGAGGGCGAAGAACGCCGCCGTCTCGATGTCGTCCGGCCGGGCCTCGTGCGCTTCCCTCATGGCGTCGGCCCAGCCGCGGATGCGGTCCCACCACCCGGCGTCGGGGTCGGCGTAGAACGCCTCGGCGGCGGCCAGCAGCGCTTCCTCACGCTTCGTTCCCGGACCCAGCTCGCGGGCG
>CAYMQZ010000302.1:0-3067 GCA_964392705.1 uncultured Gemmatimonadota bacterium
CTCACGCGCAGCTACGCCATCCAGCGGCGGAGCAACGTCTCCCTCATCGCCGACGAGAACTCGAGGAACTACATGGTCCGCGACACGAGCGCCGCGGTGCTGCTCCAGCGCTCCTTCGACCGGACGTCGTCGCTTCCCCTCGACCGGCTGGACGTGAAGACGACGGGAGACTCGCTGACCTTCAACTCCCGGGGCCTCCTGGTCTCGGGGGCGGGAGTGCAGATCGACGTGGGCCGCGGGGACCGGGATCGGACCGTGTCCGTGAACGCCCTCGGCCGCTACCAGGTCTCGGACTCGCGGTAGCGCGAGACGGAACCGGGAAAAAGAGGGACGATAGAGACGATGGTGGAAGAGACGAACCGGACCGCGGGATCGAGGCGAAGCGGACGTCGCGGGCGGAGACGCCCACGCCCGCGCTCCGGCGAGGCGGGCCTCGGCCTGATCGAGGTCCTGATCGCGCTGACGATCTTCGCGATCGGCATGCTGGCGGTGGCGGGGCTCGGCCTCTCGGTGGGAGCCCAGACGAACTGGGCCGTGTGGCAGACGGACCAGTCCCTGGCCGCCCAGCAGGTGCTCGAGCGGATCCAGCGGGAGGGCTACGACGCGGCGGCCAGCGGCACCGAGACCGTGACGGTGGGGAACCGGAACTACACGGTGAGCCGCACGGTGACGCAGATCGGACCGCGGGTGAAGGAGGTGAGCGTCACCGTGAGCACGACCCGGGCGACGGACAGGGGGGTTCCGCCCCGCACCTTCGTCACGCGCCTCTACGAGCCGCGACCGCTCCCGAGCCCGTGAGGATGGAGAGGAAGATGAGCGAGAGCGCGCGCCCGACCGGCTTCACCCTGATCGAGGTGCTGATCGCCATCACCGTGGCGACGGTGCTCGGCGCGGGCATCCTGACGCTGGTCCTGGGCCAGAACCGGTTCTACGGCCACAACGACGACGCGATCTACGCGGAGCAGAGCCTGCGGGCGGCCATGGACCTCATGGCCTCGGAGCTCCGGATGGCCTCGCCCGACGACATCTTGGCCGCCGAGCCCGACTCGGTCAGCGTGCGCTTCGACCTGATGCGGGCCGTGGTGTGCGCCGTCAACGCCGGCGAGGTGGACCTCTTCGTCTACGACAGCGTCTCGAACGCCAACCTGCCGGCCGGCTTCCGCGGGACGGCGGTCTCGGATCCGTACTCCGAGGACTTTCTCTACGACAACGCGTTCGACGCGAGCGGGGCCCAGAGCGGCGGCGCGCAGACGAGCTGCGGGAACCGGGGCGCCCCGACCGGAGAGCCCCTGAGGAACTACCGCCGCGTGGACGGCTGGCCGTCCACGCTGGCCGCGGCCACGGATACGGGGTCGGTCGTGCGGGTCTACGGTCGGCTCACGTACAGATTCGACGATTCGGACTTCGTCGACTCGGGGCTGGCCGTGTGGCGGAACACGCAGGAGCTGGTCTCCCCGTTCGACGAGGACGCCGCCTTCCAGTACGTGATGGCGGACGGGAGCGTGCAGAGCGCAGTGAGCCCCGCCGACTTCGAGGACGTCCGGATCATCCGGATCGACGTGACGGCGATGGGCGACGGCGCGAACCGTTACGACATCGAGCGGGAGATCCAGTTCGATGTGCCCCTGCGCAACTAGCGGGGGTTGGAAGCCAGCGTGGGTGGGCCGGGTATCGTGACCCGGAGGCGCGACGAGGGAGGGCGACCGTTCGCCCTGCTCCTCGCCCTCCTGGCCCTGGTCGTGCTCGCGCTGCTGGCCACGCTGGTGGTCGAGCTGTTGGGTTAGTTGTCGGGTCAAAAGACCGTGTGTTCGCGCGCCAGGGTGGCGCCGACCGACGAGCGGAAGGGGCAGTGATGATGGGTGGGAGACGGCGGTTCGGCGCGCCGATGGACGGCGCGCGTGAGGTCCGACGAAGGACCGAACGGTCCCCGTGCGGGACCGGGGCCGCCTCCGTCCGGGGAAGTTTGACACCCCCCGATGCGGGATTTAGCTTCTCCCTGTCCTCCCCAGCCCTGCGCCTGCCGTAACAACGAGAGGGGATGCGATCCCTATGTCGCTATTCGGTTTCGGCCGGAAGAAGAAGACCGTCGGCCTCGACATCGGCAGCGGTTTCATCAAGGTCGCGGTCATCGATCACGGCAAAGACCTGCCCCAGTTGGAGCGGGTCGCCGTCAGCCCCGTCGAGGGCGACGCGATCGTCGAGGGCGACATCGTCGACCCCGGCCTCGTGGCGGACACGATCGCCTCCACCTTCGAGCGCGAGGGGATCGAGGAGCGCGAGGTGGTGACGGCGGTCGGCGGCCGCGACGTCATCATCAAGCCGATCAAGATGGACCGCATGGACGAGGAGGAGGCGCGGGAGGTGATCCCGTGGGAGGCCGAGCAGCACGTTCCGTTCGACATCGACAACGTGCAGCTCGACTTCGAGATCACCGACCCGGACGCCGACGGCCTGCAGATGACGGTGCTCCTGGTGGCCGCGAAGCGCGAGCTGATCGACACGCGGATCGCCCTCCTCCAGCAGGCGGGCCTGAACGCCCGGATCGTGGACGTCGAGGCGTTCGCCCTCCACAACGCGCTCGAAGTCAACTATCCGGCGGCCATGCAGGGGATCACGGCGCTCGTGAACATCGGGCACGACACGACCACCGTGAACATCCTCGACGACGGCGTCCCCGTCCTGACGCGGGATCTCACGTTCGGGACGCGGGCCCTGACCCTGGATCTCCAGCGGGAGCGCGGGCTGACGGCCGAGGAGGCCGAGGCCGCCCTCCGCGGGGGATCCGCGGCCGACGCGGGGCTCCGGGACTTCCTCATCGACCGCGCGCAGGAGATCGCGCGCGGAGTGGAGCGGGCGGCGGCCTTCCTGGAGACCCGGGAGATGGGCGCCACGGTCGGCCGCCTCTACCTGTGCGGTGGGGGCGTGGGCGTCCCCGGCCTCGCCGAGGTGCTGGCCGACCGGCTCCAGGTCGAGACCCACGTGGCGAGCGCGGTCGAGCGCGTCCAGGTGAAGCCGACACGCTCGATTACATGGAGCTCCAGGAGATGGCCCCCATGCTGATGCTCTC
>CAYMQZ010000303.1:0-3061 GCA_964392705.1 uncultured Gemmatimonadota bacterium
TCGTCGCCACGTACTGCGCGGCGTCCCGGCTCCACTCGTACTCCGGCTCGACCTCCACCTCCCAGCTGGGCGCCGGCCGGAGCGAGACCTCGAGCCCCACGCTCGTGCCATGACCGGCCTCGCGCGCCCGTGCGCGGTGCTCGAACGAGGGCTCGAGGCTGATCGCCGCCCGGCGATCGGTGTTCGCGCGGAGCTGGAAGGTAGCGGAGGCGGGGTCGGTCATCAGCGGGCCGCCCCGGGTCTCCGTGTCGCTGAGCGCCTGGGGCGACCAGCCGAGGTCCAGGTTCAGCCCCCAGTTGTTGATGAACTCCAGGTTGCCGTCGAGGAAGATCGTACCTCCCTGGTACGCGTGCGCCCAGCCGTCGGCCGCGAAGAGGTCGTCGAGCAGGGAATGGCGGAAGTTGTGGAACGTGAACGCGGAGACCCGCCACTCGCGGACGACGCTGCCGGGATCGATCTCCCGGTAGGCGAAGCGGGCGCCGCCGTCCAGCTCCTCGCCCCCCGTGAAGAAACCGAGGTCGTTCACCTCCAGGCCCGGGCTCACCTCGCCGAGCCAGACCGCCCAGGTCCAGTGCTCGGCGTCCCTCCGCTCGAACTGGATCTGCCAGCTCCGCCCCACCATCGAGGTGGCGGTCGAGTCGACCTCCAGGTAGTCGGCGTCCGGGCGTTGGAAGTAGTGGTTCGAGGCGGTCTGGATGCGGAGGAGGGCCCGCTCGGTCCCCTCGACGAGGCTACCGGCGAAGAAGCCCGAGAGCCGCCAGTCCCGGTCCCGCTGGCCGCCCCAGGCGTGCTCCAAGTCGAGGCCCGCGCTGTAGGCCCCCGACGGGAGGAAGTCGAGCGAGCCGCCTCCGGGCAGTCGTCGCCGCAGCGCGGTCAGGATGCCGCCCACGCGGCTGGCGCCTCCGCGGAAATCCTGCTGGAGCCGGACCACGCCGTGCTGGGTGAGCGGCTCCGCCGGGAATTCCTCGATCTCGTCGAGCTCGCCGAAGTAGGCCCGGCCTTCTTCCGCGTCGGTCACCGCGGCCAGCGCCCCCACCGACAGCCCCGTCCGGGTGCGGCCCGTGAACTTGGCGGCACCCAGGATCGTAGATCTGTCCGGCAGGTCGGAGAAGTCCGCTCCGTCCGGGGCGTCACCCTGGGGCTCCCGCCCGATGCGCCGGCTGAAGAAGAGGCGGTTCCTTCGCCCCGAGAGCTCGAAGTCGAAGATCCGGGCGTCCTGCACGAAGAAGGGGCGCTTCTCGGGGAAGAAGGTCTCGAACGCGGTCAGGTTGATCACCGCGGGGTCGACCTCGACCTGGCCGAAGTCGGGGTTGAGGGTGGCGTCGAGGCTGAACGCGCTGCCCACGCCCCAGCTCAGGTCGAGGCCTGCCCGGGGCCGGAGCTCGGTCTCCTCGACCAGGGGGTTGGCCACGTCCACGCTCGCCGCGCGCAGCTCGGAGACCGCGAACGGCCGCAGCTCGAAGCGGGTGGGGGCCGTCTCGATCACGATCCCCTCGAGCCTGCCGAACTGGCTCACCACGCCGCTGGCCGTGCGCGACTCGAGGGAAAAATAGTCGATCGAGTTGGAGGTCAGCCGTCGCCGGCTGAAGTTCACCCCCCACACCTCCTGGTCCGACTCGAACCGGATCTGCGAGAGGGGGATGCGCATCTCGACGCTCCACCCCCGCGGGTGCCGGTGGACGCCGGAGTCCCAGACCGCGTCCCAGTTCTCGTCCTCCTCGTCGTCGTCGAACAGGTAGGCATCGCCCTCGACGCCTGCGGCGCTCACGCTGAAGCGATAGCCGGTACGCCGGTCGAGGTTGGGATCGAGCCCCACCTCGAAGAAGTCGAAGGCGCCGCCCTCGTCCCGGCGGACGAGCTGATCGTGGATCGCGGCGGGATCGCTCTCGTGAAGCCGGGCGCCCACGTACAGGGCCTCACCGTCGTAGAGGACGCGGACCTCGGTGGGCTCGGCCGGCTCCGCCCCTTCCCGTGGCTCTCCCTGGACGAAGCCACGGATGGGCGGCGCGGCCTCCCAGGCCGCTTCATCGAGCCGACCGTCGATCCGGATCGGGCTCCCGGGGGGACGCCGCCCGGCCTCGGCGGTCCGGAGGCGGTCGCTCGCGGCCGGCGCGGCACGAGCGTCGACCGCGTCCGTCAGGCTGTCCGCCGGCGGCTCCGTCCCCTCCTGGGGGTGGAGGTCTTCAGGAGCGGAGAGAGCCGCGAGCAGGACGAGAAGGACGAGGGTGGAGCGCGCACCGGACCCGTACCTCCCCTTTCGGCGGGCCGACCGGACGCGGTCCCGGCAGGCGCACGCGGTCGTCCGGCCCGATGCATCCGGGAGTCGCGTTGCGACCTTCCTGTCGCGCTGCGCGAGGATCGGCACCCCTCCGTCGGTCGTCTCTGATCGCCTGGGCGGCATCCCCATGAACACGGCGGATGGCGCGCGCGTTGGCCTCGACGTCTGTAACCTCCAGTCGTCTTCCTCGTCCAAACATACACCTACCCGCACGCCGGGAGGGCAAGCCGTACCAGGAAGCCGAACGGCCCCGGATGATCTCCCGGGTCCGGTCGGACAGGCGTTCACCCAACGGAGGGGTACGATGATGTGGAAGGGGAGCTTCACGTTCACAGAGGCGACGCGCCGGCTCGTGCCGAGATTGACCGCCCTCGCCCTGGCCCTCGGACTCGGGGTCGTGGGGGCCTGCCAGTCGGCCACCGGGCCGGACGGCGAGGGACAGCTGACCGTCCTCCTCACCGATGATCCGTTCCCGTTCGACCTCGTCGCCGAGGCGAACGTGACGATCAGCCGTGTGGAGGCCGTCAGCGAGGCCGGGGTCGAGGTCCTGGCCGAGGGCGAGCAGTCCTACAACCTGCTGGACCTCCAGAACGGGGTGACCGCCACCCTCGCCACGGCCCAGATGCCCGAGGGGAACCTGGTCCAGATCCGGCTCATCGTGACCGAGGCCAGCGTGGTCCTGAACGACGGGACCGCGTACGACCTGACGGTGCCGAGCGGCGCCGAGACCGGCATCAAGATCACGATGCCCCCGGGCGCGCAGGTCGAGGCGGGAGCCGAGAC
>CAYMQZ010000304.1:0-1060 GCA_964392705.1 uncultured Gemmatimonadota bacterium
ATCCGGCGGCGCGCGTGATCCGGCGGCGGCGGAGTCCGCACCCCGGGGCGCGGTCGAGCGGCACGCCAATCCGGTCGGGGAGGAAGCCCATGCAGGTCCCGCCGTTCGCCATGGAGCGGTGGCAGTCCCGGTTCGAGCACCGGGTCCAGTTCAACCTCTCGGAGAGCGGCGTGGAGCCGTTCACGCTCGGGGAGCTGCGCGAGCTCACGGGCTTCGACCCGGAGCGGGTGGCCCTCGGCTACGTACAGACCAACGGCTCCGACGGTCTGCGCGAGAGGATCGCCGCCCTGTATCCCGGGGCCGGGCCGGAGAACGTCGTCGTGACCACGGGCGGGGCCGAGGCGAACTTCCTCGCGCTCTGGCACCTGGTCGAGCCGGGCGACCGTGTGGCGGTGCTCGAGCCCACCTACGGACAGACGCCGGGGCTGGCGGAGGGCCTGGGGGCCGAGGTTCGGCGCTTCCACCTGGAGGCATCGCGCGAGTGGCATCCGGCCCCGGGAGCCGCCGCCGCGGCCGTCGGTCGGGCCGCTCGGCTGGTCGTCGTCACGAACCCGAACAACCCCACGGGCGCGGTCCTCTCGGCCGCGGAGCGGGAGGAGGTCGTCGAGGCGGCCCGGGCGGCGGGCGCCTGGCTGCTCTCGGATGAGGTGTACGCGGGCGCCGAGCTCTCGGGCGAGGAGACCCCGAGCCTGTGGGGCTCGCGGGAGCGCACCCTGATCACCGGCTCGCTGTCGAAGGCGTACGGGCTCCCCGGCCTCCGTCTCGGCTGGGTCGTGGCCCCGGCCGAGCTGGCCGAGCGGCTCTGGGCCGCCAAGGACTACACGACCATCGCTCCCACGGCGCTCTCCGACGCCCTGGCGGCCCGCGTCCTGGAGCCGGAGACGCGGAGTCGCGTCCTCGAGCGGACGCGGACGATCGTGCGCGGCAACCTCGAGATCCTCGCACGGTGGCTCGGGGCCAGCGCCGGCCTCTTCTCGTACGTTCCGCCGAGCGCGGGAGCGATCTGCTTCGTGCGCTACGCCCTCGAGATCGGGTCATCCGAGCTGGCCGAGCGGCTGCG
>CAYMQZ010000304.1:1160-3060 GCA_964392705.1 uncultured Gemmatimonadota bacterium
GTTCGAGGCGTGGCGCTCGCGGGTCTCGCCGCTCGCCGCGGCCCGGTCCGCAGGCGGCGGAAGCCGCGGCCCGGTCCCCGGGGCGCCGAGCGCGGTCGTTGGTCCGGCCCTCCGGCGGACCGTATCTTCTAGCCATGCTGCGCCTCCATCCCTACACGTATCATCGGGTCGACACGGTCGATCGGGCCATCGGGCTCCTGTCCGAGCGCGGCGACGACGCGATGCCGATCGCGGGCGGCACCGACCTCGTTCCGAACATGAAGCACCGCCTCTTCACCCCGGCACACGTGGTGGCGCTCAAGGGAATCGAGGAGATGCGCGGGATCGAGACGAACGGGGGCTCGTTCCGGATCGGGGCGTGCGAGACGCTGGACCGGATCGCCACCGCGCGCGGGGTGCGGACCCGGTTCCCCGCGCTGGCGCGAGCCTGCGGGCTGGTCTCCGGTCCGCAGCTCCGGCGCGTCGGGACGCTGGGGGGCAACGTGTGCCTCGACACCCGGTGCACGTACTACAACCAGACCCACTTCTGGCGGAAGGCCCTCGGCTTCTGCCTCAAGAAGGACGGGGAGGACTGCCACGTGGTGAAGGGCGGCACCCGGTGCGTCGCGGCCCACTCGGCGGACACGCCCCCGGCGCTCATGGTGTACGATGCCGAGCTCGAGATCGCCGGGCCCGACGGGCGCCGTTCGGTGTCCGTCTCCGACCTCTACACGTCCGACGGCGTGTGGAACCGGGGAATGAGCCGGGATGAGCTGGTCGTCGCCGTGCGGCTTCCCGTCCCCGCCGCGGAACTCCGGAGCTCGTTCCAGAAGCTCCGGCCGCGCGGCTCGATCGACTTTCCCGTGGCCAACCTGGCGGCGGGCGCCCGGCTGGAGGAGGACGGCACGGTCCGCGAGCTTCGGATCGTGGTCTCCGCGATGGGAGCCTATCCGCGCTGGATCGGCAAGGTCGGGGAGGCGGCGGTCGGAAACCGGCTCACGCCCTCCGTCATCGACGCCGTGGCGAGCCAGGCCTTCCGCCAGTGCCACCCGCTCAAGAACATCATCGTGGATCAGGAGTGGCGGCGGGCCATGATCCCCGTGCTGGTGAAGCGCGCGCTGGGCGAGATCGCCGGCGGTCGGCCGCCCGCCGCCGCCGCGACCCGCCAGTAGGGCAGGACTCGACCCCGGAGATATGCCACGAGGACAGGGCGAGGCCCGCGCGAGGGAGTGATCGCGTCCCCGACGCTGGTCCGATCCCTGCACGACACTCTAACGCGGAGCCCGGAGGAACGGCGGCCGGAGGTCACGGCTGCGGGATCCCACCCAGAAGGAGGACAAGATGGCGACTCACACTCTTCCCGATCTCCCCTACGCGCACGACGCCCTGGAGCCCCACATCGATGCGCGCACCATGCAGATCCACCACGGCAAGCACCATCAGGGCTACGTCAACAAGCTGAACGCGGCCCTGGACGGGCACTCGGATCTCGAGGCGAAGAGCGTCGAGGACCTGCTTCGAGACATCGATTCGGTCCCGGAGGACATCCGCACCGCGGTCCGGAACAACGGGGGTGGCCACGCGAACCACTCGCTCTTCTGGCAGGTGATGTCTCCCGATGGCGGAGGCGCGCCGACCGGCAGCCTGGCCGAGGCGCTGACCGACGGCTTCGGCTCCTACGACGCGTTCCGCGAGAAGTTCTCCGGCACGGCCGGCGGGCGCTTCGGGAGCGGTTGGGGATGGCTCGTCGTGCGGAACGGCGGCGACCTCGCGGTCTACTCGACGCCCAACCAGGACAGCCCCTACATGGAGGGCGACACCCCGATCCTGGGCGTGGACGTGTGGGAGCACGCCTACTACCTGAACTACCAGAACCGGCGCGGTGACTACCTCGACGCCTGGTGGAACGTGGTGAACTGGC
>CAYMQZ010000305.1:0-3056 GCA_964392705.1 uncultured Gemmatimonadota bacterium
TCTCCGGCGCTCTCTACCGACCCCTGGACGCGGCGGTGCCCCACCAGTTCTTCGCCACCTCGATGCTGGTGACCCCCCTGCTGCGGGGGATGCTCGGCTGGCGTCCCGACGCGCCCCGGGGTCGGGCGGAGCTCGCCCCCCAGCTTCCCCCCGGCTGGCCGGAGCTGGCCGTGCGGAGCCTGGGCGTGGGGACGTCCCGGCTGGGCGTGCGCTTCGAGCAGCGGCCGGCGGGCGGCGCGGGGGCGGGAGCCGAGGCGGGACCCGAGGGCCGCGGTCGCCTCTCGGCGCGCCTGACGCTCGACGGCCCGCCGGTCCGGCTTTCCTACCGGCCGTCGCTGCCGCCGGGGGCGCGGGAGATCCGTGCGGAGGTGAACGGGGGGCCGGTGGCCGTCGAGCCGGAGCCCGGCCTCCACGACGTCGGCGTGGAGCTCGAGCTGGAGCTCGGAGCGGAGCCGACGGAGGTCACGCTGAGCTGGGCGGGGGGGCTGGCCGTCTCGCCGCCCCGCCACGAGCTCGTGCCCGGCCAGGAGAGCACGGGGCTTCGGGTGGTGGATTACCGGGCCGAGGGCGACGGGTGGGCGCTGGTCGTGGAGGGGGTGGCGACGGGGACGTACGCCCTCGGGCTCCACGGGCCCGGCGCCCGGGTGGCCTCCGTCCAGGCCGCCGATGCGGGACCCGGGGCGGGGGAGGCCCGGGTCGAGCCGGCGGGTGGCGTGGACGACGACCCGACGGATTCCGGAGCCCGGCGTACCGTCGACGCGGAGGGCACGGCGGCTGCGAGGCCCGGCACCCGGGTGCTGCGCCTGGCCTTTCCCGAGGGGGAGGGCCGGCGGCTCCTGCGGGTTCGCCTGATCCCGGCGCCGTGACGTCCTGAGGCGTCGTCGGGGACGCAGACGGTCGCCGGTCCGTCACCCCGTATCCGGCTTCCGGACGGCGGCGCCACCGCGCGGGGTGGCCCCGGCGCGGCGGGACGGACATCATGAGAGGGAGGGGGTGGGGCGGGTCGGTGCGGTGGTCGGGCCGGAGGTACCCGGAGCTCGGGGGATGCATGTTGGCACGGATTCCCAGGCGACGTTCGCCGTGGACGTCGCTTGCCGCGCTCTCCGCCATCGCGATCGCGGGGCTCGCGTGCGGCGACCCGGCAAGCGGACCCGCGGCGCCGCCAACCCCCGCCGTCCCCGAGGTCGCTCCCGAGATCGTCGAGTGGTTGACGTCGCACATCGTTCCGTTCGAGACCATGGAGGTTCGGGAGGACCGAACGGACCTCGCGGCGCTGGACGAGATGATCGGCGACGCGCGGATCGTCGCGCTCGGAGAAGCGACGCACGGAACCCGCGAGTTCTTCCGCATGAAGCACCGGATGCTCGACTACCTGGTGAGGGAGAAGGGCTTCACCTTGTTCGCCATGGAGGCCACCTGGCCGGAGATGAACCGGATCGACGACTGGGTGAAGGGCCGCCGGGCGCGCGCGGAGGCCAGCACCCTCCTTTCCGGCCAGTACTTCTGGACCTGGAACACGACCTCGGTGCTCGACCTGTTGTTCTGGGCACGCGATTACAACCGGGGCGCGGCCCGGCCGCTGAGCGTGCTGGGCTTCGACATGCAGCATCCGGGGATGGCCATCCACAACGTGGTCACCTATCTGGAGGGGATCGATCCGGCCGCTGCCGAGTTCGCGGGCGAGAGCTATCGCTGCGTGGACGCGAACGACCCGCGGGGCGATTTCGCCGTCCGATACCGGGACCGGGACGAGGGCTACCGTGCCGACTGCCGCTCGAACATCGACGCCGTGTTCGAACACCTGGCGGCGCGTCGGGAGACGCTCGAGGCGGCCTCCTCCGCCGAGGCGTTCAGCGTCGCGCTCCAGAGCGCGCGGATCGTCCAGCAGTTCGAGGACATGGGAGCCGGTCGCGTGCCGAACGCGCGGGACCGCTCCATGGCCGAGAACGTCCAGTGGCTGCTGCGACGAGCGGGTCCGGACACGAAGGCGGTCCTGTGGGCGCACAACTTCCACGTCAGCACGACTCCCGGGGCCATGGGCGGCTACCTGCGCGCGCTCCACGGCTCCGATCTGGTCGTGGTCGGTTTCGACTTCGATCGAGGGCGATTCACGGCGGCCACGATCGCCGAGGACGGGAGCTTCACCGATCCGCGGGCGCACTCGGTCGGACCCGCTCCCGCGGGCTCGTACGAGTCCTTCTTCCGGACCGCCGGCGAGCCCCGCTTCATCCTCGACATGCGGAGGCTCGACCTCGTGGGGCCGGCGGCCTCCTGGCTCGCGGGCCCGCGACGCTTCCGCTCGATCGGGTGCTGCTACGCCCCCTCCGAGCCGCACCGGTTCTTCGGGACGCTCCGCCTGCCGAACCTCTTCGACCTCATGATCTTCATCCGGGAGTCGAGCCCGACGCATGTCCGCCTGAGCACGCCGCCGGACGAGTTCTGAAGCGATCGAGGACGCGGCGCGCGATGCGATCCATCTGGACGTGGCTGGCGGGAGCGGCGGTGCTCGCCGTCCCGATGAGCGCGGCGGCGCAGGATGCGAACTTCCAGGTCCCGATCGAGGAGATCGAGGAGACGCTCCGGTCGGGGGAGCTCGAGGTCCTCGCGCTGATGCCGTCGCGCGGGCTGCCCGGCGAGCGGACCTACCGGGCTACGATCCGGTCGGGGGACCGGGTCTTCCAGGCGAAGTACGCCCCCGGCCCGAAGGGCGCCGACGAATTCAACAACCGGCCCCGGTACGAGCTCGCCGCCTACGAGATCCAGAAGCTGTTCCTCGATCCGTCCGAGTACGTGGTGCCTCCCACCGTGCTCCGCTGCCAGCCGCGGGAGGTCGTCCAGTCGACGCTGGATCTCGCGGGGAACGCCATGACGCCGCCGGCCGAGAAGACGTTCGCCGAGTGGCCCGTGACGCTCGTGGCGCTCCAGTACTGGCTCCGGCTGGTCGAGGAGCCGGACAAGTTGAAGGACGACCGGCGACTGAAGGCCGACGAGAGATATGCCCGCCACCTCGGCAACCTGAACCTACTGACCTATCTGATCCGCCACAGCGACTCGAA
>CAYMQZ010000306.1:0-3003 GCA_964392705.1 uncultured Gemmatimonadota bacterium
AGACGCCGAACTTCTCCTCCATCTTCTCCTTCAGCTCCGCCGCCTCGAGGACGGTCAGCGAGCCGATCTGCTCCAGAAGTTCGTCCACTTTCGACATTTTCGAGTCTTCGCTCCCTTTGCGTGCGTGATACGGTACCGCCGGTGGCACCGCCGGTCGGCGGCCGCCCGACGGGCCGGACCGCGGCGGTTTCGGCTACTCCGTCTGTGACGCGCCCTCCCGTCGCTTCGCGACCTCCTCGGCCATGTAGGCGATGTCGCGGATCAAGCCCGCGAGCACGCCCACGATCCCCGAGACCCCCGCCGTGAGGCTCCCGGCGATGGAGCCGAGCAGCGCATCCCGTGGCGGAAGCTCCGCCAGGGCTCCCACCTCCTGCGGGCTCACCTTTCGGCGGTCGATGACGCCCAGCTTGACGGCCGGCCGGTCGTCGTGCTGTTTCGCGAACTCTCGCACGGCCTTGGCCGGGACCACCGGGTCGTCGCCCCCGAGCACCAGACCCGTGGGTCCCTGCAGGTGCTCGTCGATGTCCGGCAGCTCGAGCCCGGCCAGGGCCCGCCGCAACAGCGTGTTCTTGACCACGCGATAGCGCAGGCCCTCCTCCGACAGCCGATCCCGGAACTCGGTCATGGCCCCGACGTCCAGGCCCGTGAAGTCGGTGAGGTAGATCGTCCCGGCCTCCCGGAGCTCCCGCGCGACCTCGTCGGTGATCTTCTTCTTCTCTTCGAGTCTCATGATTCCCCGGAAGCGCCTACCGTCGGTAGATGTTCTCGTCGATCTTCACGCCCGGCCCCATCGTGCTGCTGACCGTGACCGACTGCACGTAGCGGCCCTTCGCCCCGGCGGGGCGCTGGCGGAGAATCGCATCCATCAGCGCCTGGAGGTTCTCGGTCAAGCCATCGGCCGCGAAGCTCGCCTTTCCGATCGGGGCGTGGATGTTGCCGGTGCGGTCGACCCGGAACTCGATCTTCCCCGCCTTCGCGTCGGCCACCGCGCGACCGATGTCCATCGTGACGGTGCCCGCCTTCGGCGTGGGCATCAGGCCGCGCGGCCCCAGAATGCGGCCCAGCTTGGCCACGTCCTTCATGAGGTCGGGAGTGGCGATCGCCACGTCGAACTCGAGCCACCCACCCTCGATCTTCTCGATGTACTCCGTGCCGACGTGGTCCGCGCCGGCCTCCTCGGCCTCGCGCGCTTTGTCGCCTCGCGCGAGGGCGAGCACGCGGACCGTCTTGCCCGTGCCGTGGGGCAACACGACGGTCCCGCGCACCACCTGGTCGGCGCGTCGCGGGTCCACGCCGAGCCGGACGGCCGCCTCGACCGTCTCGTCGAAGCCGGCGAACGCCATCTCCTTCACCCGGGCCAGCGCCGAAGCCGGATCCAGGCGTCCCTCGGCCTCGAGCGTGGCCGCGGCCTCCCGGTACCGCTTGCCGTGCTTCGCCATCAGCCGATCACCTCGATCCCCATCGAGCGTGCCGTTCCCGCGATCATCCGGATCGCCGCGTCCTCGTCGCGCGCGTTCAGGTCCTCCATCTTGATCTGCGCGATCTTCCGCAGCTGCTCCCGGCTCACCGCCCCGACCTTGTCCCGGTTCGGCTCCGCCGAGCCCTTGGCCAGCCCCGCCTCCTTCTTGAGCAGCTCGGCCGCCGGCGGCGTCTTCGTGATGAAGCTGAAGCTCCGGTCCTTGTAGACCGTGATCTCCACGGGGATGATCGTGCCCGCGTCCCCCGACGTCTTCTGGTTGAACTGCTTGCAAAACTCCATGATGTTCACGCCGTGCTGGCCGAGCGCGGGCCCCACCGGGGGCGCCGGGTTCGCCTGGCCGGCGGGAATTTGGAGCTTGATGAAGCCCGTCGCGTCCTTCTTCGGTGGCATCAGTATCCCTGGAGCTGGGTGTAATCGATCTCGACGCTCGTCGGTCGGCCGAACAGGCTCACCTGCACGCGGACCTTCCCCTTCTCGGGGAAGACCTCTTCCACGGTCCCGCTGAAGTCGCTGAACGGCCCCTCGGTGACCTCGACGACCTGCCCCGGCCGGAAGGGGATCTCCTCCTCCGGCCCGGCTTCCTCCAGCTCGTCCTTGATCCCCAGGATCTTGTTGATCTCTTCCTGCTTGAGCGGCTGCGGCTCCGTCCCGCCGCCGACGAATTTGATCACGCCCTGGACGCTGTTCACCAGGTACTTCGTGTTCTGGTCCAGCACCATCCGGACGAGCACGTATCCGGGGTAGAGCCGCTTGGTCGTCTTGACCTTCTTGCCCCCCTTGATCTCCACCACTTCCTGGGTGGGCACGATGACCTCGCGGATGGTCTTTTCCTCCGTGTCCTCCCCCGGCAGCTCCTCGATCTTCCGCTCCAGCAGCGCCTTGACCTTGTTCTCGTGGCCCGAGTAGGTCTGGAGCGCGTACCAGCGCGACTCGTCATGTCCGTTCTGGTCGCTCACCTTATCCGCCAAACACTCGTACGATCACCCGGACGAGCCACGAGAAGACCGCATCCATGGCCCCGATGATGAAGGCGAGGATGAGGACGAAGACCAGGATCACCGCCGTGGCGTTCCGGAGCTGCTCCCGGTCCGGCCAGGTGACGCGGCGCATCTCGACCTGGACTTCCTCGCTGAACGTCTGGAATCTCTTGACGATCCCCGGCACGTCTCCCCTCCTGCTGGTCGGGCCGGCCCGCGGCTCATCCGACACGAAAAGCCGGCCCGCCCCCTGCGTCGGAGATCACCCCGTCGCGGGGGGCCTGCAGGCTCGCGGGAGCCCGGGCCGGCGTCGCGCCCGACGTCAGCGCGTCTCTTTGTGCGTCGTGTGCGAATCGCACCGGGGACAGTATTTCTTGTATTCCACCCGCCCCGAATGTTTCCGTCGGTTCTTCGTCGTCGTGTAGTTCCGCTCGTGGCACTCGGTGCACTCGAGCGTGATCTGTTCCCGCATGCCGAGACCCTAGGAGCCTAGTCCGTGATGCTGGTGACGACGCCGGCGCCGACGGTGCGGCCGCCCTCGCGGAT
>CAYMQZ010000307.1:0-3000 GCA_964392705.1 uncultured Gemmatimonadota bacterium
CGAGCGGGACCCTCCCCTCGGACTTGAAGCCCACGTCGAGGATCGCGTCGTTCTCCGTGACCTCGAGGACCGTGGCCTTCACGATCTCGCCCTCCGTGATGTCCTGGAGGGTTTCCTCGTAGAGGGAGAGCATCTCCTCGTACTCGTCGATCGTGTAGTCCTTCTCGTCCAGGAGGTCGGCTCGCACGCCCACCTCCCGGGCCCGCCGCTCGATCTGCGTTTCGGTCAGCTCCGGCCCTCGGGGCAGGGTCTCCCCGGGGGCCGCGGCGGCGGCCTCGACCGCGGCCGGGTCCTCGGGGTCGGGCACCCCGACCTCCCGGTCGTCGGTCTCCGTCGTCTCTTCCACCGTCGTAGGGGCCGACTCCGCCTCGGCGACGGCGCCCGCCCGCTGTCGTTCCTTCCGGTCCTCAGCCATCGAAAACAGTCTCTTCCTCCGGTCGTGCGCCCTGCGCGGGAGCTCGAAACAAAGATCGGCCGGGGCCGAGCCTCCCGCTCATCCCCCAGCCGTCGACCTTCCGTCGCCCGGATCCGGCGATCCGTTCGCAGGGGTTGAAGTTAACGTGCTGCAGCGAGCGGGTGAATGTAGACCTCGACCCCCTACACGTCAACCTGGAGCAGGCCCCGCCGCCGGCCGATCCAGCCCCCGCCCGGCCGCCAGCTCGACGATCCGGTCCACCACATCCTCCGGCGCCAGGCGGGTGGTGTCCAGCTCCACCGCGTCCTCGGCCCTCCGGAGAGGCGCCAGGCTTCGGGTCGCGTCGGCCACGTCGCGCGCCCGGAGGCGGGCGGCCTCCTCCCTCACGCGCTCGCTCGTCGGCTCCTCGCCGTAGTCCCGCAGCCGTCGGCGCGCCCGCTCCTCGGCGCTGGCTGTGAGGAACACCTTGAGCTCGGCATCCGGGAAGACCACCGTTCCGATGTCCCGGCCGTCGCACACCAGATCCCGGGCCGTCGCCGCCTCGCGCAGGAGGGTGAGGACCCGCTCGCGGACCGGCGCGCGGGCGGCCACGGCGGAGACGCGGTCGGTGACCTCGGGGGCGTGGAGCTCCGGGCCCAGGTCCACCCCCTCGATCCGCACCCGGGGCTCCTCGGGCGTGCCCGCGAGCCCGATCGCCAGGCCGCGCACGGCCTCGCCGAACCCCGGGGCGTCCTCGTCCCACCCCCTCTGCAGCGCGACCCAGGTGATCGCGCGGTAGAGGAACCCGGAGTTCACGTGCCAGAAGCCGAGCCGTCGCCCCACGGCCCGCGCCGTGGTGCTCTTCCCGGAGGCGGCGGGCCCGTCCACCGCGATGACCCGGCAGCGCCGGACGGCCTCGTTCATCCGCCGTCCCCGGTCAGGGCGTCGAGGTCCTCCCAGAAGCCGGGATAGGAGACGGAGACGCAGTCCGGGTCGTCGACCTCCACCCGGCAACCGGACGCCCGGCCCAGCGCGCCGAACGCCATGGCGATCCGGTGATCGCCGCCGGTGACGGCGCGCCCCTCGAGGGGGCGTGACGTCCCCTCGATGTCCAGGCCGTCGGGCAGCTCGCGGCAGCTGATTCCCAGCTCCCGCAGGTTCCGGGCGATGAGCGCCAGGCGGTCGCTCTCCTTGAGCCGCAGCTCGCCCGCCCCGCGCAGACGGGACGTCCCCTCGGCCCTCGCCGCCAGGACCGCCAGGGCCGGAACCTCGTCCAGCAGCCGCGGCACCCTGTCGGCCTCGACCTCGAAGGCGCGCAGGTCGCCCGGCTCCACCACCAGGTCGCCCACGGGCTCCCCCGCCGCCTCGCCGTCGGCGTGGGCCCGGACGCCGGCTCCCATCTCGAGCAGCACCTCGACCCAGCCGGTTCGCGTCGGGTTCAGCGATACGTCCCGCACGCGGAGGGACCGGCCGCGGAGCAGCGCCGCCGACACCAGGAAGGCCGCGGCCGACGGATCGCCGGGGATGCGGGCGTCCAGGGGGCCGAGCCGGCCGTCCCAGCCCTCCGCATCCAGCCGGGCGCGCGCCCCCGCCCCCTCGGGACCGAACTCGAGCGGCGCCCCCATCGCCGCCAGCATCCGCTCCGTGTGATCCCGCGACCGGCCCGGCTCGATCACCTCGACGCGGACCCGAGCCGCCACCCCGGCCAGGAGGATACAGGACTTCACTTGGGCGCTGGCGACGCGCGACCGGTGACGCAGGCTCCTCAACGCTCCGCTCGCCCGCGAGGCGACGCGGAGCGGCAGTCGCTCAGGCTCACCCAGGTAGGTGATCCGCGCCCCCATCGCCTGGAGAGGGTAGGCGACCCGGTCCATCGGCCTGCGTCGGAGCGAGGCGTCGCCGTCCAGCCGCGCCTCCACGCCGAGGCCCGCGACCAGTCCGACCAGCAGGCGAGCCGTCGTGCCGCTGTTCCCGCAATCGAGCGTCCCCTCCGCGTCGCGGTACGTGGCGGGCCCCGGGATCTCGATCTCCGCCTCCTGCAGGTCGGGCACCTCGACCCCCAGGCGGCGCAGCGCCGCGGCGGTCGCGCCGACGTCGGCCCCGCGCTGGAGGCCCCGGAGCCGGGAGCGCCCTCGAGCCAGGCCCGCGAGCATGAGGGCGCGATGGGAGATGGACTTGTCGCCCGGCGGCCGCGCCTCACGCATCCCCCCCACCCCCCGTCCCCCCGCTCCCCTCGGCGTCCGGGAACGGCACTTCCACGACGTCGCCGTCCCGGGCGACGCGCGTATTGCGGAAGACGCGGCGGGCCTCCCGGAGCAGCGTCCTCGGCTGATCGGAGTAGCGGGCGCTGAGGTGGGTGAGGACGAGGCGACGCGCGCCGGCGGCCGCCGCGACCTCGGCCGCCTCGCGAGCCGTGGCGTGGCCGGTCTCGGCGGCCCGCACGCGCTCCTGCTCGTCGAACGTCGCCTCGTGTACGAGCAGGTCGGCCGAGCGGGAGGCCTCGATGGTCGAGCTGCATGGCCGGGTGTCCCCCGTGTATACGACCCGCCGCCCCGGCCGGGGCGATCCGACCACCTCCTCCGGGTGGACGGTGCGACCGTCCCCGA
>CAYMQZ010000308.1:0-2998 GCA_964392705.1 uncultured Gemmatimonadota bacterium
CCTCCTCGACGTTGCAGTGGTGGAAGCGGAAGCTCTTCTCCCCGTTCCCCAGGTCCGAGGCGGGGACGTTCACGCCGAACGCGCGGTTCATCCCGGTGAACACGGCCCCGTCGACCGTCTGGTTGCCGTCGCTGATCAGCTGCCCGCCGATGAGCAGGATCCCGTCCCACTGGAACTCGCCGTTGAGCTCGGCGTCGCCGTCGAAGACGATCACCCCGCGGCCGCTGTGGATCGGCTGGACCTCCATGGTAGCCGCCGTGACGTGTATCACCGGCCACTCGTCGCCCGGCAAGCTCGTGAAGTCGGGCCACTCGTCGCCCGGAACCACGTAGTCGGGAACGACCTTGTCCTCGCTCACCAGGCCGCCCCAGTCGATCCCCGTCGACTCGACGATCTGAGGGGCCGGCTGCGAGTCGTCGATGGGGGGGTCTCCCGTCGGCACGGAAGGGTTGCCGTTCTGCGTGTAGCCGTTCGGAGGCACCGCCACCCCGGCCACCGCGTCTCCGGCCCCCGGACAGGATCCGGGGGGGGAGACGTCGTAGCCCGTCACCGTCCCGTCCGCCCCGTTCTTGAGGAGGCCGTTGGGAGCCGTGAGGGCGCCGGGCACGTTGAGCGGAAACGGGGTGAAGAGCGCCACCGACCCGAGGTCTCGGGAGGAACTGGTCAGAGACGTCTGGTGGCGGCCGTTGGCCGCGATCCCGTACAGACGGATGCCGGATTCCAGCTCCAGCAGGGCCTGGCTCGTGACCGTGGCCTCGCGACCCCCGGCATACGTGAAGGTGGAGGTGGCCTGGGGCACGCCCTGGCCCCCCAGGACGTCGGAGAGCCCCTCGTCCGCCGCGTAGAAGGCGTACACGCTGGACCGGTGGTTCTGGGTGATCCGGTACTCGGTGCTGGCCAGCAGGAAGCCCGCGGCCGCCAGCCCCGTGATCGCCACCAGCGCGAGGACGGCGGCCAGGAGCGCGAATCCGTCCTCTTCGAGCGAGCGGTGGCCGGTCCCGACTCTGCGCGCCTCTTCGGTGGAGACCTCGAGTTTCTCGAAGGAAGATCGTATCATGGGAACCTCGTCGGCTGGGCGGTCCATCAGCAGATGTGAGGGAGGATCGGCCGCAGCATCCGGACCGCCTACCCGGAATGGTGGGCGCGAGTGCCTCAACTCCCTTGCATGGAACGAGATGAAGGAGGGGGTCCCCACCGGATCCGGGGGGTCGCCCGTGGCACGCTTCTGTCGTGGAGTGTGCAGAGTTTTCATTATACGGTGGGCTGGTTGGCCACTCGAGCCCACCCCGGAGGGTGAGCGACCATGAGCTTTCGACGATTCCTCCCGAGCGGGTCGACCGTCGGCATCCTCTCGACGGGCGGCGTCCTCTCGACGACCGCGATGCTCTCGATCGTCGGCATTCTCGCGCTCGTTTCGGTCCCGGCGGCGGGACAGGAGACGGCCTTCGAGCAAGACGTCCCGGGCATGACCCGCATCGAGGGCCTGGGCAGCCTGGCGTTCCCCAACTCCGGGGCACCCGAAGCCCAGGCCGATTTCCTGCGCGGGATGCTGCTGCTGCACAGCTTCGAGTACGACCGCGCGGCGGAAGCCTTCCGGCGGGCCCAGGCGATCGATCCGGACTTCGCGCTGGCCTACTGGGGCGAGGCCATGACGTACAACCACCCGGTGTGGAACGAGAAGGACCGGGAGGCGGCCCTCGAGGCGCTGGCCGGCTATGCGCCGACGCCGGCCGAGCGCGCGGCGAGGGCGCCCACGGAGCGGGAGCGCGCGTACATGGCGGCCGTCGACGTGCTGTACGACGAGGGGGAGAAGGCGGCGCGGGACACGCAGTACGCGGCCGCCATGGAGGAGCTGGCGTCGGCCCATCCGGAGGACCTCGAGGCGCGGCTTTTCCACGCGCTGTCCCTGTTGGGCCTGAGTCAAGCGGATCGGGACGTCCCCACGTACATGGAAGCTGGAGCGATCGCGCTGGCCGCGTTCCACGAGAACCCCGGCCATCCGGGGGCCGCCCACTACGCGATCCACTCCTTCGACGACCCGACGCACGCGATCCTGGCCATGGACGCGGCCCGGGCGTACGCGGCGATCGCCCCCGAGGCGGCGCACGCCCAGCACATGACCACGCACATCTTCCTGGCCCGCGGCCTCTGGGACGAGGTCGTCGAGGCCAACGTGCGCGCCGTGCGCGTGGCCAACCGTGATCGGGCGGCCCGCGACCTGGCGCCCACCCATTGCGGCCACTACAACGAGTGGCTCCTCTACGGCTACCAGCAGCAGGGCCGCCACGCGAACGCGGCCGAGCTGCTGGCGGGCTGCCTCGAGGAGGCGCGCGCCGAGGAGCGTCCGGGACATCGGCGGAGCGCGACCGGCTCCTACGTCCTCATGCGCAACCTGCATCTCGCGGACACCCGTCACTGGAGCGGTCCCGCGGCCACCGCCGAGCTCGACCTGGAGTCCGCGCCCCTGTCCATCCGGCTGATGCAGGCCTGGGGTAGCGGGCTCGCGGCCCTCGGTCGCGGCGACCGGGCCGCGGCCGAGAGGCACCACCGCTTCCTGGTAAGCGAGGGGGACCGCGTCGACGACGGGTACCTCGGCCGCTACGTCCCCGTGTGGCGGGGGACGCTCGAAGCGCTCCTCCTGGCCGATGCCGGAGACGCCGAAGGCGCCCTCGGCGCGGCCCGACGGGCGGCGGAGCACGAGGCCTCCCTTCCCGTCGACTTCGGGCCTCCGGTCTCGTTCAAGCCCGCGCGGGAGCTGGAGGGCGAGCTGTTGCTGGCGGACGGTCGCGCCGAAGAGGCGATGGCGGCGTTCCAGCTCGCCCTGCGCCGCACCCCGAACCGGATTCTCGCCCTGGCCGGCTACGCCCGCGCGGCCGCCGCGGCGGACCGTGTCGACCTGGCGGAGGAGGCGTACGGGAAGCTGGCCGGGCTGCTGGCGAAGGCGGGCGAGGACACGCCCGAGCGCGCCGAGGCCAGGGCGTTCCTCTCGGGCGGCTAG
>CAYMQZ010000309.1:0-2998 GCA_964392705.1 uncultured Gemmatimonadota bacterium
GCGGATTCGAGCGGAAGGGCCTCGCTCCCCTGGCCGGGCTGTGGGTGGAGGAGCCGTGAAGGCGGCTGGGGCGGTGCCGATGACGGCGCGGCGACCGGACGCGGTGATCGTGGCGGACGACTCCACGATCACGATCCGTCGCGACCGCCCCTGGAACGGCCGCGACGCCTGGTGGGTCACCTACCCCGAGCACCTGCTGGGGGAGGTGCCGCCGGCGGAGTTCTTCGCCTCGGAGTTCTGGCTGCGACCGGTGGGCACCGGCCCGTTCCGCTACGCGCGGCACGTTCCGCGCACCGTCTTCGAGCTGGAAGCCGACCCGGATCACTTCGCCGGCAGGCCGCGGATCGACCGGCGGGAGCTTCACCGCCTCCACGACCTCCCGGAGGGGATGCCGATCGTCGACGTTCCCCTCAGCCGTCGACAGTTTCGGGATGGGAAGTTCCCACCTGCTCTCCCGCACGACCCCGAGCGGGCCCGTGCGCTCCTCGACTCCGCCGGCTGGCGGGAGGACGACGGGGACGGGATGCGCGAGCGGGGACCGGTGGCCGCCCGGTTCACGGTCCTCTTGGCCGGGGGCGGCATCGCGGGCACCGGGGCGTGCGAGCGGATGGCCGTCTACATGCAGGCGGCCGAGCTGTGGATCGAGGAGGAGCCGTGACTTTCCCGGCGCCCCGGAAGCGAGCGACACTCCGGCACGCCGTCGAACGCGGGCGAACCGGAAGCCGGGCGACCGTCGCGTTCGTGGCCGCCCTGGTTCTGGGCTGCGGGCCGGATGGAAACGCGGACCGGCGACGAATAGACTCCGCCTCCACGCTCACGCTCGCCTACTGCTGCGACACGGGGGCGTTCAGTCCCGCCATGGACGTGGACGCCAAGTTCCTCCTCTTCCTCCCTCTGATGGGTGGCGTGGAGATGGGCGAGCAGGAGGGGATGCTGGCCGAGCGCTGGGAGGTCTCCGAGGACCACCGCACGTTCACCTTCCACCTTCGCCCGGGCCTTCGCTGGCAGGACGGAGCGCCGGTGACGGCGCGCGACGTGGCCTTCACGGTCGAGCTCATGCGACATCCCGAGGTCACGATGATCCGCCCCTCGCGAGTAACCTCGGTCAGGGCGCTGGACGATTCCACCGTCGAGATCAGGCACGCGGAGCCGACCGACGTCGTCCAGTACTGGTCGTGGTACGTCATCTGGCCCGAGCACCTCCTCGCGGGTCGGGATCCGGCGCGCTTCTACGACTGGGATTTCTGGCAGGCTCCCGTCGGGAACGGGCCCTACCGCTTCGCGCGCCACGCGCCGCGGGTCATGACGGAGCTGGAGGCGGTCGAGGAGTTCCCGCTCTGGCGGCCCCGCATCTCCCGGGTGGTCCTCAAGTTCTCGGAGAGCGCGGGTCTCACGGAGCTCCTCGCCGGCGCCGTGGACGTGGTCGAGGTGCGGCCGGAGGAGGCGTTGAAGCTGGTGGGGGACGACCGCTTCCGTGCCTACTACGGTTTTCACGGCTTTACGGCCACCGCCCTCCAATGGCGGAACGACCATCCGCTGTTCCGGGACGCTCGGGTCCGGCGCGCCCTGACCATGGCGGTGGACCGGCGGGAACTCCTCCGCGCGCTCGACCTGCCGGCGGAGACGCCGGTCTTCGACGGCATCTACACCCACCGCCAGATCGTGCGGGGGGAGCTCCCCCCGGCGCTGCCCTTCGACCCGGTCCGGGCGGACATGCTGCTGGAGGAGGCGGGCTGGCGGGACACCGACGGCGATGGTGTCCGGGACCGGGCGGGTCGCCCGTTCCGTTTCACGGCGCTGGTAGCAGGCCCGGAGCTGCAGGGTCCCGGCCTGCTTCTTCAGGACGCGCTGGGTCGGATCGGCGTGGCCATGGAGCTTCAGGTGCACGAGCGGACGGTGGTCCGGGACCGGGTCCGCGCGCGCGAATTCGAGGCGCACCTGGGGGGCATCGGGAACGCGCCGGGTGGGCTGCACCTGACGTTCGGGGAGGAATCTCGGCTTCGGTACCGAAACGCCGAGGTGGCGCGGCTCGTGGGCGAGGCCCGGACGGAGCCCGATCCGGACGTGCGGGACACTCTCTACGGAGAGATCAGCGCGCTTCTCCGCCAGGACCCCCCGGTCCTGTGGCTCCACCCCCAGGTGACGATGCGGGCCGCGCACCGTCGCGTGCGGGGCCTTCGGTCGCCGGATCGCGTGAACCCGATCCTGGCGCTCCGGCACCTGTGGCTGGAGGCGGTCCGGTGAGGGCCGCCGGGGCGGGACCGCGCGTCCCCGGCCGCGGGGCTCCGGTGGAAGGTGCGCTGGTGGCCCGCCGGCCCGGGGCGGCAGATGGCGGTGTACGCCCAGGCCGCGCTCCGGCGAGTGGGCGTGGAGATGGAGATCCAGCCCCTGGACGTGAGCGCGCTCCGCCCTCGGGTACGGGCCGGGGAGTTCGACGCCGTCCTTTTCCCCTTCTACAACCACGTTGACGGCCACCTGGACTGGTTCGCCGGAGGCTCGGGGTACCGGGGCGGCTCGGGCGCGAGGGGTGGGGTGCCGGGCTATGAGAACGCCGCCGTCGGCCGGCTCCTCCGGTCGGTCAAGTGGAGGGCCGACCCGGACGAGGTGGACTCCATCTACCGGGAGCTGGCGCCCCATCTGCTCGAGAACCTCCCCGTCACCTTCCTGCTGCCGCAGGTCTCGACCATCGTCGCGCGCCGCCGGGTGAGAGGGCTCGAGAGCCCGTTCCGCGCCGAGCTGATTCGCCAGATGGAGCGGCTGTGGATCCATGAGGAGGCCGGAGCTGGCCGGTCCGGCCGGACGGTCACATCGCGTCGGCTTGCGAAGCCGCGCGGGTACGGACGATAGTTTCGCACGCACGGGTCATTTGACCCCACGTAGCTCGTGCCTCGATCCGAGGACGCCCGCGTGACTCGTTACATCGCCAAGCGCCTGCTCCAGGCGATCCCCCTTCTCCTGGGGATCGCCACGATCACCTTCTTCATCGTCCATCTGGCGC
>CAYMQZ010000310.1:0-2986 GCA_964392705.1 uncultured Gemmatimonadota bacterium
CATCAGCGCGGCGCACCACAGCGCGCCGAGCGCGGATCGGAGCTTCCCGCTCAGGGGCTCGGCGTGGTACAGGAGGCTCCAGCCATCGCTCAGGGTCGGCCCCACGCCGCAGGCGCCGGGCCCGGGATCCGTCCCCAGGCAGCGTCGCCCGCCCTCCACGAACGAGGTGGCCTGCACCGTATCGCCGGGGGCGAGGCGGGCCAGCGCTCCGGGAAGCCGCGAATCGGCGACGTCCAGCCGCAGGTCGGCCGCCCGGCGTCGGATCCGGAACACGAGGTCGTCACCGGAGGCGCCCAGGAGCACGACCTCGCGTTGCTCGCGGTCGTAGATGGAGAAGATCGGCGCCACGCCGGACGGCGGCGGCCCGGCCACGAAGACCGTCCGGACCTCGGCCCCCGCGCGGAGCAGTCCGCGGAGCGTGTCCGAACGGGGACTCCGGCCCACCGGAACGGCGAGCCCTCCCACGGTCGCCCGGAGCACGCGGCCCCGGTAGGTCTCCAGGTGTCCGAGGTCCGGCGTCCACTGGCCCCAGTAGACGCTTCGGGTCGGGGCCGGGGACAGCGCGAGGGCCGTGACGCCGAGGACGGCGGCGACGCCGATGCCCGCCCCCGCGCACAGGACCGCCGCCTGTCGCTCTCCCGGTCGGAGCCACGCATCCCGCTTCAGCCAGACGGCCGCGCCCGCGGCACCGCCCAGCGTGTTGAACAGGACGTCTCCCGGGTTTGCGTCGCGACCGGGGAGGAGGATCTGGATCGCCTCCACGCCGAGCGACAGGAGAAGGGCGACGGCGCCCGCGCCGAGAAGGGCGATGACGACCGGGACCCGCGAGGCATCGGGACCGGCGGGGGGGGGGTCCGGAACCCACCGCCTCGCGAGAAGCGCTCCGAGCGGCGCGAACAGCACGACGTTCAGGATCGCGTCGGCCGACCCTCGCGACCCACAGATCAGACACCAGCCGCCCGTCGCATCGCCCCGCTCGACGTCGGGCAACAGCGTGAACCCGAGGACGAGAAGGATGGCGAGCGCAGGTCCGCTCCAGGCTCCGAGCCGGGAGCCCGCCCCGCCGTTCGGTTCCGTCAGAAGCTACACTCCGGAGGCCCGCGTCCCCCGGAGCCCGCGGACGGGGCGTCCGGCGGGCCTCGACCCTCGCCGGAAGCGAGCGCGACGCACTCCTTCACATCGGCGTAGCCGCCCTGCACGCTCTCCCCCAGGGTGACCACGATGGCCGCGGTCGTCACCGCCAACAGCAACGCGACCAGCACCCACTCGATGGCGTCCTGGCCTCGCTCGCCCCCCCACAACCGGGCGGCGAGGCGGCCGATCGACGGATGCGCGTCACCCTTCGCGTCCGGCGGGACGTGTGGAATCACGGCGGCTCCTGTTTCAGGGTTGCGGCCTCCCTCCGAGCGGCGGGAGCTTTTGGAAGGCGAAGATAACGGGGTTCCCGGGAAAGTGGAAGGCCGGGAGCCGCCGTGCCGGCTCCCGGCCCTCCGGCTCGGAGATCAACCTCCCAGGTTCACCGACAGGTCGGGCCGGATGCGGAGGACGGAGCTCTCCTCCGACGAGAAGGAAGCGCCGAGCTTCTGGAAGATCGTCTCGGCCTCCTCGCCGTGCACCTCGGCCATCACCTCGTCGAAATTCTTCTCCGGGCCCTCGAAGGCGGCCCAGTTCTCATAGAAGATCACGAGGCTCATCTGGGGACCGTCGGCCCCCAGCGCGGGCGAGGCGAACGTGTAACGGACGGGCCAGTCGGACTGCACGATCGCCTGGTGAATCTGGTCGATGGCGTCCCGGAAGTCCTGGGCCTTGTCCGGCTTCAGCTTCCACGTGATCACGTGGAAGAACTGGATGTTCTCCATGGTCTCGGGAAGCCGCTGGTGGGCCGTGTCGCCCACCGCGATCCAGCTCGAGATCTTCCCGACGGCGGGCGCCATCGTCGACTCGTAGTGCTCCGCGGCCGCTGGTGCGAACTCCACCTGCTCGTAGGCGTCGAAGTCCGCCCACGCGTGGCCGCCCGAGCGAATGAAGAAGTCGCCCAGGTTCTCGCCCTGCACGACCTCGTAGATCTCCCAGGTCCAGGGGTCGCCGTTCGCCTCCCGCCACTGGGCGTGCTCCCCGATGGCGGCGGCCAGGTCGGCTCCCTCGGCCGGCGACACGTGGTAGATCTGGGCCAGGTTCTGGCCCTCGATCCCGTCGGGCGCGCCGGCGAGGAAAAAGAGGGCGAGAAGTGGGGTGAGAAGCTTCGCTGCACGCAACGCGGCCTCCTTGTGAAGGTGGCGACTCGACCCGTGGGTGAGCACGGGAATGCGCGGTCTTTCGGCGTCAGCCAGAGCGGTGCCGCACCGCCGGAGGAGTACGATGGCAACCTCCGCGGTCGCCGGGAACCGCGCAAGTCCCTCCGGCGCTCAGAGAAGCGGCGTGAGGGCCGCCGTGGCGATCAGGGCCAGCGCCCAGAGCAGGTCCAGGTTGATCCAGGCGGAGCGCAGGAGCCGCAGACCCAGCTTCTCGTATACGACCACCGCGACGGCGCCTGTGACGAGCAGGTAGCCCGCCGTGTGGAGGAGCGTGGCGGCGATCCCCACCAGCGGCTCCTGGGGTAGCCCGGCCAGGCTCATCTCGCCGTGAGCCGCGCCGGCGCCGCTTCCGTGACCCCCGTTCCCGGCGACGTCGGCCGTCGCCTCCAGGATGAACGGCAGCACCATGAGCCCGGCCCCGTGCGCCGAGGCCACCAGGAAGGACCAGACCGTGAGGTCCCTGCGCCCCACCCTCATCCGATTCCAGCGCGGGTGACGGTGGCGCACCAGGTGGGCCACGCCGAACCCGGCCAGGAGCGCCGCCACGACCCACCGGAGCGCCGAGAGCGGCACGACCAGACCGAGGGCGGCCGCGGCCAGGACGGCGGCCGCGATCGCGAGCGCGTGGCCGAGCGCCAGCGGCCCGAGCGCGCCCCACACCACCCGCCGCTCCCGCTCCTGGAGTCCCAGCG
>CAYMQZ010000311.1:0-2982 GCA_964392705.1 uncultured Gemmatimonadota bacterium
CCCGTCCTCACCCTCGGCTTCATGAACCTGCGGACGACCTCCTTCGACTTCTCCGACGACTTCATGACCATGAAGGTCGTGCAGCTCGGGCAGATGGTGCCGCTCCCGGGCCAGATCGGGAACCGGAAGGCCGCGGCGACCCTCCGCGCGGAAGCGGCGGAACGGCTGGTGGAGCAGGTGCTGGTCGACGTGGCGGCCGAGGTGAAGCGGGCCTACGCGGAGCTGTATTACCGCGACCGGGCCCTGGCGATCGTCGACCGGCACCTCTCGGTCCTCGACGGGCTGGAGCAGGTGACCCGCACGCGATACGCCACCGGCGTCGGCCGCCAGCCGGCCGTCCTGCGAGCCGGGCTCGAGATCGATGGCCTCGAGGCCCAGCGGGTGGTCCTCGCCGAGAGCCGGAGGGCGGCGCTCGCGCGCCTGAACGCCCTGCGGGACCGGCCGGCCGGCTACCCCGTGGACTCCACGGCCTACCCGGCGGGCGTCCTGGCCCTCCTCTCCCCCCGGAGGACCGAGGCGGCCTTCGTCTCGGCGCTCGAGCCCGGGCGCGACGCCTCCGCCGCGGGCCTCCCGCCGCTCGACTCCCTGATCGCCCGGGCGGTGGAGCGGAAGCCGGCGCTCCGGGCGCACGTGGCCCGCATCCGGGCCCAGGAGGAGGCGGTGGAGCTGGCGCGGGCCCGGCGCTGGCCGGCCCCGCGCCTCGCCGTGGGCTACGGCCAGCGGGACGGCTTCCCGGACATGATGAACGCCTCCCTCTCCTTCTCCCTGCCCGTCTTCGCCGGCGCGAAGCAGAACGCGGCGGTGCGGGAGGAGGAGGCGGTGCTCGCCCGCGAGCGGTCGCGCCACGACGAGATGGTGCGGGAGATCGAGCGGGAGGTGACGGCCGCCTACGCCGCGGTGACGGATGCGATCGGCCGCCTCGCCCTCTACGAGCGCGGCATCCTGGCCCGCGCCCAGGTGAACCTCGAGGCGACGCTCGCGGCCTACCGATCGGGGGCGGAGGACTTCCTGGCGCTCCTGGACAGTCAGACGAGCCTGTACGGCCACCAGCTGGACTATCACCGGCGCCTGGCGGACCTGCTGGCGGCGTGGGCCGACCTGGAGCGGGCGGTGGGCGAGGAGATCGAGCCATGACGGCCGGAACGACGAGGAGGAACGACGTGGGAGCCCGAACGGAGATGCGCAGAAGCCTCGTCCACCTGGTGGCGATCGCGGCGCTGGCCACCGCTACGGCGGCCGTCGGGGCGTGCGACGGAGGCGGCGCCGGGACGCCAGGGGGGGACCCGCAGGACGACGCCGCCACGGAGCGCGGCGCGGCGGAGGGCATGCGGATGGACATCCCGACGGGCCAGGAGGAGGGGTCGATGGAAGGGATGCCGGGGATGGAGATGGAGGGGGCGGCGGGTCCGACGGTCCGCCTCCAGCCCGGGCAGGCGGAGCGGATCGGCCTCCGCTGGGGCGAGGCCGCCATCGAGCCCCTGGTCCGCACCGTCCGGACCTCGGCCGTGGTCGAGTACCCGGAGTCCGAGATGGTCTGGGTCTCGCCCAAGGTGTCCGGCTGGGTCGAGAAGCTGCACGTGACGTTCGAAGGAGCGCCCGTGCGGGCCGGCCAGCCGCTCCTCGACCTCTACTCGCCCGAGCTGGTGACCGCGCAGGAGGAGCTCCTCCTGGCGGAGCGGCTCGACCGCGCCCTGGGACCGGGTCGCGCGCCGGCCGGGGCCGAGCCCCCCCCGGCGGCCCCTGCCGAACGCGGGGCCGTCCCGCGGAACGAGGATCTCCGGGAGACGGCGCGCCGGCGCCTCCGCTACTGGGACATCCCCGAGGCGCAGATCGACCGCCTGCTCAAGACCGGCGAGGTGCGGAAGACGATGACGCTCCACGCCCCGGCCACCGGGGTGGTGATGCGAAAGGAGGTCTTCGAGGGCCAGGGCGTCGAGGCCGGCGAGAACCTGTTCATGATCGCGCCGACCGACCCGGTGTGGATCGAGGCGGCCGTCTACGAACAGGACCTGCCGTTCGTCCGGGAGGGACTCCCGGTCGAGGTCTCGGTGGAAGGGGTGCCGGACCGGCCGACCGCGGGCCGCGTCGCCTACGTCTACCCGCAGCTCCGCGAGTCGACCCGCACGGTGGTCGCCCGGATCGAGATCCCCAACCCGCGGGGCGAGCTCAAGCCGGGCATGTACGCCACGGTCCGGATCGAGAGCCGCACCGGGCCGGTCCTCTCGGTGCCTTCCTCGGCCATCCTCCACACGGGGGCCCGCGACGTCGTCTTCATGGAGGTGGGCGGGAACCGGCTCATGCCGATGGTGGTCGAGACCGGACGGGTCGGCGACGAGCGGGTCGAGGTCCTGGCCGGCCTCGAGCCGGGAGCCCGCGTGGCCACCTCCGCCCAGTTCCTCCTCGATTCCGAATCGAACCTCATGGAGGCGATGCAGGCGATGATGGCCCAGATGGGCCGCGTCGGCATGGAAGAAATGGAGATGGAGGGCATGGAAGGGATGGAGATGGAGGGCATGGACTCGATGCCCGGGGGCGGCCCCCGCGACTCCGTTCCCGCAGACGTGCGCGACACGGCGTCCGGGGGGACCCGCTGATGCTGGAGCGCGTCATCGCGGGGTCGGTCGAGAACCGGAAGATCGTGCTCGTGCTGGCGGCCGCCCTGGCCGTGGCCGGCGTCTGGGCGGTGATGCGGACGCCGGTGGATGCCGTGCCCGACCTCTCCGACGTCCAGGTGATCGTGTTCACCGAGATGCGCGGCCAGGCGCCCCAGATCGTCGAGGACCAGGTCACCTATCCCGTCTCCACCGCGATGCTGGCGGTGCCGAAGGCACAGACGGTCCGGGGGATCAGCCAGTTCGGGCTCTCCTTCGTGTACGTGATCTTCGAGGACGGCACGGACCTCTACTGGGCCCGGAGCCGGGTGCTCGAGGCGCTGAACACGATCCGGGGGAACCTGCCCGAGGACGTCCAGCCGCGGCTCGG
>CAYMQZ010000312.1:0-1593 GCA_964392705.1 uncultured Gemmatimonadota bacterium
TTCAACCAGGGAGTGACGATCATGCCCCGATTCATGGTGGAGCGACATCTGCCGGGGATCACCCCGGATGCCCTCAAGGCCGCCGGCGTGCGGGCCAAGACGTGCTGCGAGGAGATGGAGTCGGAGGGTACGGACGTGCGCTGGATCCGGAGCTTCTTCCTCCCCGAGGAGGAGAAGACCTTCTGTGTCTTCGACGGGCCCGACCGTGGGACCATCGAGGAGGCGAACCGACGCGCGCAGATTCCCTTCCAGGCGATCCGGCCGGCCATGGAGATGACCCCGGACGCGATCTGAACGCCGAGACCCGGCCTTCCGGCCGCCGTGCCGGAAGGCCGGGTCCCGACGGCTCAGTCCGGATGCGCGCGGTCCTCGGCGCCACCGCCCGTGGCCCAGGGCTCACGTCCAGCCCGCTTCGGCGACGGAGGACCAGGGCACGATCCGCACCTCGCCCCGGGTCTGGGCGCCCTCCCCGCCGTACACCAGTCGGGGCTCGTACCGGACGTGCGGAAGCTCCCGCTCGATCCGTCGCCCGAGCTCGCGCAGGTCGTCCGTGAAGTCCCGGGCGACCGTCGCCCCCGATTTCACCTCCACGCCGAACAGAACCTCCCCGGCCTCGACCAGCAGATCGACCTCCAGCCCCCGCGCTTCGCGGAGATGATAGAGATCCGGCGCGAGCCCGCGGTGCAGCCGCGCCTTGAGGATCTCCGCCGCGACCCAGCTCTCGAAGATGGCGCCGCGCTGAGGGTGGGTCCGGACTTGTTCGGGCTTCCGGATCCCCAGGAGGTGGCAGGCGAGCCCCGAGTCGACGAGGTGGATCTTGGGCGCCTTCACGACCCGTTTGCGGAAGCTCCGGTGCCAGCGGGGGGCCCGGAAGGTGACAAAGCTCGTCTCGAGCACCGAGAGCCACGACCGGGCCGTGTTGTGCGAGACGCCGGCGTCGGATCCGAGCGCCGAGAGGTTCAGCTCCTGCCCGGTCCGCCCGGCCACGAGGCGGAGGAACGTCGTGAACGCGTCGAGGTTCGTGACGTCGAGTGCCTGCCGCACGTCGCGCTGCACGTAGGTCGCCACGTAGTCGGCCAGCCAGCGGGCAGGGTCGAGGTTCCGGTCGTAGATGCGCGGGTAGCCGCCTCCCCACACGGTGCCCCACAGGTCCGCCGGGGCGTCGTCGAACCGCCTCAGCTCGTCGATCGAGAGCGGCAGCAGGTGGAGGAGCCCGATGCGTCCGGCGAGGGACTCCGACACCGCCTCGGAGAGCCCGAAGTGCTGGGATCCCGTGAGAACGAAGCGGCCGGGCATCGGGTCCGCGTCGATCGCCTCCTGAAGGTAGGAGAAGAGGTCGGGCGCCCGCTGTACCTCGTCGAGGATCACGTCGTGACCGTACCGACCCAGGAACCCCCGAGGATCGCTCCGCGCGTAGTCCCGCGTGTCGAGGGGCTCGAGCGACACGTATTCCCGATCGGGGAACGCCATGCGACAGAGGGTCGTCTTTCCCGACTGCCGGGGTCCGGTCACGGCTACGGCGGGCATCCGGGCGGCGAGCTCGAGCAGGCGAGGTTCCAGCGTGCGACGGATCATGCACAGATTGTAAGTCTC
>CAYMQZ010000312.1:1693-2982 GCA_964392705.1 uncultured Gemmatimonadota bacterium
GCCTCCCGTCCTCCGGCTCGGCTACCGGACCGTTCACGAGTACTCCTGCTACGGCTACCGCATTGTCGCGGACCTGGAACGCTCCGCCGACTCGCTTCACCTCGAGATCCACGGGGTGGACATGGGCGGCCCGCTCTGCTCTCCGGCCTTCGGACCCGCCACCGGGAGCGCCGACTTCGACGTGCCGCCGGGAGACTACGCCCTCACGGTGAGCCACCGAGACTCGGCGGACGCCTACCGCCTGGAGGTCCGGGAGGACCGGGTGCGGCTCGTGCCCGGGCGCACCGGATTCACGATCCCCGACACCCGGCTCAAGTGGCTCTTCCCCGAGCGGAGCTTCGCTGTCTACTGCGGCACCACGGAGGCCCCTAGGCCGCTCTGCGCCCGGCTGGCGGCCTGGATCGAGAGCCTTCCCGGCCTTCGCGCCTTCTCCTTCGGGGAGGACGGCGTGGTGCCCTACCGGCGCGGAATCGGGACCCACCACCGGGAGCGGCACTACTTCCGCTACGCCGAGGAGGAGGATCTCTCCCCGGTGGCGAGCTGTCTGGAGCGCCTGGCCCGACGCACCGGGCCCCTGAAGGGGATCCACCTGTCGGCCGAGCTGTGGACGGGCGAGGGGGGTCCCACGGCCCCCGGACCCTCGGCGGAGGTGGTCTGCGTCCCGTCCCTCCCGGACCCCGCCGCGGCCGACTCCCGGACGCTGGAGTGGGAGGACGCCCGCGACTACGCCGTGGCCTGGGACTATCACCGGGGGTACGATCCGGAGCGGGCGCCGCCGGACCGGGTGGCCGCCTGGGACGGGCGCGTGATGGTGTCGCACCCGCGGCGCCCGGCCCCGCCTCCGCCGCCCCGCGCCGACACGGTGGACGGCCGCGTCACGATCACCGTGCCGCTGCCGGGGCCGGGGCAGACCGGTGGGGTCGATCGGTTCGAGCCGCGGCCGCGGCGGTCGGTGATCCTGCCGCCGGACCGCTACACACGCGCCCTCCCACGCGCCGCCTTCCACGCCCGCCTCGAGGAGTGGTGGATGCGCGGCGGGAAGACGCTGGGCGATCCCGAGCGGCATCCCGACCGCGCCTGGGTGTGGGCGGAGGACGACCTCGAATGGTATTTCCTCCTCGGCGAGACCACCGACGCCGGCGTGCGGGCCTATCTCGACCTGGTGGAGCGGTACGGGACGGAGGTCGAATGGAGGGTCGAGGATGAACGCGCCCGCTCCCCGCAGCGGGTGCGGATCGGACCGGAAGGGGCCGTGATCCCGGGATTCCTCTTCTACCGATGGCGGGACT
>CAYMQZ010000313.1:0-2967 GCA_964392705.1 uncultured Gemmatimonadota bacterium
CGTGGTCCCGGTTGATGCGCGCGCCGCCCAGGTACTTGACCGCCGGCGCCACGGCCCGGACGTACTCGTTCATCAGCCGCTGGAGCGCGACCGACAGCTCGTGGTAGCGCGCGTTGTCCGCCAGGACGGCCTCGGGTAGGCGCGCCCACAGCCCGCGGATCAGCTCCGTGCGCTCCTTCCCCCAGGCCAGCGGGTCGTCGCTCAGGTCGTACACGTTGATCGTGGGGTCCAGGGCTCCGGGCCCGCCGGCCTCCGCGTTGGTGCCGAACAGGTGCCGCTTGTCCGCGACCTGGCGGGCCAGCTCGGCCGCGCGCTCCGGGTCCGGCGCGTAGGCGTAGGCGATCGCCCAGCGGTCGTAGGAGCCCACGCCCGGGTTGTAGTAGGGCCCGTTCGGCTGGCCCGGGGGCGCCAGGTTCACGGTGGGGTACTCCATCACCGAGCTGAACACGCCGTTCTCCTCCGCCCAGGCCGCGTCGTGCAGCCGCTCGAGCGGCGTCGAGGCCGAGGAGCGGAAGTTGTGCTGGAGGCCCAACGTGTGGCCGACCTCGTGCATGGTCACCCACTTGACCGCCTCGAGGAAGTATTCGTCCGGCACCGGGTCCCCGGGCCCGATCTCGCCCCGGGCGGCCAGCATCCCGGCCAGCAGCGCCCCCTGCGCGGCGAGGGCCGCCGAGAAGCTCTCCAGCTCCCCGCCCGCCGCGACCGCAGCCAGCTCGGAGTCGCCGAAGGAGAGGGCGCTCTCGAACGCCTCGGCCGCCGAGACGGGCCCCACGAAGTCCCGCCAGGCCCGCTTGAAGCCGAGGAACATGTTCGCCTCGAACAGGATGTCGGCGTCCAGCACCTCGCCGGTCCGCGGGTCGACCACCGAGGGGCCGATCGCCCCGTAGCCGGGATCGTCGGAGACGTTCCAGCGGAGGGTGGCGTAGCGGATGTCCTCGGGATCCGCGCCGTCGGGCAGATCCTCGGCCCGGATCGCGCCTTCCCAGCCCGCGGCCTCGAACGCCTCGTTCCACGCCTCGACGCCCGCCTTGAACGCCTCCCGGTACTCCTCCGGCACGGTGCGGTCGATGTAGTAGACGATCGGCCGCTCCGGCCGCCAGCGGTCGCCGACTCGCTCCCCGGGCTCCAGGCGCCAGCGGTTCACGTGGCGCACGAAGAAGGTCGAGTCCTCCTGCGAGAAGTCCTTGTGGACGGTCCAGAAGTTCCCGACCCGGTCGTCCCCCGCCCGGGGCACCATCGGCTCCTCCGGCAGCCGGACCAGGGAGTAGTGGATGGAGACGGGCAGGTATCGCTCGTCCGGCACCGAGGAGAGACCCGGCGGGTCGTTCGCCTTGAAGGTGAGCTTGGCCCGGATGTTCACGTTGTCGGGGAACGCCTTCACGGACTCCAGGTAGCTCCGCTTCTCATCGAAGCTGGCGTTCCCCGGCTTCCCGGGCTCCGTGGCGACGGCACGCTTCACGCGCTCGGAGATCCCGGAGAGGTCCGAGACGAACCAGCCCGTGACGTCCGCCACCAGCGCCCCGTCGTCCCGGATCGACTCGATCTCGGCGGACTCGAGCACCGAGGAGCTGAAGGTGAGATCCACCGCCCGCGCCGCGGCCGCGTCCGAGGTCGCCGTGAACCGGTGGGGACGCTTGACGAGGAAGACCCGCTCGCCGTGCCGCTCGAGCGCCAGCAGGTGGCCCTCGAAGATGTCCAGCATCGTGCCGCCGTAGAGGCCCCGGGCCCCGATCCCCCGCGCGATCTTCATCTCGCCCAGGAACTCCTCGCCCAGCCGGCCCGGCTCGACGGCCAGGTAGAGCTTGCCCTCCTTCAGGTAGAGGTCGAGGAAGCCCTCGTGGCGTTCCGCGTCCTCCACCAGCTCGGCGAACTCCGTGTACTTCTCTCCCTTCTCCTCCGCTTCCTCCTGCTCTTCCGTCTCCTCCGTCTGCTGCTGCGCGAAGGCGGCGGGGGCGGCCAGGGCGAGCATCAACAGGGCGAGGGTCCAGCGTCTCATCGTCGGGCCTCCGTGGGTCGGTCGGACGATCGTCGGACATCCGTCGGGCCGGGCTTCGGCCCCGGTCTCGGGTACTGAACAGCCGAGGGGCGCGGGCGGTTGCAGTCGGCCCGGCCCGGAGGGTCGAGCGTGTCTCGGCGTGACGGCAACCGCGGCGGGGATGCTCACCCGAAGCCGGGCTGCTCCAGACGCTCGAGCCGCCGCTCGCCATCGGTCCCCGAGTCGCGTTCGCGCAGGTCCGAGCCCTTCCCGAAGAAGACGGCCACATCGACGTCGCTCTCGGCACGGGCCGCCCCCTTGGCGGCCGATCCGAACAGGTAGACGAACCGCACATCGGCGTGCGTCGAGAGGGCCGCGCGGATCGTCTCCGACAGGGACTCGGGGCTCGGGTCACTCATGGTTTTCGTCGCCCCTCTCCACCTCGGCCAGCTCCGCCGCGAATCGCGTGCGCAGAGACGACATGAACGCGTCCAGATCGTCGAGGGACTCTCGCAGGATACGAAGCACCCGTCGCTCGTCGACATCGGCGTAGAGATGAACGAGAACGTTGCGGAAGCGGGCCATGGCCATGAGCTGGTCCGCCAACGGCTCGGAAACGATCCCCTCCTCCTGGAGCACGCGGAAGATGTCGGCGTAACTGCCGGGGGGTCGGTAGCCTTCCGACGCGATCACGTGGCTTCCGAGGTCGATCGCGGTCTCGACGGCCAGTTGCAGGTAGTGCTGGACTCCGCCCATGACGGCGAAATCCGCCAACAGCTCCTCGTCCCCCCGGTCGGCGAGATCCTGAAGATACCCGCGGTAGCGTCGGTACAGGGCCAGCAGGTGCCGAGCCCTCTCCGGGTCAACCACCGGAGAGGATCCCCTCCCGGGCGTCGCGCTCCAGATACGGCAGGAAATCGAAGTAGTGCCGTCGGGTGGAGGTCTCGAACTCGACCCTCCGGCGAGGATCCCGCTCGTAGACGAGCACCCCG
>CAYMQZ010000314.1:0-2966 GCA_964392705.1 uncultured Gemmatimonadota bacterium
GGAACCGGGCCGACAGCGCGGCCACGATGGAGGAGCTCGCGGCGTACGAGCGGCTGAGTCCCGGAGGCCACTTCGGGCAGCGGTACGGCCTCGCCGCCCATCTCGCCTTCGGCGATGCTACGACCCGGTCGGCTGCGCTAGAACGGGTAGGGGAGCTCGACGAGTCGTCGTTGGCGGGCCTGGTCCAAGCGCTGCAGCATCCCCGCTTCTGGGAGGCCCGTGCGAGGGTGCTTCAGCGCCTGCGCGAGGTCCGCGGCCGGGACCGCCGGATCGGAGCGACGTTCGAGCTGGCGTTCGGGCATGCGTACAAGCGCGGCCACCTGCGGCGCGGCGCCGCCGCGATCGACGCTCCAGACATGCCACCGGGGGCTCTCGCCTCGTTCTGGATCGATCTCCACCACGCGGGCCTGCCGGTGCCCGCGGCTCGGGTCGATTCCCTCGTCGGACGCGTGGAGGTCCAGCGCCTCCCGCCGGGGGAGCTGCTGCCACTCGGCGCCTGGGGGATCGATCTGGATCGCTCCGACCTTCGGGAGGCCGTCGTCTCGCGGCTCGGTGCCCTGGCCGACTCGGCCGCCGCCTCCGCCGATTCGGTGGAGGCGGAGGAGTTGCGGGCGCAGATCGGGGCACTCGACGCGTACGCCGCCTGGCGGCGGGGGCACCGTGCGCGGGCGCTCCGGCTCTTCGAGGAAGCCTGGCCGGAAGCCCGGCATTTCTGGATCGCCTGGTGGCTCGCCGGACTGCACCGGGAGGCTGGTCGTCTGGAGGAGGCGGCCCGCTATTATCGGTACTTCATGGTGTGGGAGCCGGACCCGCTCGCCTCGTACCGGCTGGGACGCATCCACGAGGAGCTGGGCCAGCCGGAGCGGGCCCGCCAGCACTACGAGCTCTTCGTCTCCTCCTGGGCGGAGGCCGACTCCGAGCTGCAGCCGATGGTCGAGGAGGCGACGCGTCGGCTCGCGGGGCTCACGGACCGGCTGGCGCCGACGGCGGACACGGAAGGAGCGGCGGGAGGCTAGTCGTGGAGGGTAGGCGGCGACGCTCGGCCTGCCGGACATCGTGGGTATTATTCACTCGAGGTGCAATCGATTATAATGTTGTCAAATAGATAACATACTTAAGCGCCGGCTCCAGACCGAAGCTCGCCCTGGCCTCGAAGACTCCCAGGAGGCACGCCCATGCACGAGCTCGCCATCAACGGAGAGACCCATCGCCTGGACGTCGACGGAGAGATGCCGCTCCTCTGGGCGCTCCGCGACATCGTCGGTCTGACCGGGACCAAGTTCGGCTGCGGGATCGCCCAGTGCGGGGCCTGCACCGTGCACCTGGACGGGCGGCCGATCCGCTCGTGCGTCACGCCCGTGGCCTCGGCGGCGGGCAGGGAGGTGACCACGATCGAGGGGCTCTCGCCCGACGGGTCGCACCCCGTGCAGCGGGCCTGGCAGGAGGAGAACGTGCCACAGTGCGGCTACTGTCAGGCGGGCCAGATCATGAGCGCGGCGGGGCTGCTCGCCTCGAAGCCCCGACCGACGGACGAGGAGATCGACGCCGCGATGAGCGGGAACCTGTGCCGCTGCGGCACCTACTTCCGGATCCGGAAGGCGATCCACCGGGCGGCCGAGCGGGCCGAGGGGAGGGCCGGATGAGCGCGCCCGAGATCGACCGCCGTCCGCGGAAGGCCGACGCCGCACGCTCCGGCTTCAGCCGCCGCGAGTTCATGAAGGTGAGCGCCCTGGCCGGGGGCGGGTTGCTGCTCTCGATCTCCCTCGCCGGCTGCGGCCGGGAGCGGTCGGAGTCGCTCGCCGACGGCGTCCTGGCCGGCGCCCGGGGAGCCGATGGGGAGCCGGCGCCGGACGGGGCGTGGCGGCCCAGCGCCTGGGTGCGGGTGGACCCCGACAACACGGCCACGATCACCGTGGCCAAATCCGAGATGGGACAGGGGGTGCGGACGACCCTGGCGCTCATTCTGGCCGAGGAGATGGACCTGGCCTGGGAGCGTGTCCGGGTGGAGCAGGCCCCGGCCGATGAGGAGACCTACGGGCCGCAGGGGACGGGCGGCAGCGCCAGCGTGCGCGCCAGCTGGCGGGCGCTGCGCGAGGCGGGGGCGGCGGCGCGCGAGATGCTGGTCGGGGCGGCGGCCGAGCGGCTCGGGGTCGGGGCCGCCGGGCTGGAGACGCGCGACTCGCACGTGGTCGATCCCGGCTCGGGGCGCCGACTCCCCTACGGGGAGCTGGCGGCGGCGGCGGCCGAGCGACCGATGGCCGAGGCGCCGCGGCTCAAGAGCCCCGAGGAGTGGCGTCTCCTGGGGCGTGAAGTGCGGGGCGTGGACGTCGGCGACATCGTGACCGGACGGGCCCGCTACGGGCTGGACGCGAGGCTGCCGGACATGCTCTACGCGGCGGTGGCCCGAACTCCCGTGCACGGCGGCCGCGTGAGGCGCTACGACGCCTCGAAGGCGCTCGCCGTGGAGGGCGTGGAGCGGGTGGTCGAGGTCCCACCGGTCGGAGACGGCGTCAACGTGCACGCCGGGGTGGCCGTGGTGGCCGAGAACAGCTGGGCCGCGCTGCGCGGCCGCGACGCCCTGGAGGTCGAGTGGGATCCGGGGCCGGGCGGGGGTGACTCGAGCGAGGCGTACTCCCGGCGGATGGGCGAGGCCGTCGAGCGTCCCGGCGCGGCCGTGGTGAACCGGGTCGGGGACCCCGACGGGCTCCTCGCGGCGGCGCGCGCCGGGACCCGAGCTTCGGGCGAGAGCGGCGTCCTCGCGGGGACGTTCGAGGTCCCCTTCCTCTCGCACGCCACGATGGAGCCCCAGAACTGCACCGCTCACGTCACGGAGGACCGCTGCGTCCTCCGCTCGCCGACCCAGTTCCCGAACTGGGCGGCCGGTGCCGTGGCGGAGGCCCTCGGGATCCCCCGCGAGAACGTGGATCTCCAGATCCCGCTCCTGGGGGGCGGCTACGGCCGCCGGA
>CAYMQZ010000315.1:0-2964 GCA_964392705.1 uncultured Gemmatimonadota bacterium
ACTCGAACCCACAACCTCCGGATTACAAATCCGACGCTCTACCGGTTGAGCTACGCCAGCAACAAGAGCCCGATAACTTATCGGTCGCATCACCGGCCGTCAACCGGGTTCGTCACCTCTCCGGTCAGCCTCCCGACACCGGCGCCGGATCGGTCGTCCGCGGCCCGGCGCCGGCGGTCTCGGCCAGCTTCCAACGCGTGCCCGACGGCGTGTCCTCGAGCGCGAATCCACGGGCCTCGACTTCGTCGCGGATCGCGTCCGCACGCTCGAAGTCGCGGTCTTCCCGCGCTTCTCGCCGCTCGGCGATCTTCCGCTCCAGCCACGCCCGCATCTCCTCGGAGACGCCCCCGCGCTCCCGGTCCCGGAGCGACAGTACCCCGAAGACGCGATCGAAGTCCCCCAGGAAGTCGAGGGCCGCGGCCGCTCCCGAGGGATCGTCCCGCCCCCGTTCGTCCAGGAGCTGATTTCCGTCCCGGACCAGGTTGAACGTGGCGGCGAGCGCTTCGCTCACGTTGAGATCCTCGTCCATCGCCGACTCGAACTCCTCGCGCGCGCGCGCCCCCAGCGCCGCGAGGCCCGCGCCGGACCCCGGGGAGGTCGCCTCGCCGTGGGTCGCGTCGCGGCCGGACCCCGGGGAGGTTCCGTCCCCGCCGGCCGGCCGCCGGCCCTCCACCTCGCGGAGGCGGAGCCGGAACTCGTCCAAGCGGTCCAGCGCACGGTCGGCGGTCTCCACGCCCTCCAGCGTGAAGTTGAGCTGCGTCCGGTAGTGGGCGCTCAGGAGCAGGTAGCGGATCGCCGACGGACGGCAGCCGCGCTCCGACAGGTCCGGCAGCGTGTAGTAGTTGCCGAGCGACTTCGACATCTTCCCGCCGTCCACCAGGAGGTGCGCCGCGTGCAGCCAGAAGCGCGCGAACGGACGGCCCGTGGCCCCCTCCGACTGCGCGATCTCGTTCGTGTGGTGCGGAAAGATGTTGTCCACCCCGCCCGTGTGGATGTCGATCGTCTCGCCCAAGTACGCCATCGCCATCGCGGAGCACTCCAGGTGCCATCCCGGTCGGCCGGGCCCCCAGGGCGAGTCCCACGAGGCGACCTTCCCTTCCTCGCCCCGCTCGCCCCCCTTCCAGAGGACGAAGTCCCGCGGATCGTCCTTCGCGTACTCCTCGTCTCCGCGCGCGCGACCGGCCGTCCGGACCAGCTCCGGGTCCAGGTTCGCCAGTCGCCCGTAGCCCTCGAAGCGCCCGATAGCGAAGTAGACCGAGCCGTCGCTCCGGTACGTGTAGCCCGCCTCCTCGAGCCTCTCCACCAGCTCGATCATCTCGGGCACGTGCTCGGTCGCCCGCGGATGGTGCTCGACCGTCTCCAGGCCGAGGGTCCGCCAATCCTCGAAGAAGGCCCGGATCACCCGCCCGGTGATCTCGTCGAGCGGGATCCCCCGGGCGAGCGCCGCCTGGATCGTCTTGTCGTCGACATCGGTCAGGTTCATGACTTGCGTCACCCGGTACCCCTTCCACTCGAGGTACCGGCGCAGCAGGTCCTCCCAGGCGAAGGTCCGGAAGTTGCCGATGTGCGCCCGCTCGTACACGGTGGGTCCGCAGGTGTACATGCGCACGTGCCCTTCCTCGAGCGGCTCGAACGGCTCGAGGCCGCGGGTCAGCGTGTTGTGGAAACGGAGCCCCATGCGCGCGGAATCGTCGGGCGGGCCCGCCAGCGGCCGGGCCCGCGGATGATCGGAGCGGGTGGCGGGGCGCGCGCCCCGCGGATCGTGCTTACCGGCCTCTATAGGGCCGGGCCGCCGGATTGTTCCCCTCGTCTCGTCCGCTCCCCCGACCCGAGCGGGCGGCCGCCGCCCCCGTCCCGGCGATGCCCGTCTCCCGCCACCGCCGGTACGCCTCCAGCGCGTCGGCGTGGCTCTCCGCCCAGACCCTCAGGCACCCTCCGAGCTGGGGGTCCTCGCGGGCGGCGATCAGACCGGCGAGGACGCCCGCCTGGCGGGCGAAGGCCAGCTCGTCGAGCGGGGCGTAGCCCGGGGCCCCGAACAGCGTGCGCGACACGATCCAGCCGTCCACGAAGCCGGAGACCGCCCGCACCTCGCGACTGAACAGCGAGTCACAGCTCACGTCGGGGTCCCGACGGACGTTCTTCATCCGCAGTACGGCGTAGTTCGCGTAGGCCCGGTCGGCCTCCCGCAGGTTCCCGGGGGTGCGGATCGTGGCCACGGAGTCCGCCAGCACGTCGACCGCGCTCCACGGATAGGCCGCGCCGGGCTCCTCGGCCGGCACGCCGGGCCCCGTGGCCGTGAAATAGAGGATTCGGGGGTCCTCCTCCAGGTCGCGCCGGAGCGCGCGCGTCGTGTCCAGCATCCGGCGGAGCGCCGTCTCGGTGAAGACGAGGGTGTCGCCGGAGGCGGAGGCGAGGAGCCGACCCTGGCCCAGCGCGTCCCCGGGAGCCGCGAGGATGAGGAGGCTCAGGATCGCGACGCCCGCCCGCCTCACGGCGCGCGGGAGGCGGAGCGCGGCGCGCGGGAGGCGGAGCGCTTCAGGCCCGTAACGGGCCGGCCCGGGGCAGGTCCACGTCCGGATCCCCGTGCTCCATCAGGCCCGCGAAGCGGAGGATGTCGTCTCCCACATCGCCGAGCAGCTCCTGCTCGCGCGCCAGGAGGAGCGCCGAAACCTCGTGGGCGGAGCTCTCGCCCGTCCATCCCTCCTCGATCACCTCCCACCCCAGCTCCTCGCCAATGCGGTGCGCCACGTAGGCGCAGCAGAAGATGTCGTCCAGGTAGCCGTACGGCCCGACCTCGCCCTCGGGGATCACGTCGTCCGGACTGACGAGATAGGCTATCGCGGCGTCCACCCACAGCCGGTGCTCGCGCGAGAGCCGCGGGTCGTTGAGGAGGTGGAACATGAGCATGCCGTACACGGGCGCCAGGATGACGACGTCGCGCAGGAAGCCCGCGTAGCGGGCCAC
>CAYMQZ010000316.1:0-2924 GCA_964392705.1 uncultured Gemmatimonadota bacterium
CTCACAGCACCTCCAGATGCCGGCCCTCGCCGGAGGCGCGGGCCGCGGGTCCGCGAGCCACCCGTCCCGCCCGGGCGTCGTGCGCCCGAGAGGCTGTCTCGTCCCACGCGTGGAGGCGCAGGAACGTCGCGACCACCCGAGGATCGAACTTGACGCCCGCCTGAGCGGCGATCTCCGCCAGCGCGTCCTCGCGCGGCCAGGCCTCCTTGTAGGGCCGCCGGTGGGTGAGCGAGTCGAACACATCCACCACGGAGACGATCCGCGCGGACAGGGGGATGGCCTCGCCCCGGAGTCCGGCCTGATAGCCCCGACCGTTCCAGTGCTCGTGGTGGTACAGGGCGATCTCGGAGGCCATCCGCAGGAGTGGAAAGTCGCTGCCCGAGAGGATGGCGTGGCCCACGGCCACGTGCTTCTTCATGCTCTCGAACTCCTGCTCGCTGAGCGGGCCCGGCTTGAGGAGGAGGGCGTGGTCGATGGCGATCTTCCCCACGTCGTGCAGGGGGGCGGCGCGGCGGATCAGCTCGACCCGGTCCGGGGGCCAACCCAGCGCTTCGGCGAGGCGGGCCGACTCCCTTCCCACGCGACGCGTGTGGCGGCCCGTCTCGTCATCGTGGAACTCGGCCGCCGTGGCGAGCCGCTCGAGGATCTCGTTCTGGGCGGCCTGCAGCTCGCGGGTGCGCTCTCGAACTCGTCGCTCGAGGATCTGGTTGTGGTCGCGCAGGGCGAGCTGCAGGAAGCGGGTGTGAAGGAGATTCCTGACCCGAAGCCGCAGCTCGAAGACGCTGACCGGCTTCGCCAGGAAGTCGCTGGCGCCCCCCGAGAGGGCACGCTGTTTCGCCTCGCGGCTGTCGTCGGAGGTGAGCACGAGGACCGGGAGGTAGTCGAACCCCGGCAGTCCGGTTCGGAGCCGGTCGAGCACCTCGAAGCCGTCGATCTCCGGCATCAGGAGGTCGAGGAGGACGAGGTCGGGGCCGTGCTTCTCGCACAGGTCCGGGACCGCCACGGGGTCGGTCGTGGACAGCAGCTCGCGGTACCCTTCGGGTCGGAGGACCCGTTCGACGAGATCGAGGTTCGCCCGATCGTCGTCGACGATGAGGATGCAGGCGTCGGCGTGCGCGGGGGTGGTCGATCTCGTGATTCCGCCAGCCGTCTCCGCGCCTGCGTCGACGCTCGGCGCCGCACCCTGACTCTCTCGGACCATCGCCTCCCCCGGGGGCAGCCGTTCTCGCGGGCTGTCAGGGCCTTCCTGGCGCAGCAGGCGTGCCGGTCGGGTGGCCGGAGGGGCAAGGGATCGGCCATCCGCGGGAGAGGGTGCGGGACGGGGCCTTTCGCGCGCACGCGGCCGAGGGCGCCGGACCGCCGGGGATCGAGCCGGGGGGAGGATCGCGGCAGAATACGAGACGGACCTTGCAATGTGCGACGGCCGCGGGGGGCGGAGACGCGCCCTGCCGGTCGAACCCGGTTGTCGCCTCAGAGGCGACCGTCGAGTAAACTGGAGAGGTGTCCGACGACAACCTGTGGTCGCGGGTGAAGAAGGGGCGCCTCGTCCAGGTCCTCCTGGTGTATCTCGGCGCCTCGTGGCTGGTGCTGCAGGTCGTGGGCGAGCTCAGGGACACGCTCGACCTTCCCCCCTGGATCGGCCCCACGGCCCTGACCCTCCTCCTGGTGGGATTCGTGGTGATCCTGGCCACCGCGTGGGTCCAGTCGCATCCCCTGGTGGAGCGGCGCGAGGCCGCGGACGAGGTGCCGAGCTCGTGGGACGTCGACCTGAAGGAGATCGGGCGATCCGTCGCGCGTGGCCGGCTTCCCCACCTCACCTGGGCCCGGGCGCTCCTGGGCGGCCTGTTCGCCTTCTCGCTCCTCTTCGGGCTCGCCGGCCTATACGTCGTGGTCCAGGACCGGGGTGAGAGCTTCGGGCCGCGCGAGGCCGTGGCCGAGGAGGCGCCGGAGGGGATCGCCGTGCTCCCGTTCGCCGTCCGGGGGGCGGCGCTCGAGGAGTGGCGCGAGGGCATGGTGGACCTCCTCTCCACGGGCCTGGACGGGGCCGCGGGCCTCCGGGCCATCGACAGCCGCACCGTGCTGGCGCGCTGGGAGGAGATGGTGCCGGCCGCCGGACGGGCGGACGAGGCCGCCGTCCTCGACGTCGCGCGGCGGACGGGGGCGCGATACGCCGTGCTCGGAACCGCCGTGGCGATCGGCCCGGATGTCCGGCTGGTGGCCGAGGTGCACGAGCTGGAGGACGGGCGAAGGCTGGGCCAGGCGCGGGTCGAGGGCCCGCCGGACAGCGTGCTCGCGCTGGTCGACCGGCTCTCGATGGAGACGCTCGGCCTGATCGTGAGGACGGAGGAGGGGACCGTTCCCCGGGTGGACGTGGCGAGCGTCACCACCTCCTCGCTTCCCGCCCTCAAGGCCTATCTGGAGGGAGAGGTGTTCTTCCGGCGTGGGGAGCTGGAAGAGGCGATCGAGGCGTACGAGCGCGCCGTTGCCGCGGACTCGCTCTTCGCGCTCGCCTGGTTCCGCCTGGGAGGAGCGCGGGGCTGGACCGGGGAGAGCCTGAGCAGCGGGCTCGGTGCCGAGGCCGTGGATCGGGCGCTGGCGCTGGTCCATCGCCTGCCCGAGCGCGAGGCGATCCTGGTGCGCGCCGCCCATCACAAGCGGCGCTTCAAGACGGATGCGATCCCGGAGCTCGAGCGGGCCGTCCGTCGCTATCCCGACGACCCGCAGCTCTGGTACGAACTGGGGGACACGTACCTGCACGTGCGGGAGAGCCTGGCCACCTGGGAGGACGTGACGCGGGCCCTGCGGCGCGCCGTGGAGCTGGCCCCGCGCTTCGCCCCCTACCGGATCCATCTCATCGACGAGGCGATCAGGAACCGGGCCGACAGCGCGGCCACGATGGAGGAGCTCGCGGCGTACGAGCGGCT
>CAYMQZ010000317.1:0-2921 GCA_964392705.1 uncultured Gemmatimonadota bacterium
CGAGGGGAGGCATCGTGTCCACCTCCGCCTTCATGTCGCCCGTGAACCCGACCGAACCTCCGAGCAGGGCGTCGCCACCCAGCCGCAGGGCCGCGCCCGCCTTCCCCCGCCACGCCCCGTAGCTGGACAGCGCCTCGGCCCCCAGGCTCTCCAGGGTCGTCGAGCCGCCGTCCACGTCCGCCTGGAAGCGCCGCACGAACTCCTGCCGCAGGCTCCCCGTGAGACGCTGGACGCCGAGCCCCAGCATGAGGGGGCCCAGGTTCCGGGCGAGCGACAGGTCGATCGCGCTCACGCCGCCGTCGTGCTCCCGCGTCTCTTCGAACGGGAACCGCCCCACGCTGGTGGTAAGGGTGTCCACGAGGCCCACGCCGAAGTCCTGGTCCAGCTCCGACCCGAACCCGATGGCCACCGCCCATGCCCCCATGCGCGCGAGCGCCCGGATCACCGACACCCGGCTACGGCCCGAGTCGCTGGTGCCGGGGTCGCCCTCGATGTCGACGATCTCCGGCGCGAACGTAAGAGAGACGGCGCCGCTCGGATGCACCGCGATCTCCGCCGGGTTGCGAAGCGTGAAGCCGCCGCCCAGCAGCCCGACCCCCGTCGAGCCCAGGCCCGCCGTCCGCGCGTCGACGGGCGGGGTCGGATACCCCAGGCCGATGCCAGTGAACGGCATCTGGCCGTGGAGGGGCCCGCCGCCGACCGCCGGAGCCGCCAGGGCGAGCGCTCCGGCGGCCGCCGCCCCGAGCCTCGCCCGGCGCTCGCGAAGCCGCCCTCGCCGCCCCGCTCCGCTCCGCATCACGGCACCTCGAAGGACGGCGGGGCGCTCAGGATCAACAGCAGGGTCGGCCGGAGCGCCGGATTCACGTGCTCGGCCGATCCGAACTCCCAGAAGCCCAGGCTTTGCCCGTCCGGGCTCCCCCGGAAGCCGATGCGGATGGGGGCGGACGGATCGTCCCCCTCGATCCGCACGTTGACCGGATCCGTCACGTCCAGGCGCAGGGGCTTCCCGTTCATCAGCGAGTCGGGGTCCACGCTCTGGAAGGCGCCTCCCGAGCCGATCGGCGTCTTCGGTCCGAGCTGGAACGGATCGCCCAGGAGCTGCACCCCCTGGCCCGTCAGGCCGGTGCCGAGGGCGAACGGACCGGGCGGCGGCTCCAGCGGCCGGAACAGCAGCTCGGCGTGGCTCACTACCGCATCTCGGACGAGGATGCCCTCCACCGTCTGCGGGAGGCGGAACTCGAAATAAGTCCGCCAGGCGGGCAGTCCCCCGACGCGCAGTTGTCCCGTCGGTGGAGGCTGGACGGGCGTGTAGATGAAGATGCCCGGGGCCGGGGCGAGTCTCTGGGGAAACGGCGCCTCGAGGCCCTCGACCAGGGCCTCGAACTCCAGCAGGAGCGTGGTCAGGCGGATCCGGGCCCCGGGCTCCTCGACGCGGATCGCCAGCCCCGGCTCGCCTCCGGACTCGGCCCACGCCGCGAGCAGGCTGTCGACCGGGACGTCCAGCGTCATGCGCAACGTGTCCCGCGGCTCCTCCACCGTGAACGAGGCGAGGCGCGCGCCCAGGTCGCCGCCCGGCACGGTCCAGGGCTCGCCCTCGGCCGCCTCCGTCCAGGTCGCGCCGGCCGCCTCGAACGGCCGCTCCAGGGCGTGCACGCCGAGCGTGAACGGGAAGGAGGGGAAGGTCGAGCGGACCGTGTCCATGCGCACGAAGAGGGAGGCGTTCGCGTACGAGTCGACGGGTACGAAGAGCGTGTCCGCGAACTGGGTCACGCTGTCCGGGACGGCGAAGCGAGCCAGCGTCCGCGCCTCGATCTCCTCCTCGGTCGCGACGAGCAGGAAGCCCGCGTCCCCCGGGAGCGCGAACCCCGAGACCGACGTATCCCGCCACGCGGGAAGCGCCGTCACGTCCAGTTGCGCCTCCCGGGTTTCGACGCTCGGCCCCGGCGCGTCGTCGGGGTCGACGCCGGTCAGCGGGTCCTCCGTACAGGCCCACAGGATCGGGAGGGCCACCGCCACCCCGGTGGCCCCCAGCACCTCTCGACGGAACCGCGTCACCGGCCGGCGCCTCCCGCCTCGTACCCCTCGACGCCGATCCGCTCCGACAGGAAGGCCTCGGGCAACAGGTCGCGGAGCTTCCAGCGGGCATGCTTGCCGGCGGGCGTCACGCTCACGATCTCGAGGTCGAGCCCGAACTCGGCCAGCGCCTGGCGGCACATGCCGCAGGGCGGCGCCGGCTCCTCGCCCGACGCGCAGATCGCGATGCGGCGGAATCCTCGCGCCCCGTTCACGATCGCGGCGCCGATCGCGATGCGCTCGGCGCAGGTCGTGACGGGGTAGGACGCGTTCTCCACGTTGCATCCCGTGTAGCGGGTTCCGTCGTCGGCCTCGAGCGCCGCGCCCACGCGGAAGCGCGAGTAGGGGGCGTACGCCCGCTCCATCGCCCGATGGGCCAGGCGAACCAGCTCGTCAGGCCGGCTGCTCTCGTTCGACTCCATGCCCCTCGACCCGCTCCTGGCCGGACCGATCGCGGGCGCCGCTCGCGCCCGGTCGGTCGGACCGTTCCGATCCCTCGTCACCCGTCGCATCGGCCTCCGTCGCATCGCCGTCCACGGTGATCCGCGACAGGCGGCCGGAGAAGCTCGTCAGCACCTCGTACGCGATGCGCCCGCACTGGACGGCCAGCTCCGCCAGGCCGATCTCGGCGTGCCCCTCCCGACCCAGCAGGGTCGCCGTCGTCCCGGGGCGGATCCGGCCGTCCACTTCTGTAACGTCCACTACGGTCATGTCCATACACACGGCCCCGACGAACGGAACGCGGCGACCCTCCACGAGGGCCTCGCCCCGGTTCGACAGGGCGTGCGGCAGGCCATCCGCGTAGCCGATCCCCAGGGTGGCCATCCGTGACGGCCGGCTCGTCCGGA
>CAYMQZ010000318.1:0-2913 GCA_964392705.1 uncultured Gemmatimonadota bacterium
TGAGCGTGGACGGGACGATCGAGATCGAGCGGCTGGAGGACGTGCTCCACGTCGACCGCCCCGCCTACGGCAGCAGCCACAGCACCGTGAGCCTCTTCCGGGTGGTCGACGGCGGCGGCGAGGCCGTCCGGGCCACCGTGCGGCTGGGCCGCAGCTCGGTGAACCGGATCGAGGTGCTCGAGGGACTGGAGGAGGGCGACGAGATCATCCTCTCCGACATGTCCCGCTACGACGACACCGACCGCGTGCGCATCCGATGAGGCGCGCGGACTCGCCGGACCACGCTCGTGGCCGGCACCCGTTCACCCCAGCGGAGGCCCCGGCATGAACGATCCGAAGCGGGCTGGCGACAGCCCGAGCATCCACGCCCTGGAAGGCGGCCCGGCGGTCGCCCGCGAGGGAGACGGAACGCCGCCGCTCATCCGGCTCGACGGGGTGCGGAAGGTCTTCTACACCGAGGAGGTGGAGACCCACGCGCTGGATGACATCCACCTCTCGATCCCGCAGGGCGAGTTCCTCTCGGTGGCCGGCCCTTCCGGGTGCGGCAAGTCCACGCTGCTCTCGATCCTGGGTCTGCTCGACACGCCCACCGACGGCGACTACAGCCTGGACGAGCGCCCGGTGGCGGACCTGACGGCCTCCCAGCGGGCGCGGATCCGCAACCGCTACATCGGCTTCATCTTCCAGGCGTTCAACCTGATCGGCGACCTCACGGTCTACGAGAACGTCGAGCTCCCGCTGACCTACCGGGAAGGCATGGGTGGCAAGGAGCGGAAGGAGCGGGTGATGAGGGCGCTGGAGCGGGTCGGCATGTCGCACCGGAAGAGCCACTACCCGGCGCAGCTCTCGGGCGGCCAGCAGCAGCGCGTGGCCGTGGCCCGCGCGGTGGTCGGCGACCCGATGATCCTCCTCGCCGACGAGCCCACCGGAAACCTGGACTCGCGAAACGGCGAGGCGGTGATGGACCTGGTCAAGGAGCTGCACGGCGAGGGGGCCACGATCTGCATGGTTACGCACGACCCTCGTTACGCCGAGTACGCCGAGCGCACGATCCACCTGTTCGACGGGCGCGTGGTGGAGGACCAGCAGCGACCCGACCGGGCGATCGAGGAGCTGCGCGAGGCCGGCTACGAGATCGAGCTGTAACGATGCGATCGAGAGCGCGACGGACGGTCCGGGTGGTCGCACGCGCGGGTCTCCTCCTCGCCTGCCTCGCCTGCCTCGGGATCGCGGCGCCTCCGGCGCCGTGGGGCCCGCCGGTCCTGGCTGCGCAGGAGCCGGCGGCCGGCGAGCCGACCGGGCGCGATCCGGCGGCCGGCGAGCCGGCGGCCGCCGCCCGCGCCCCGTCCCGGCCGATCACGCTCGAGGAGGCGATCGAGATCGCCCTCCGCAGGAACCCCGACCTCGAGGCCGCCGAGGCGGACCTGGACGCGGCGCAAGGCGACCGGATGGCCGCTTACGGCACCCTGCTTCCGTCCGTGGATGTCGGCTACGGATACTCGACGTCCAGCACCGGACGCCTGGATCCGACCGGGCAGACGATCACGAACACGAGCTGGTCGGGGCAGCTCACGGCCAGCTACGACATCTTCTCGGGCTTCCGCCGCATGGCCGAGATCACCAGGTCGCGGAGGGGCGCCCGGGCGGCGAACGCCCGCTACCGCGAGCGCCGCTTCCAGACCGTGCTGGACACCAAGACCGCCTACTTCGAGGCGGCCGCGGCGCGCGAGCTCGTCGCGGTGGAGCGGGACCGGGTGCGGCGGCAGGAGGCGCAGCTCGACTCCGTGGAGGTGCAGCTCGAGCTGGGACAGACGGCCCGGACGGACGTGCTGCGCTCCGAGGTGGCGCTGAACAATGCCCGGCTCGCCCTGGTCCGGGCCGAGAACGCCGCTCGCGCCGCCGACTTCCGGCTCGCCCGGACGATCGGCTCGAGCGAGCCGGTCCAGGCGGCCGAGGCCGACGTCCTGGACCCCACGCCCCTGCCGGTGAGCCGCGAGCGGGCCACGGGCCTGGCCCTCGGCTCGGGCCCGGCGGTGCGGAGCGCGCGGGCCGACGCGGCCGCCGCGGCCGCCGCGGTGCGCGCGGCGAAGTCCGACTGGCTCCCCGAGTTCACCTTCGCTGGCGGATGGGCCTGGTCGGACAGCGAGTTCCCGCCCCAGAACCGGAGCTGGCGGATCTTCGTGTTCGGCGGCGTGCCCCTGTTCAACGGCTTCCGGCGCGAGAACCAGGTGTGGCAGGCGCGGGCGCGGGCCGACGCGGCCGATGCGACCGCGCGGGCCGAGGAGCTGCGGGTGCGCGAGGAGGTGAACACGGCCTACGACCAGGTCGAGGCGGCCCGGGCGTCCATCGAGCTGACCGAGAAGACGGTGGAGCTGGCGCGCGAGGAGCTGGAGGCCACGCAGGAGCGCTTCCGCTTCGGCCGCGGCTCGATCCTCGAGGTGCAGGGGGCGCAGATCGCCGTCGAGCAGGCCGAGGTGGACCGGATCCGGGCCCGTTTCGACTATCAGATCGGGCTCGCCACGCTCGAGTACCTGCTGGGCGCGGAGCTGGGGGGCGTGGAGCGGGAAGCGTCCGGAGCCCGGCCGCGAAGCGCCGAGCGGGACGTTTCCGCGGAACCGTCGGACGGCGTGGCGCGCCGAACCCCCCCGGGTGGGACGGGAGGGTCCCCGTGAGCGAGTTCCTGCGGCGCGCCGCCCGCGTGGACGCGGCCGTCGCGCTCAGGGCGGAGTGAGGCGGCGGTGGGCGACCGCATGAGGCGACCGAGCGCGGCTTCCGCGACGGACCGGGGACGGCGGGCGTGACGGACCGGGCGGGGCGGCGGTGATGGACCGGGCGCGGCGGGAGCTTCGACACGCGACGCGCCGGCTCCGGCGCGCGCCCGGCTTCACGACGGTGGCGGTCCTGACGCTCGCG
>CAYMQZ010000319.1:0-2879 GCA_964392705.1 uncultured Gemmatimonadota bacterium
AGCCCGCTTCCGGGCCGCCTGGAGGGACGCCGACCTCGAGATCGCGGGGTCGAGCTTCTGATCTCGAAGCGACCGCCTTCCCGTGAAGCGCGGTGAATCGCCGGCCCGGCGTCGCGCCGGGCCGGACCGGAGGGCGAACGGCCGTCGTGGAACGACCTCCACGGCGGCCGTTCTACATCCCGTGTCCGCTGCCGTCCCCCTTTCGCGCAGATCCGGATGAAGAGATCGATCCGGCCCGCCCCGCGCGGACCGGGATGGAGATCCGGACACGCAGCGAGAGGAGGACGCCATGTCACGCTGGAAGCCCGACCCGACCTTCTACGCCTCGCCGAAGGAGGCGACCGAGTCCCCGCCGGAGAAGCTGGCCTACGTCGCCATGCTCAGCACGGACGAAGAGCGGCCCGACGCCATGGGCGTCGTGGACCTCGACCCCGAGTCCAGCGGCTACGGGCGCCTCGTCGGCCGGGTCGACATGCCGAACGTCGGCGACGAGCTGCACCATTTCGGCTGGAACGCCTGCAGCTCGCACCTCTGCCCCTGGGCGCCGCACGCACACGCCGAGCGCCGCTACCTCGTGGTGCCGGGGATCCACTCCTCGAACATCTACATCCTCGACACGAAGGAGAACCCCCGGAGCCCGGAGCTGGTGAAGGTGATCGACGGCGGCACGGTGGCCCGCAAGACGGGCTACGCCGCGCCGCACACGGTCCACTGCGGACCGGATGGGATCTACCTGAACGCCCTGGGCGCGCCGGACGGCGGAGGCCCCGGAGGCATCTTCACCCTCGACCACGAGACGTTCGATGTGAAGGGCGCCTGGGAGCAGGACCGCGGACCCCAGTTCCTGACCTACGACTTCTTTTGGCACCTGGGACAGGATACGCTGATCTCCAGCGAGTGGGGCACGCCGAGCATGGTCACCGAGGGGCTGGACGCCGAGCTGCTGCTCGGCGGCGAGTACGGCCACCGGCTTCACGTCTGGGACCTCCGCCGTCGGTCGCACGAGCAGACGATCGACCTCGGGGCCGAGCAGCAGATGGTGCTGGAGCTACGGCCGGCCCACGATCCGCGAAAGGCGTACGGCTTCGCGGGCGTCGTGATCTCGCGGGAGGATCTCTCGGCCTCGGTGTGGCTGTGGTACCTGGATGGCCGGAACGGCGCCGGCGAGTGGAAGGCGAAGAAGGTGATCGAGATCCCGGCCGAGCCCGCGGACCCGGAGAGCCTGCCGCCGCTGCTCCAGGGCTTCGGGGCGGTCCCGCCCCTCGTCACGGACCTCAACCTCTCGGTCGACGACCGCACCCTCTACGTGTCCTGCTGGGGCACCGGCGAGCTCAGGCAGTACGATGTGAGCGACCCGTTCGCCCCTGAGCTGGTCGGCTCGGTCCGGATCGGCGGGATCGTGGGTCGCTCGACGCACCCGGCGGACCCCTCCAAGCCCCTGAACGGCGGACCGCAGATGGTCGAGGTCAGCCGTGACGGGCGTCGCGTCTACGTCACGAACTCGCTGTACTCGCCCTGGGATGCGCAGTTCTATCCCGACGGGATCCGGGGCTGGATGGTCAAGCTGGACGCCCGTCCCGAGGGCGGCATGGTCCCGGATCCGCGCTTCTTCCTCCAGTTCGAGGAGGGAATGCGGGGGCACCAGGTCCGTCTGCAGGGCGGCGACGCCTCCTCCGACTCCTTCTGCTTCTCCTGAGGAGGCCGCGATGGGCGTCGAGTCGCTGGCCGGGATCTTCCCGGCCCTGGCCGCGGTGCCGTCGGACAGCCTCACGCTGTCCGACGGCCCGCTCGTCGCGCTCCCCGCCGTCGCGCTGCTGGGGCTGGGAGCGCTCCACGGGATCAACCCTGGCATGGGCTGGCTCTTCGCGGTCGGCCTGGGCCTGCAGCGACGAAGCGAGGCCGCCGTGTGGCGCGCGCTGCCGCCGCTGGCGCTGGGCCACGCCCTGGCGATCGCCGCCGCCCTCGCGCTCGCTGCGGCGCTCGGGGCCGTCGTGCCCACCCGGATCCTGAAGGGCGTCGTGGCGGCCGTGCTGGTGGGCTTCGGAGCGTACCGCCTGGTCCGAACCCGCCACCCGAGATACGGCGGCATGCTCGTGGGTTTCCGGGAGCTGGCCGTGTGGTCGTTCCTGATGGCGTCGGCCCACGGTGCCGGCCTCATGGTCGTCCCCTTCGTGCTCGGCGACGGGCAGGCCGGCGGGGACGGCGGACACGGTGGGCACGGGGCGCACCTGGTGGCGGGAGCGAGCGGAGATCCGACCGCCACGCTCCTCGCCTCGGTCCTGCACACCGTCGCGTATCTGGCGGTGGCGGGAGCGGTCGCCGCGCTCGTCTACCGCCGCTTCGGCGTCCGCATCCTCCGCACGCACTGGGTGAACCTCGACCTGATCTGGTCGATCGCCCTGATGGCCACGGGGGGGCTCACCCTCCTCCTGTGATCGCCCGGCGACGCGGGCCGCGGCTCAGCTGAAGCGCGTGTCCTCCGCGCGGGCCTCGTGCTCCGCCTCGTCCTCGTCCTCGGTGAAGGCTCGATAGCGAGAGAGCCGTCGGCTCCCTTCGATCTCGTCCCAGCGCCCCAGCAGATGCTCCACGGCCTGGTGGGGACTCATGAAGAAGCGCTGCTCGCCGAGCCAGTCGCCGAGCCCGGACTTCCGGACGACCTCGCGCACCGGCCGCGTGAGCCCCGTCAGGTACACCTCGACGTCCCGCTCGCGCAGGGCCTGGATGATGTCCTGGAGGGACGCGACGGCCGTCGTGTCCAGGAAGTTCACGCTCATCCCGTCCAGGACCACGGCCCTGAGCGGCCGTTCGCGGTCCTCGCTCGCCGCGAGCAGGTAGTCCTTCAGGAACCGGGCGTTGAAGAAGGAGAGGCCGGCGTCCAC
>CAYMQZ010000320.1:0-2873 GCA_964392705.1 uncultured Gemmatimonadota bacterium
TCCGCGCCACGTTCCGGCCGCGCGACGGCTTGCCGGTCTTGAGCAGCGTCACGGCCTCCAAGCCCTCGGACGGGATCCAGTCGAGGATGAACCGGTTGATCTCGTCGTGGACCCTCCAGGCCTCCAGAAGGTCGTCCAGCAGATTCGTCACTTTTCCTCCTCCCGAAGCGGAGTCCTCCGACGATATCCTCCGAGCGCGCGCGAATCGAGCCGAGCGAAAATAGTTTCGACTTCGTAACATATTTGCCGGCGGTCGCGTGCGGTCACCGCATGGTCGGCGACACGTGACCTACGGCCAAAGCCCCGGGAGCCCGAGCACGAGCGGCGATTTCCCGCTCCCGTCATCCCCCCGGGTACGCGACCTGCGTTCCCCGGACCCCACTCGCGTTTCGCACGAGCTGGTCGCGGAGGCCGCGGAGCCGAGGGAGGACCACCCATGTCACGGTTTCTACGCTGCGCCCTGTGGATCTCGCTGTTCTCCGGCCCCCTGGCCGCCCAGGCGCCGGAGGCCACCGATCCACCGGTCGCGCTCCACGCCGGCGTGTCGTACGCCCGCGTCCCCGATGTCGATTTCGAGATCGTCGGCTCGCTGGCCGGCCAGGACCTCTTCGCGAGGACCGGGGCCCGGGAGGGAAGGACGGAGCTCGTCGCGTTCCTGAGCCATCGGGTCTGGAGGCAGCGGGAGGGAAGCGCCCGGGCGCACGCGACGCTCGGAACCGGGCTGGGCGATCCCGGGGCGGTGCTCTACTTCGGAGCTTCCCTCGGGATCGCGCGAGCGCACGTCACGGCCGGCGCGGCCACCACGCTCGTCGAGGAGGGCGTAGATTCTGTGGCGGACGAGGTGTTCGGCCGCTCCGGCGACCGGACCCTGTACGCGAGCCTTCGGAGCGTTCGGGAGTGGGGGGTCTTCGTCGCCGTCTCGTTCGGCGTGATCCCATAGAGGGACGAAGGCGGCCCCCCGGTCACCGCCGATTCCACCCGTCTCGCATCCCCGCGCCTCCCTGCGGCGGGTGGGTGGGGACGGGCCAGGTGGCGGGTGCCGTCCGCCGGGCTATCCTTCCGGCTTCGTCGGAAGCTCGACCGGCTCGCCGGGATCCGGCCGCACGCCGTGCTCGTCGAGCTGCCGGTAGAGGGTCGGCATCCGCTCCTCGATGACCCGGTTGATTCGCTCGATCACGGGTGGCACCTCCTCCCACGACTTGTCGAGGCGCCACAGCTGATCCGCCGTCGGCCGGCTGATCGAGCCGTCGAGGGTGAAGGCGACGAAGGAGCCCGAGCTCGCCTCGTCCAGCTCCTCCTCGAGCTCGTCGATCTCCTCGGCGAGCGCCTCCACCTCCTCGACCACGGCCTCCGGGGGGGACTCTTGCTCGTCCAGCAGCTTCTCGACGTCCTCGAGGTGCGTCCCCAGCCGGTCGAGGGCCCGGTTGGCCTCGTACACGGGCTTCGCGAGTCGGTAGGCGCTCATCAGCGCCTCCTGGCGAGTCACGAGGTCCTCGCGGGTGATCTCCACGCGCGCGTCCAGCCGGACGGCGAGCCGGGTCTCCCGCGACCGCTCTCCCGCCTCGAGGCGCACCGTGTACTCGCCGGGCAGCACGCGCGGCCCGCGCGGGGCGCCGAAGAAGCCGCCTCCATCCCGCTCGGGCTCGTAGGGGGGATCGATCCGCAGGTCCCAGGTCACCCGCTGGATCCCGGCCTCGTTCGGCCCCTCGAGCTCGCGGACGGTCTCGCCCTCGGCGTCGAGGATCGTGATCCGGACGGTCGACGAGTCGCCGTCCGCCGTCCCCCCGTCCGTCGTCTCCTCGTCCCCCGCTCCTTCGCCGTCCGCCACCGTCGCCTCCAGCGCGGGCTCGCGCAGGTAGTAGCGGATCACCGCCCCCCGCGGCGGGTTCTCGGCCTGCCAGATGCCCGGCGTCCACTCCTGCGGGTCGTACTCGTTCAGGTAGGTGGCCTGGCGTGAGGGAAAGAGGTGGACGTCGGAGGCGAGCACCTCCGCGCCCAGACGCTCGAGCGGCGCGATGTCGTCCAGGATCCAGATGCCGCGACCGTGGGTTCCGATCACGAGGTCGTTCTCGCGCGGGTGCACCAGCAGGTCGTCCACGGGGACGGTCGGCAGGTTTCCATCGAGCGGCGACCACCGCTCGCCGCCGTCGATCGAGAAATAGACGCCTACCTCGTTCCCGGCGAACAGCAGGCGCGGCGTCCGCGGGTGCTCGGCGAGCGCGTTCACCGAGGCCTCCGGCAGGCCCTCGACGATCGGCCGCCAGCTCGCCCCGTGGTCACGGGTGACGTAGACGTAGGGGCGGAAGTCATCGTTCCGGTGCCCGTCGAAGACCGCGTAGGCCGCCGCGGCGTCCGCGCCGGAGGCCACCAGCCGGGTCACGTAGGTGCGCTCCGGCAGGCCGGGGAAGTTCGCCGTGATGTCGCTCCAGGTGCCGCCCCCGTCGCGGGTGACGTGCACCCGACCGTCGTCGCTCCCGGCGTACAGCAGCTCGGAGTCGAGCGGCGACTCGGCGACGGCGGTCAGGTTGCCGTACGAGGAGACCCCGTCGTTCCGGGACATCATCGGCTCCGACCCCTCCACGCCCATGATCGTCAGCGTGTCGCGGTCGATCGCCCACGTGAGGTCCGGACTGATCCGCTCCCAGCTCTCCCCCAGGTCACGGCTCCGCAGCAGCACGTTGGCTCCGATGTAGAGGGTGCTCGGGTCGTGGGCCGAGAGCACGACCGGCGTGTTCCAGTTCCAGCGGAGCTCGGGCTCCTCGTCCTCTTCCCCTTCCTCCTCCTCGCCTTCTTCCGCCGCCGCCTCTCGCTCGACCGGTTCCTCGGCCTCGCCTTCCTCCACGCCCTCCGCCTCCTCGAGCCCCTCGAGGTGG
>CAYMQZ010000321.1:0-2856 GCA_964392705.1 uncultured Gemmatimonadota bacterium
GAACCCGGCCGTGATGCCGGTCGTCGTGTGGAAGGGCAGCGCCTGGGCCGGGGCGGCCCGCGGCACCGACAGGGCGCCGAGAGCCAGAGCGCCGGCCGCGACGAGGGTCCGCGGCCCGCGACCTCGCGCCGCCCTCATCGATCCTGCGAGGGGCTCACTGCGAGGGGCTCACGCGAAGGCCCCGGAGGGGCCCCGGCGCATCCGGCGCATCCAGCGTCCCACGGCCCCGCCGCCGAGGGCGCCCGCCGCCAGCCCGACCAGGGCGCTCAGTCCCAGAACCAGCTCGGCCGTCCCCAGGTGGAGGACGAGGACCGGCACCGCGAGCAGGACGAAGAGAATCGCCTGCGCCAGGACGCTCGCCGGCCGCCAGGCCGGGTCCGACCACAGCCAGGCCGCCACGCCCGCCGGAAGCCCGGCGTACAGCAAGGCGATGCCGAGATAGATGAGACACAGGGAGCCCATGGAGAGCTCGGGGGCCGCGAGCAGGCGCACCCGGCAGAACTCGACCGTGTCGGGAATCGGCAGGGCGACGGTCAGGACCACGTACCCCGCGAACGCCGCCGCGGAGGCCGCGAGCACCGATCGCACCGCCGGGCTGGACGTTTCCCGCGCCGCCCCGGCGAGCACCGCCACGAGCCCGCCCAGGATGAGGCTCAGGACGACCGCCGCCCCCCTCCCCTCGACGCCCAGCAGCCCTCGCACGCCGAGGGCGGCCACCACCAGCGCGGCCGCGCCGACACCGAATAGCACGGGGACCGCGAACCGCCGGGCCCGGGCCCAGATCTCCGCCCCCAGGGAGCGCGGTTCCCCGACCGCCGAACGGGCGTGGGCCAGGACGACCTCACGCAGGAAGCGGGGCGGCTCCGGCCCGCCGAGGGCGGGGTCGGGAAGACGCGACCAGGCCGCCCTCAGCGACGCGAGCTCCCTGGCGCACGCCGCGCACCCCTCCACGTGGGCGAGGAGCTCTCCTTCTCGCTCCGACGGAAGCTCACCGAGCAACAGCCCGGCGAGGTCGGCTTTCTCTCTCTCGCAGGAATCCATGGAACCCTGGTGATCTCCGGTGCTCTGCCGATCTCCCACACCCGTGCCCGCCCTCGAGCCGTCATCCGGCATATCGCCCCGAACGGCTCGACCGTAACGGTCCCTGGCTACGGCTCCTCTTCCGCGAGCGTCTTCAGCGCCCGGTACACCCGCTGCTTCACGGCCGCCTCCGTCGCGTCCACCATCTCGGCGATCTCCGCGTAGCTGAAGCCGTGATACTTGGCCAGCAACAGGGCCTCCCGCTGGCTCGCCGGAAGCCGGGCCAGCAGCCGGTCGAGCTCCGAGCGAACGACGACTTCCATCTCCGGGCTCGAGGTCCTGGAGGTCGAGGGGGACTCGCGGAACGCGGCGTCTGTCGGCTCCTCCCGCCCGTGGGGCCGCGCGGCGCGCAGGAGATCGACGCACGCGCGGCGCGCCAGGGTGAACAGCCAACTCGCGAACCGGCCCTCGGGCTCGTAGCGGTCCCGGCTCTCGACGAGCCGCCGGAACGTGTCCTGGAAGGCGTCCGCCGCCCGGTCGGGATCGCCGAGATAGCGAAGGCAGAACCCGTAGGCGCGTCGCTCCCAGCGCTCGTACAGCTCCTCGAACGCGCGGACATCGCCCCGGCGGTAGCGGACCATCAGGCGGTCGTCTGGATCCACGGAGGTCTCCGGAACCTAGGGCGACATCGAAGACGTGCCCGCCGCCACGGCTGTGGGGGTCTCGCAGGCGACCCGCCTCAGACGTATCGGAACACCCGGGCCATGCCGGCCTCCAGGTGGTACAGATTGTGGCAGTGGAAGAGCCAGTCGCCCGGGTTGTCGGCGGTGAACTCGAAGGCGGCCCGGCCCATATGACCCTGCACCAGCAAGGTCTCCTTGAAGGCCTCCCCCACCCGGAAGAAGTGCCCGTGCAGGTGCATCGGATGGTGGATCGGGCTGCGGTTCAGCATCTCCACCCGAACGCGCTCTCCCTCCCGGATCTCTAGCGGGGGCGCGTCGGGATACCTCCGTCCATCGATCGTCCACTCGTCCGGGCTCATCATCATCCCCCAGGAAAGAGTGAGGTCGAAGCGGCGGTCCGGAGGATCGCCCGGAGCGGGCTCGCCGATCTCGGTGGAGACGAGGTCTCTCACCCGCAGAGGACGCCCGCCGGCCAGCCCGACCGGCACCTCGCCGTCCCGCGGGATACTGCGGGCGGCGTCGGCGTAGCGGAGGACCGCCCAGGCGGGCTCCGGCTTCCCGAGGACGCTCCGCGCGACAATGGCCCAGGCGCCCGGGTTGTCGGCCTCCACCACGACGTCGTAGCGCTCCCCCATCCCGATCGAGAGCGAGTCCACCGTCACCGGCTCGACCGGCCGGCCGTCGGCGTGGGTGACGGTCATCCGGTGGCCGGCGATGGCGACCCGGAAGGCGGTGGCGGAGGCCGGGTTCACCAGCCGCAGCCGGACCCGCTCCCCGTGGCGGACTTCGAAGGCGGGGGGGTCGGCCGGGGGACGGCCATTCACCAGGAGCGCCGCGTACTCGGGGCGGGCGGGGTCGGAGAGGGTCATGCCGCCCTCTTGTCGACCGCCCATCATGCCACGCATGCGCTCCATCATGCCGCCCATACCCTCCTCGGCTCGTTCGGAAGCCGGCACGGGGTCGGAGGGGAGCCAGTCGTCGAGCAGGAGGATGTGCTCGCGATCGTAGGCGACGTGCGGCTCCCGCTCCTCGATGATCAGCGGCCCCAGGAGCCCACGATCGAGCTGGAGCCCCGCGTGACTGTGGTACAGGTAGGTCCCGGCCGGCTCCGCCACGTAGTCGTACACGAACGTCTCCCCCGGCGGCACGGTGG
>CAYMQZ010000322.1:0-2854 GCA_964392705.1 uncultured Gemmatimonadota bacterium
TTGCGGAAGCTCCTTCTCTTCCTCAGCGAGCACGAGGGCTTCAAGGACCTCTTGCTCAAGCTGCCGGCGGCTCGCCGTGTCGCGGACCGCTTCGTGGCCGGCGACGACCTCTCCGACGCCCTGCACGGCGCCGACGACCTCAACCGGCGGGGCTTCCGGGTCACCCTGGACTACCTGGGCGAGAGCGTCGGCGACCGGGGCCAGGCGGAGGCCGCCACGGAGGCGTACCTGGAGAGCCTCGAGGCGATCGACCGCGGCTTCGCCGACGCCACGATCTCGCTCAAGCTCACGCAGCTCGGCCTGGACATCGACGAGGAGACGTGCGCGCGGAACCTGGAGCGGATCGTGGCGCGCGCGGCCGAGCTGGACAACTTCGTGCGCATCGACATGGAGGACTCCGACCACACCGAGGCCACCCTCCGGCTGTTCAAGCGGACGTTCGAGCGGCACCGGAACGTCGGGGTCGTGATCCAGTCGTACCTGTACCGGAGCGAGCGCGACGCGGCCGAGCTGATCCGGATCGGGGCGCCCGTGCGGCTCTGCAAGGGCGCCTACGAGGAGTCCGAAGCCGTGGCCTTCCAGGACAAGGCCAGGGTGGACAAGAGCTTCCTCCTGATCATGAAGATGCTGCTGGACGGCGGCGTCCCGGCCGCGATCGCCACGCACGACGACAAGATGATCAGGGCGACGCGCCGCCACGCGGAGGAGCGGGAGATCGGACGCGACCAGTTCGAGTTCCAGATGCTCTACGGCGTCCGGCGGAAGTACCAGGCCCGGCTCGTCTCCGAAGGCTACGGGGTCCGGATCTACGTGCCGTACGGCTCCGAGTGGTACGCGTACCTGATGCGGCGCATGGCCGAGCGGCCCGCCAACCTCTGGTTCGTCCTCCGCGCGCTCGTGGGCGGCTGAAACACGCCGCCCGATGCGGGGTGTGAGAGGGGGCGAGAGCGACACGCGGCTCACCGGTCGCCCTCCGGCCTCCGGGGCGGATTTTCCGGCCTCCGGGGCCGGAGCGGTCGGACACGGCAGGAGAATCGATGGAACTGCACTTCACCGAGGAAGCCCGGGACCGGATCCGGGTGTTCATCGACGAGGAAGCGGAGAAGGGGCTGGCGGTCCGCGTCCGCGTCCGGAGCCCGAGCCCCGTGGCGCCCGAGTACGAGATGGCGCTGGTCGAGCCGCACGAGGTGGGCTCCGACGACCACGAGCTCCAGGTCGACGGATTCCGCGTCTACGTGGACCGCGAGAGCGGTCCGATCCTCGACGGCACGCGGATCGACTGGGTCGAGACGATGAAGGAGAGCGGCTTCCGGTTCCAGAACCCGAACCTGAAGCCGCTGGGCTCGGAGCCGCTGGAGGGCCCGCTGGCCGAGCGGGTGCAGCGCGTGCTGGACGAGCGGATCAACCCGGGCGTCGCCACCCACGGCGGGCGCGTGAGCCTGGTCGACATCCGGGAGGGGGTCGTCTACCTGCGGATGGGGGGCGGCTGCCAGGGCTGCGGGATGGCCTCGGTCACGCTCACGCAGGGGATCAAGGAGATCCTGCTGGAGGCGATCCCGGAGATCACGGCCGTCGAGGACGTCACCGACCACGCCGCGGGCACGAACCCCTACTACGCGTAGCGCCCTCCCGATCGTCTGGGCACCCGGCCGCCGGTCGGCGACCGCCGACTACCTGCTTGGTCGCCCGGCCTTCGGTCGGGGACCGCCGATCCCTCCGCGAATTTTCCGCGACTCGGGTCGAACCGCGTCGTTTGTCGACATCGTTGCCCCCGAGCCGCAGGAGATTCGCTCCGGGAAACGGCGGCCCCCTCCCCGAGCCGGCACGGGCACACTGCAACCCTACGCCGCCCCCCCACGAAAGGAGGGGCCTGGGCCCCCCGGCGTTGGCTGCCGTCGGCCCCCCCCCCGCGAAAAGGAGGGGCCCGGGATCTCCCGGAGCGAGTCTCCTGCGCACCGGGGACCTGAACGTCAGCCCTTACGAGCGGCGTGACCAGGGGCGCGGAAAACTCGCGGAGGGAAACCCGGGCCCCGACTCCCCGCGGGCGGGCGTTCGAACCCGCGCCTACCGCAGGACCGTCGCGATCCCCGTCCCGGTCGGCATCCGCTCGCCGGAGACCGCGATCGCGTCCCCGCCGTGCAGGATGACGATCTCGGCGACCTCGTCCAGCAGGTCCACGGCGTCGGTTCCCGGATCGTCCCCGTCCTCGGCCAGCACTTCGATCGCGCCCGTCGCGCGGTCGATGTGACCCCACACGCGGCGATCCCGCTGGGTCATGACGAGCCGTACCCGCCCGGCCACGGCGAGCCGGGCCGTGTTCGCCAGGTCCGTCTCCGTCTTGCCCGGCCCGTGCGCGGACTCCCAGAGCCGGAGCGCGTCGTCCACCTGCCGGCTCGCCAGCTTCTCGACGACTGGCCGGGTCGCCTTCAGCAGCCGGTCGGCGTTCCAGTGGGACACGTTCCCCTTGATCGCCTCGTCGGCCAGGTTCTTCAGCTTGCTCACCGCGCGGAAGCCGGACACCTCCGATTCGACGCCGGCCAGGATGACGGGGCTTCCATCGGCACCCAGACGCTCGCGCAGCCCCTCGTCCACCTTGCGGTAGAACTGCTCGTGCTCCCACTCGAGCGAATCGCGGCCCGCCCCGTGGCCGTGATAGCTCGAGCGGCCACCGGCACCCAGCGAGCTGTGGAAGGTCTCCTCCTCGTAGTCCACGTACTTGGAGACGGCGTCGAGCAGGCTTCCGGGGATGCTTCCGAGCTCCACCTTCCGGAGACCCATCGACGTCCCCTCCCAGAGGCTCACGTCCTTCTGGCTGAGCGCCAGGATCCAGAAGCGATCCGGCGCCTGGAGGAGC
>CAYMQZ010000323.1:0-2839 GCA_964392705.1 uncultured Gemmatimonadota bacterium
AGAGCCATGAGCCAGAGATCCTCCGGGCCGGGCCCGGAACGGGACGGCGCGGCGCGCGCCAGGCAAGGCGACGCGAGGGTCGGGGCGTTTCGCGAGAGCGCCGGGCGGGCGGACGGCGCGGCGGATCCCGCGCGCGGCGGCTTCGCGCGTCGCGGGGTCTTTCGGTTGGCCGGCCTGGCCCTGCTGGTCGCGTTGCCGCTGGCGGGCTGCGGGGGCGACGGGACGACGCCACCTCCCCCTCCGCCGCCGGGTCCCCCTCCGCCCCCGCCGCCGGGGGCGTCGCTGAACCTGGAGCTGGGCGAGCTCCAGGCGCTCACGAGCGCCGAGGAGACGCGCTCCTTCAGGCTCGAGGGGTCCAGCGAGCCCCGCGAATACCTGGTGGCGGTCCACAGCGCGGCCCAGAGTCCCGGAAGCTTCAGCCTCCAGCTTCACGCCCGCGGTCCCGACGCGTCGGGCGCGGGAGCGGCGGCCCTCCCCTCGACGGCCGGGACCGAGCGCGCGGGCCCGGGCCGCATTCCCCCCGAGCTGACCGACGACCTCCTGCACATGCGGTTGCGGGAGAGCATGCGCCGGGAGCTGGAGCGGGTGCGGCCGCGGCCGGCGCGCTCGGGCGCGACCCGGGACCGGCGAGCCGGATCCGGCCAGGCCCCTCCGGGGCGATTCTCGGTCGCCGGGGGCGCCGCCGTTCCCCAGGTGGGCGACAGCCTCGACTTCAACTTCGCCGTCCAGCCGGACCTCACCGTGAGCTGCACGAACGCGACGAGCGTCCGGGCCGTGGTGCGAGCCGTGGGGGACCGCTTCGTCCTGGTGGAGGACACGCTCTTCACCGACGGCTTCAGCCAGGCCGACTGGGCGGACCTGAACGTCCTGCTGGACGACATCACCTTTCCGGTGGACAGCTCCTACTGGGGAGCGCCGGCCGACATCGACGGGAACGACCGCGCCATCGTCCTGTTCACGGCCGAGGTCAACAAGCTGACCGAGCAGGGCAGCAACACGTTCATCGGGGGGCTGTTCTGGCCCGGCGACCTGGCCGAGGCGACGCCGATCAGCCAGGGCGGCTGTCCGACGAGCAACGAGGCGGAGCTCGTCTACCTGGCGGGCCCGGACCCGGCCGGAGAGTTCGGGGCCCGGGTCGAGAAGGAGCGGGCCCGGCGGAACGCGCGGAGCGTCACGGCTCACGAGTTCCAGCACCTGCTGACGGCGGAGCAGCGGGTGATCCTGGGGACGGGCGACTTCTCCGATCTCGAGGACGCCTGGCTCTCCGAAGGCTTCGCCCACGTGGCCGAGGAGGTGGTCGGCTTCCGCGTGGCGGGGCTCGAGACGCGCCGGAACCTGGGGATCGACGAGGCCGCCTTTTCCTCGGAGGAGACGGCCGAGGCGTTCAACATCCACCATCTGGACAACTACTTTCGCCTCAACTTCCACCTCGAGGCTCCCCACACGACGCAGGCGTTCGGCGGGACGGGGGGCGGCGATCCCGGCGGCGAGGCGACCCTGAAGATGCGGGGGAACGCCTGGATCTTCCTCCGCTGGCTGGCCGACCAGTACGGGCCCGCCGCCCCGGAGGGGATCGTGGGGGGCTCCGGGGAGCAGCTCCTCTTCCAGGAGCTCTCCACCGGCGGGCCCGGCCACCTGACCGGGGTTCCCAACATCCTGAGGGCGGTCCAGACGGTTTCCGGCCAGACGGTCTCCTGGGGCGAGCTGCTGTCGGATTACGAGGCGGCGCTGGCCGTCGACGACAACGGCCCGCCCACGGTGCCGGGCGGGATCCAGGTGCGCACGTGGGACCTGCGGGACATGTTCCTCGGGCTGCACGAGGCCGAGTTCACCGGAGGCCCGAATCCGTTCACCCGACCCTACCCCCTGGAGCCGACGGTGGTCGCGATCGGGCTCACCACGGACCGCACGGCCGACTTCACCCTGAACGCCTTCACGTCGCGCTACTTCCGCTTCACGAGCAGCGGGCAGCCGGCCTCCGAGCTGCTGGTCGAGGTGACGAGCTCGGCCGGCACGGACGTCAGCTCCGCCGCCGCCCTCCAGATCACGGTGGTCCGCGTCCAGTGACCCGGGGGCGCGGGCACCTCCGCGCGACGGCCGCGGCGGTCCTCGTCCTCTCGCCGGGCGCCTGCGGGGAGGGGCCCGTCGAGCCGCGGGTCGTCGCGTCGCTGGCCCCCGGCGACCTCCGGGTCCTCCAGGGCCCGGCCGAGGTGCGCTCGGTGCGCCTGCCGGGGGGCGCCGAGCCGCGGAGCTACCTGCTGAGCGTGCAGAACGTCGGTCGCGCTCCCGGCAGCCTGTCCATGACCCTGACGGTGCGCGGTGAGGGGGCTTCCGCGTCCGCCTCGACCGCGCCGGAGAGCGCGGCGAGCCCGGAGGTGGAGGCCGTCGAGACGGCCGGCCCCCGTGGCGCCGCCGCGTCCGAGCTCCGGGGGCGCTTGCTCCTGGAGGCCCGGATGCGCGAGGCGCTGCGGCGCGCGCGGGCCCGGCCCCATCGACCGACCCGACCTTCCGGAGACGCGCGGGGACGGGCCGGCCCCGGCGGCTCGGGCGCTGCCGCCCACGCCGGGCCGCGCGCGACCGCCGCGCCCGAGAAGGGTGACACCCTCCGCTTCCGGATGGCCGTGGCGCCCGACCTCTCGGTGGACTGCCAGGACACCACCCGGGTCCTCCGGGCGGTCGTCCGCGCCGTGGGCGAGCGTTTCCTGCTCGCCGAGGACCTCCAGCTCGAGATCGGCTTCTCCGCCTTCGACCTCGACGACCTCTCCCGGGTCCTGGACGACCTGGTCTTCCCGGTGGACAGCGCCTACTTCGGGGCGCCGGCGGACATCGACGGCAACGG
>CAYMQZ010000324.1:0-2832 GCA_964392705.1 uncultured Gemmatimonadota bacterium
CTCCGGACCGCGTCGAACTGCGCCTCCGACTGCGGCACGATGAGCACCTCGTAGCCCGCCACCCCGTCCCCGTTCTCGTCCACGTACGCCCGCACCAACCCCGACGCTTCCTCGAGCACCAGCTCCTCCTCCTCGCTCACGTCCGTGTCGGCCTGGGCGAAGAGGCCCAGCAGGTCCAGCAGCTGGCTCGCCTCCTCCCTCGGGGGCTCGAGCGACAGGTAGTCCACCACGGAGCGCCGGATGGCCAGCAGGTTGCCGTCGTCGTCCGCCCGGCCCGGCTGGAGCCGTGGAGCCTCGATCCTCCAGCGGCGGGCGAACTCCTCGATCAGCTCGATCTCCCTCTCGTCCACCTTCCGGTCCACAGTCGCCAGGCGTTCCAGGATCTCGAGAATGCGGTCGGCGCCCTTCGGCTGCACCAGCGTCTTGAGAAGGTGTGCGGCCTCGCGGCGCTCCAGATTCAGCGCCCGCAGGAAGAGGCGGCCGAAGCCCAGATCCCGAAGCTCCGGTACCCACACCCCACTTCCGAGGGCCACGAAGACGCATCCCGTCAGGATGCTGATGCCGGTCTTGGCGGCGGGCAGGGGCGTGCTGTCGATGAGGGCGAGCTGGATGAAAAGGGGAATGGAGGTGAAGAGCCCCAGCAGGGCGGCGCCGATCGAGATGCTCTCGGCGACATCCTTCACCTCCTTCCGCTTCCACAGCTTGTTGATGATCAGGTAGTTGCTGACGGCCGCGATCACCACCCCGATGGCGACCAGGAACTCGACGAACCCGACGAAACCCGCCCTCATGCTCGCTCTCCCGGCCCTACTACCCCTTGGATGACGACGCCCTGCTCCCTGTTGGATGACGGCCCGGTGATGGACCGGCGCATTGTAGGGGTTCCATGCGGCAGGGACCAGCCGGGGGCGCTACCGCCAGTGGCGAATGTAGCTACAAGTGTCTACATTGCTCGCATGAGAACCGTGGGCATACGCGAGTTGAAGAACCGACTGAGCGAATTCCTTCGTCATGTCCGCAGCGGCGAGAGGATCCTCGTCACGGATCGCGGCGTGGTCGTGGCGCAGCTCGGTCAGCCCTCGGCCGCGGCCGAGGAGAGTTCCTATCCCGCCCTTCTGGCCGTGGCCCGGGAAGGAAAGGCGCGTTTGGGGGCCGAAAACCGGCCCGAGCTGTACGAGCCCCTGGAGCCCCTTCTCGAGCCGGGAGAGGCCGCCCGGCTCCTCGAGGCGGAGCGCGGGAGCCGTTGATCCTCTACGCCGAATCGAGCGCCGTGCTCTCGTGGCTCCTGGGCGAGCCCGGCGCCTCCGGCGTCAGGAACGGGCTGGCCGAGGCCGAGCTGGTGCTCAGCTCCCCGCTCACGCTCGTCGAGTGCGAACGGGTTCTGATCCGCGCGGTGACGACCGAACGGGTCACGGAGGGAGAGGCGGCCGATCGGCGAGCGCGGCTGCTCCGGGCCGCCTCGCACTGGACCCTCCTGGAGTTCACGCAGGAGGTGGTCGAGCGGGCGGGCCGCCCCTTCCCCGCCGAGCCGATCCGCACCCTGGACGCGCTGCACCTGGCCTGGGCCCTGTACGCACGCTCGATCGTTCCCGGCACCGTCCTGTTGTCACGAGACGATCGGATCCGCGGGTGCGCGGCCGCGCTCGGTCTGGAGCTTCTGCCGGCGTAGAGGTCCAGCGGCCGTCGTGCGTCCGGCGGACCTCACCGTTCGCCGGCGGACTCGCGCGCGCGCTGCAGCACGTAGCCCTGGATCAAACGGACCTGCTCGGAGTCCAGCAGATCCGCGAAGGACGGCATCCCCAGCGCCGCCCGCGCCCCTCCGAGGACGATCTCCTCGAACGCGGCGTGGGTATCTCTCCGCGCCCGTCGCAGGTCCGGAACGGCCCCACTGCTCACCGCATCCAGACCGTGGCACGCGAAGCAGTGGTCGCCGTACAGGCGCTCCCCCTGCTCGAGCTCCGCGTTCGAGAGCACCAGCTGGAAGGTCGGTGCCTCGATCGGCGGCAACGGGGGCCTGGGCTCGGGGAGCTCGGCCGTCGCGTCCAGCGCGAAAGCCAGGACGCGGCCCGGGCCCACTCGCCCTTGGCCCAGCGGCGTGTTGATCAGCACCTCCGGTCCGCCCCAGCCGGAGAGGACCACGATGTACTGCCTGCCGTTCACCGAGTAGGCGATGGGAGGCGCCGCGATGCCCGTTTCGTGCCGGAATTCCCACAGCACCTCGCCGTCCGTGGCCCGGTAGGCGCGCAGGATCCCGTCCGCCCGTCCCTGGAACACCAGGTTTCCGGCCGTCGAGAGGGTCCCGCCGCTCAGGGGTTGGGGGTGCTCGGCGCGCCAGGCTTCCCTGCCGGCCACCGGGTCCCAGGCCACCAGGCGGCCCACCGGAGGCATCTCCTCCCCGGACGCGGGGCCGTCGTAGAAGAAGTCCGCCCCGATGTTCTCTCGACGCGGATCGTACTCCCACTCGTCGTCCACGTAGTGAAGCAGGGAATGCTCGTAGACCGGGAAGTAGACCAGTCCGATCTCCGGGTTGTAGGACATCGGGTGCCAGTTGTGGGAGCCGTTCGGCCCGGGCGCGACGTGGACGCCGCCCTCGAGCGCGCGGGCGGCCGGGTTCTCGATCGGCCGCCCGTCGGGCGCGATTCCGGTCGCCCAGGTGACGTTCGCGAACGGCGTTCCCGACAGGAGCTCGCCCGTCTCGCGGTCCAGCACGTAGAAGAACCCGTTCTTCGGCGCCTGCATGATCACCCGGCGCTGGCGCCCCTCGATCTCGAGCTCCGCCAGCATCAGCGGCTGCGTGGCCGTGTAGTCCCAGTTGTCGCCCGGGGTGGTCTG
>CAYMQZ010000325.1:0-2829 GCA_964392705.1 uncultured Gemmatimonadota bacterium
ACGTTGTTGTAGCCGGTCACGTTGCTGGCGTGGAACGGCTCGTCCATGAACGTTCCCTCGATCTCCTCGAGCAGGAAGCGTCCCCCGTGGATCATCTCCGTGTGGGCGGTGGCCTGAGAGGTCACCGGCTCGGGACCCATGTTGAGCATGGTGACCGAGATGTCCCAATCACCCGCCAGCCGAGCGAGCCACTCGTGCTCGGCCCCCGGCGTGCCCGCCTCCCTGTAGGCCGCCATCATGGCGTCCATGTCGGCGGTCTCGGCGCGGGCTCCCTCGTACTCCGGCTTCTCCTCTTCCTCCTGGGCATGAACGGGAAGCGCCACGAAAGCCGTACAGCAGAGGGCCAGCGTGGTCCACAGCGTGCGCTTCGTGTGCATCGGTGCCTCCTCCGGGTGTGGGTTGGGAGCGGTGCGCGCGCGCACCGCCGATCGGGTGGGCTCGGTGGCGCTCATCCGACGCGTCGGGCCCGAATCTCGGTGGCTTCCGCTCGACGGGACGAGAGCGGGGAGCGTACGAAGGGGACCATCGTTCTCTCCGTCGAAGGTGTTCGTGCGATGAAGCCGTGCTAATCTTACCAGAGGAAACCCCCCGGGGAAATAGAGGGGCGATGGAGTCGAGCAGGCGCGAGCGGACGGTCGGGAAGCTTTGGTGTGGGCCGATGGCCGAGCGGTTGAAGCAGCGGGCGCCTCGGCGGCCGCGTCCGCGGGGCGGATCGCCGCCGCGTGGCATCGCCGGGGCGGTTCTCTCGCTCGCCCTGGCCGCACCCGTCCTGGTGCCGCTCGCTCTGGCGCCGCTCGCGTGCGCGCCGGGGGTGGACGGGGCGCCGAGCTCCACGGGGGAGGGGAGCGTGGAGAGGGCCACGGCGCGGCCGGCGACTTCGACCGCGGCGCTCGCCGACCCGAGCGACTCGCCACAGAGTGCCGGGGGCGCGCCCTTCGCGCTCGATTCCATCGCGCTCCGGCGCGCGGTGGCGCAGGCGGCCCGGATCGAGCCGCTCTCGAGCCTGCTGGTTTCGTGGCGGGGCGATCGGGTGGTCGAGCGCTACTGGCGAGGAATGGGGCCCGACCGGCCCGTCAACGTGAAGTCGGTCTCGAAGACGCTGCTCCACCCGCTGGTGGGCGCCGCGATCCGGGACGGTCATCTGGAGGGGGTCCACGAGTCCGTCGCCGGGCTCCTTCCGGAGCACTTCCGGGCGGAAATGGATCCCCGCAAGCGTCAGATCACGCTGGGTCACCTGCTCAGCATGAGCGCCGGGCTCGAGACCACGAGCTTCAGCAACTACGGCGAGTGGGTGTCGTCGTCCGACTGGGTGCGGAACGCGCTCGAGCGGCCGGTCGAATGCGACCCCGGGAGCTGCTGGGAGTACAGCACGGGGAACACGCACCTGATCTCGGCCATCCTGACGCGCGCCACGGGAAAGAGCACGCTCGCCTACGCCCGCGAGGTGCTGTTCGAGCCGCTCGGGATCGGCGCCCGGGCCTGGGACCGTGACCCTCAGGGAGTCTACCTGGGCGGGAACAACATGTCGCTCACCCCCCGGGAGATGCTGCGCTTCGCCGAGCTCTATCTCGGCTTCGGACGCTGGGAGGGGCGACAGGTCGTCCCGCCCGAGTGGATCCTGGCCTCCTGGCAGCCCCGCGCCCGCTCGCCGTGGAACCGCCACGGCTACGGCTATCTCTGGTGGATCGAGGAATGGGCCGGCGAGCGGGCGTACTTCGGATGGGGCTACGGAGGCCAGTACGTCGTCGTCATCCCTGGCCTGGACCTGGCGGTCGCCGCGACCTCGGACCTCTCGCTCCGACGTCGAGGTCACATCCGCGAGATGCGCCGCTTCTTCGACCGCTGGCTGGTGCCGGCCTTCGCGGATGGGGCCCGCGGAGCCGGGTAGCGGAAGGGCCGCGGAACCGCTCTCGGCGCTGCCGTGAACGGGCGGGCGTGTCCATGGTCGTGACGGGTGAGCTCGATCCGCCGTCCTGCTGGCCCTCCTCCTCGCCGGGTGAGGCCTTGAAGCCGGTCAAGCACGCCGTCTCCTTCGTCGTGCGTCGCGGGCCGCCGTCGGATCCCGAGCTCCTGGCGGTCGAGCGGCCTCCGGACGATGAGGAGCTGCCGGACGTCTGGGGCCTGCCCGCCGCCTCGCTGCGGCCGGGCGAGAGCTGGTGGGGAGCGGTACGGCGGGCGGGCCGGGACAAGCTGGGGCTCGAGCTGGGCGCTCTGCGTCTTCGGAACCAGGGTCGCGCGGTGCGAGCGGAGTACACCCTGCGCATGCGCCTGTTCGAAGGGGAGGTGACCGGGGGCGAGCCGTCGGTAAAGGGGCCGCCGCGGGACCCCGACGTGACGCGGTACACCCGCTGGTCCTGGATGCGGCCCGAGCGCCTGGTGGAGGCCGCGGAGCATGGCTCCCTGTGCACGCGCCTGTGTCTGGATTGGTTGGCCGGGAGCCCCGGAACGACCCGCGCCGCGTTTCGGACCGGCTCCGGTACCCCCGGCGCCGTGGTGATCGAGGGCGTGCTCGCGACGGACGAGCTCGTGCGGGTGGAGGGCACCGTGGTGCGCGGCCATCGGGTCGCCTCGGGGGGAGGGCCCGAGCCGTTCCTCCCGGGCGGCACGATCCGCGCCCAGCTTTCCGCGTTCCGGGAACGGGGGCTGGACCTCTCCGGCTCCGAGCCCGGGACGTTGAACGTGTCGCTGGCCCCCGGCCGCCTGGCCTGGGAGCGCGCGCGCGCCACGTTCCGGGACGTGAAGTGGCACCCGGATCTCCCGCCCGAAAGCTTCTCCTTCTCGCCCTGCCGGATCGAGCCCGCGGGGCCGGGGGAGGCCGCGGAGGGAGAG
>CAYMQZ010000326.1:0-2829 GCA_964392705.1 uncultured Gemmatimonadota bacterium
GGAGCTGCTCGAGAAGTACGGCCGCGGCTGCCCGGACGACTGGGTGGAGCGGAACCTCTACCAGCGCTTCCGGGTCGCCGGGATCGTCGCCATGGCGGCGCTCGACATCTTCCTGTTCGGCATCGGGCTGGGCCTCCTCGTCTGGTCCTTCATGGCCATCTGGATGCCGGTGATGGGGAACATCATCAACGGGATCGGCCACGCGAAGGGCTACCGCAACTTCGACACGAAGGACGCGAGCCGGAACATCTACCCCTGGGGCATCTGGATCCTGGGCGAGGAGCTGCACAACAACCACCATGCCGACCCGCGCTCGGCCAAGTTCAAGGCCCACTGGTGGGAGTTCGACATCGGCTGGTCCTACATCCGAATCCTCTCCGCCCTGGGGCTCGCCGACGTCGTCTACGCGCGGGAGATGAGCGCCGAGCAGTTCGCCGCCAAGCACTACGCCGAGGAGGACCGGGACGTCTCGGAGACGCCGGAGGCGGCCGTCGTCGTAGACGAGGCGCGACCCGCCGCGGCGGCCGGCACGCCGGCCGGAGGCTCCATCGCGACGGCGACCGCCGGAGCGAAGGCCAGGCTCCAGGCGGCTCGCGACGAGCTCGAGACCGCCAGGGAGCGACTCCGAGTCGCCGGCGCGGAGGCTAAGCAATCCGCTTGCCAGGAGCTGGACGAGGCGAAGGAGAAGCTCCGGGCCGCCCGCGAGGGCGTCCGCGACGAGCTGGACGGGGCGAAGCGGAAGCTGGGCGAGGCGGCCGCCCGGGCGCGGGCGGGCCTGGAGACCCCGGAGGCGACGACCGAGTAGGACCGGGAGACGCAGCAGACGGGACCCGATTCGGCGCCGATGCCGGGCTCCCTCGACCCGCTCCAGCTCTTTCTCCGCTTTGGCGCGGCGCTCGCCATCGGCCTGCTGGTCGGCCTCCAGCGCCAGTTCGCCTGGGAGCACGAGCCCCCGGAAGAAGACGAGGAGCTGTTCGCCGGGGCGCGGACCCTGGCCCTGGTCGCTCTCTTCGGCGCGGTCTCCGCCTACTTCGCCGATCTCCTGGACGCGCCGCTGCTGTTCGGGGCCGCGACGCTCGCGATCGGGGCCCTGGTGGCCATCGCGTACGTCTCGGGCGTGCGCGAGGGTGGCCACGGGATGACCACCGAGGTGGCCGCCCTCCTCACCTTCTCCATCGGCGCCCTCTGCATCTGGGCGGAGCTCGTGGTCCCGGCGGCGCTCGGCGTGGCCACGACGGTGCTGCTGGCGCTCAAGCTCCAGACCCGCTCCCTGGTCCGGAACATCACCCGGCAAGACGTTCACGCGACGCTCAAGTTCGCCGTGATCTCCGTCATCATCCTGCCGATCCTGCCGCGCCGCGGGTACGGCCCGCCCCCCTTCGACATCCTGGTGCCTCACCGCATCTGGCTCATGGTCGTGTTCATCTCGGGGATCGGCTTCCTGGGCTATGTGCTGATCAAGCTGGTCGGTGCCCACCGCGGCGTGGGGCTGACCGGGCTGCTGGGAGGCCTGGTCTCGAGCACGGCGGTCACGCTCGGCTTCTCGCAGCGGAGCCGGGATGCGCCCGGTCTCGCGCGGGCGCTCTCGCTCGGCATCCTGCTCGCGTGGAGCGTGATGTTCGTGCGCGTGCTAGTCGAGGTGGCCGTCGTGAACCCGCGGCTGCTGGGGGTGCTCTGGGTGCCGCTCGGCGCCGCGCTGCTCGTGAGCGGGGCGTTCTGTAGCTGGCTCTACTTCCGCGAGCATCCGGCTGTGCAGGACGAGGATACGCGGTTCTCCAACCCGTTCGAGCTCCGACCCGCCCTCACGTTCGGCCTGCTGTACGCGGTGATCCTGCTGGTGGCGCACTGGGCCGAGCAGCAGTTCGGCGCCACGGGCGTATACGTCTCGAGCGTGGCCTCGGGGCTCGCCGACGTGGACGCGATCACCCTGTCGATGGCGCAGCTCAGCACCGGCGCCGGGGACATCTCGCTGGAGACGGCGGCCCGGGCCGTCGTCCTGGCGGCAGCCTCCAACACCTGCGTGAAGGGGGCCATCGTGCTGGGGACGGGAGACCGGGCCATGCGGCGGATCCTGACGCCGGGCCTCGTGCTCATCCTGGGCACGGCGATCGGGGTGGTGTTCCTGGTCTGAGGCCGGCCAGGCGAGCTCCGATCGCGACGGGACCGCTCGGACGAGCGTCCTCGGACGAGCGTCCGGCGCGCCCTCACTCGTGAAGCATATGCCGTGATGAAGGGCGGGGACCTCTACCGCCTACCGTAGACCCGGACCTCCCAGGTGAAGGTCCGCGTGGCGGAGCGCCGTTCCAGGCCGGCGCGTCGCAGGATGCCGTCGATCGCCTCGAGGGAGTGCGCGTAGGTGCGGAAGGAGCTACCGCGGAGGCGCCGCGCCAGGTTCCGGAGAGCGGTCCCCGCGCGCACCAGCCAGCGGGTCCGCGGCACGACGAAGCCGTACAGGCGCAGGGCCTTCGCGGCGGACAGCTCGACCAGGGGCTCCATCTCGGGATAGCAGCAGATCGCCCGGTCCAGGGTGACCACGTCGGCGGCCTGGATCTCCGGAGCCAGGCCGACGAAGTCGCCGAGGCGGTGCTCGAGGCGATCCGCGTATCCCCCCTCCTCGGCCAGCGCCCGGGAGGCTTCGACGTACGCGGCTGAGACCTCGACGTTGACGGCCGAGGCGATCCCGTTCTCGAGGAGCAGGGCCGGAACGCCGCCCAGTCCGCCGCCGATGTCGAGCAGCGTGCCCCGCGCGCCGGCACGCTCCAGGGCCCGGGCGAGCGCCGCCGTCGTGGGCTCCGGGCCGCGCTCGCGGTAGGTGTCCAGCTCCCTGGC
>CAYMQZ010000327.1:0-2815 GCA_964392705.1 uncultured Gemmatimonadota bacterium
GTAGTCGGCGACCGTCTCGAACGACCGGAGCGGTCGCTTGTGATAGACCTGCACGACCGTGTTCCTGGCCTCGGGGTCGGTGGCCACCTCGTACAGCGTCTCCTCGTGGCCGGGCACCTCGTAGACGGGCCGCGGGCGCGGATCCGCCCGGCCCTCGAGGTCGGCGAAGCGCTCGTGGATCAGCCGCTCGATCCGGTCGGGCTCGAAGTCGCCCACCGCGATCACGGCCACCAGGTCGGATCGGTACCAGTCTCCGTAGAACCGGAGCAGCGCGTCGCGGCTCGCGGTCTCGAGGCTCTCCTTCGTCCCGATCGGAAGCCGCTCGGCGTAGCGCGATCCGTGGAACAGCACGGGAAGCTGCTCGCGCTGCATGCGCTGCTGGGCGCCCAGGCCGCGCCGCCACTCCTCGATCACCACGCCCCGCTCCTTCTCGACCTCCTCGGGCTCGAACGTCACGGCGGCGGCCCAGTCCTCCAGGATGTCGAACGCCGTCTCCACCACCCCCGCCGAGTCGGTGGGGACCTTGAGCATGTACACGGTCTCGTCGAAGCTCGTGTAGGCGTTCACGTGCGGGCCGAACTGCATGCCCACCGACTCCAGGTAGTCGATCAGCTCCTGCCGCTCGAAGCGCTCCGTGCCGTTGAACGCCATGTGCTCCACGAAGTGGGCCAGGCCCCGCTGGTCCTCGTCCTCCAGCACCGAGCCCGCGTTCACCACCAGCCGCAGCTCGGCCCGGTCCTCGGGCCGCGAGTTCTGCCGCACGTAGTAGCGGAGCCCGTTCGGCAATGTGCCGATCCGGACTGCGGGGTCGACGGGGAGCGTGTCGGAGGGCGCGAGCACGCGCGTCGCCGCCTCGCCGCCCTCCGAAGCGGGCTCGGCCGCGGGGTCCTGCGGGAGCGCGAGGGCGCCGCGCGGGAGCGGCGTCGCCAGCGACAGCGCCACTGCGAGCGCGAGAGCGGCGCGTCGGCCGCCCGCTTCGGGACCGGTCATCGAGTTCGTCTCCTGCTCAGGCTACCGGCGGTGGGATTCGAGGTGCCGCTCGGGCGAGTTTAGCGCGCCGGCCACCCGCGCACGAGAGGCGCACCGACGCGCTGGCGCCGGCGGGCCAGCTTCAGGAGGTCGGGACCGGGTCGATGCGCCGGACGACGCGCCCGTGCCATCGATAGAGCGGGAACCATACGAGCGCGGCGAACAGGAAGATCAGGAGCCCGAACACCAGGGTCACCAGCGACACCCCGACCCCGCCCCACACGAGGGAAGGCTCGACCGCGCCCGCCAGGGCGATCGCCCGCGTCGCCAGCACCAGCCCGACCACCGTGCCGAGCGCGCCGAGCACCACGGCCATCACCCCCCAGAACAGGATCGCCTGGAGCCCCCGTCTCGCCACCTCGGGCGCTTCGCGCCCCTGCCGCAGTCGAAGGCCGGTCCGTACCGCCAGCCACCCGACGCCGAGAGCCACGGCCAGCATGGGCCACATCATGATTCCGCCGCTCCGGAACGTCTCGATCATGCTTCCCTCCTTCTCGCCAATGGGGTTACATGGCTCCGCGACCCCAGGTCGGGCGCGGATCCTTCCCGCAGCAGGGCGTCGGTCTCGCGGGCGGCGAGGACCGCCGCCCGGCTCCGCATTACGAACCAGCCGAGGGCGCCGGAGATGCCCAGAAGGAGACCGACGGAGAGCAGCGCCCCGTCCCGACCCAGCCGCTGCGACAGCTCCACGACGGCCGGGATCTCCGCGCTTCCGGAAGAGAGAGCGATCGCGACGGACCGAAGGCCGAGCGCGAACGCCAGGAGCCCGACGGCCGGGGCGACCGTGGAGAGGAGGAGGAGCAGAGTCAGCCGTCTTCCGGATGGGCGTCTGCCCCGGAGCTGACGGGCGGTCTCCAGCCCGAGGAGCGCGATCACCGCCGCGCCGACCAGCAGCAGAGTCCAGATCAGCGGACTGGCCGGCGCGTCGAGCAACTCGGAGACCCCGACGCTTCCCGAGATGAGGAACATGGGGATCACGGCGACTCCCAGGAGGACGAGGCCCACGCCCCCGGAGAGGCGTTCCCCGAGGCCGTCGGCCCAGTCGCGCCACGACTCGGCGTGGAGGCGCGCCAGCCTCCGAACGACGTCCGGGGAGCCCAGCACGATCTCCTCCGCCCGGCGGGCCGCCTCCGCCTCGCCGTGGCCCCGCCCGCGCTGGTCTTCGTACGCGGCCTCCAGGTCGGACGCCATCTCCAGGAGGATGGCGTCCCGCAGCGGCCGGGGAAGGTCCAGCTCCCGGGCGGCCTTACGCAGCGCCGGCGCGAATCGATTCATCGCTCGCCTCGTCGCTCAGGAAGGGCGCGAAATGCTCCACCAGCGCCTCCCACTGACACACCGCTTCCTCCAGGTAGGTGCGACCGGCCTCGGTGAGCGAGTACTCCTTCCTCGGCCTCCCCTGTTCCGGGTCCGACCATTCGCCCGCGATCCGGCCATCCTTCTCGAGACGGTGCAGGATCGGGTACAGGGTGCCGTGATGGAACGTGAAGAAGCCGTCGCTCCGCTCCTCCACCTCCACCCCCACCTGATACCCGTGCCGGGGTCCTCGCCGGAGGAGGGAGAGGACAAGCAGCTCGTTCAGGCGGCGGCCCAGGGATTGGCTGTCGAACGGCCGAGCCATGGCTCGCTCTCCTCTGGAGTGATTCAATTCCCTCGTTGCACTATATATATAGCTATTCTATAGCTGCGTCAAGCGCGGCCGCCTGCCCGTCTCCCGTGGGCGCAGGGACGCTACTCCTCGATCGCGGCCAGCACGCGCTGGATCAGTCCGTCCAGGGCGTCTCCCTGG
>CAYMQZ010000328.1:0-2809 GCA_964392705.1 uncultured Gemmatimonadota bacterium
GTAATCCTCAAGGGCCGCCGCCGCTCGATGTCTTCTCGGGTGATGAAGTGACCCAGGCCCAGGCGCTCGCCCCAGCGCTTCCGCTCGTAGAAACCTTTGATCTCGAGGCGCCGGTCGCGAACCGTCGACACCACGATCGGCTCCAGAGCCACCGGGTCGGGGCTGAGCTCCGCCTGCAGGTCCACGGTACGGTTCGCCGGGACGGTCACCATCTCCTCCACGGGCCCGTAACCCAGGTGCTCCACGCGGATCCGGTAGGTGCCCGAGGATATCTCCCCCAGGTCGAAATAGCCCTGTCGGTTCGTCTCCGCCCAGCGCTCCGTCCCGATCGCTCTCACCGCCGCCGTCTGCACCGGACGGCCCGTCTCCCGGTCCGTGACCCGACCGAGGATTCGACCCGGTCGCGCGTCCTCTTCCACCAACGCGACCTCGAGGTCCTGAATCGTCGATCCATCCTTCCCGACCCGAAGCTGGACAGGCTCTCCCTCACGGTTCGAGAAACGGGCCACGAGCGAGAGATCGAGTCCGGTCGGAAGCCCGCACAGCCGGTAGCGACCCTCCAGGTCTGCCTCTGCCTCGAGCTCGCCCTCCGTCGTGCCCGTCCAGGCTGCCAGCACCCGGGCTCCTGGGAGGGCCACGCCGGTCGCCGCGTCCCGCACCGTGCCCAGCACGGCGGGGCCTTCCTCGCAAGCAGGAGGAGCCGCACCCGGCCCCTGCGCCGACAGGACGGACGGAGCGACGGTCACGAGCGCCAGCACGACCGGGACTACGACTCCGAGTATTCGACCTGTCATGACCGATCGATACGGTAGCGCTCGAGAATCGGAACATCGAAAGGACCGGACCTGACGGCCCAGAAGCTCTTCTTCCCGATCCAGTGGAAACTGGGCGGAGGAAGCATCGAAGCTTGGTGTTCGGCGTCCACTGCGACAGTCCGGCCGAGCTGCATAATGCCCACTATGACCTCCCTGCCTGAGCGACGAGTGCACGTAGCGCCTCTGATTTGAGGATGCACGGCATCGTCGAAAACTTACATTTCCAATCCGCCCCTTGGCTGGGGATCCGTCTCAACTCCAAGCGTGAGCGAGGATTAGGCGCCTTCCATCAGCTTCCCCGCCATTGCCGATCGCAGCGGCGGTCCCCTCCCGCGGCGGCAGTTTCCTCCCGGGCCCTCCCGGTTGCCGCGCCGGGGCGCGATCGGCCAGAATACAGGGATCCGGGTTCACACCGGCACCGTCGAGCGACGGTCGCGGCGCGGGCTCCGGGCGCAAGGGTGAGGGACCCCGATCCAGTCCCATGCCAAGACCACGGGCGAGGAGACGGGTGAGACGCAGAGAGGGGAACCGGAAAATCGCTGTCACGGTGACCGAGGAGGCACGCAGGAGATGAGGTCGGCATGACGGTCTTCCTGCCTGCCTCGCTCCCGGAGGCGCTCGAGATCCTCGCCGACGGCAGCGGCGACGGAAACGGTCCCCATCCCGTCCCGATGGCCGGGGGCACGGACCTGCTCGTCCACTGGCCGCAGCGCGCCGCAGACGACGACGCCGACTACGTGGACCTTTGGGGCCTGGCCGAGCTCAAGCCCCACCGCTGGACGGATGACGCGCTCCTGCTCGGTGGCCTCACCACCTACTGGGACGTGATCCGGGATCCGCGGGCCCGCGAGGAACTCCCGCTCCTGGTGGACGCGGCGCGGCAGGTGGGCGCGGTCCAGATCCAGTCCCGCGGTACCTGGGCCGGCAACATCGTGAACGGGTCCCCGGCGGCCGACGGCGTGCCGGTCCTGATGACGTACGACGCGAGCGTCACGCTCCGTTCGGCGGACGGGGAGCCCGAGGAGGTCCCGCTGGCCGACTTCTACACGGGGTACAAGGAGATGCGACGGCGCCCCGACCAGCTCGTCACCGAGATCCGTGTGCCCCGACGCGCCCACGACTACGAGGTGTTCGAGAAGGTCGGATCCCGGAAGGCGCAGGCGATCGCCAAGGTCGGGCTCGCCGTCGCGCGCTCGGAGGCCGGGTGGCGCGTGGTCGCCGCCAGCATGGCACCCACCGTGCGGCGCTGCCGGGCCCTGGAGCGGCTGCTGGAGGAGGAGACGCCGGTCTCGGACCCCGAGGACCTGCTCGCCGCGATTCGGGAAGACGTGAGCCCGATCGACGACCTCCGCTCGACCGCCCGCTACCGCGAGACGGTGATGGCGCGCGTCCTCTACCACGACCTGCGGGGTGTGGCGGCCTCCTTCCGGTAGCGGCCGCCGACACGAACGACGAGCAGGGATGAGATCGTGAATCGACGACCACGGGACGCTCGATGACCGACACCGCACGCGTCGACCGCACGCTACGCGACGCCGTCCTCGACCCGATCCTGGACCGCCTGAGGACGGCCAACGCCGAGTTCGCCCGCCGGCACCCCGGCGAGCGGACCGACCGTCAGCCCGTGCACACCGTGTACGGCGGCGCTCACCTGTTCAAGGCGGGGTCGGCCGCCCGGCTGGGAGAGATCGCGCTCCGCTTCCTGGACGGCTACGCGCCGGACGCCGAGGCGTTCGCGGGGGCGATCGGGCTGGAGGCGCCGGGCCATCTGCGACAGAAAGTGTACGACCGGGTGCGCCGGAAGCTCGAGACGGAGCCGGTGGAGGACTTCCGGATCGACTTCGAGGACGGCTACGGGAACCGGCCCGATGAGGAGGAGGACGAGACCGCCCTCCAGGCGGCCCGCGAGGTGGCGGCCGGCATGGAGAAGGGGTCGCTTCCCCCCTTCCTCGGGATCCGGATCAAGCCGTTCAGCCAGGAGCTGGCCTACCGGG
>CAYMQZ010000329.1:0-2791 GCA_964392705.1 uncultured Gemmatimonadota bacterium
GCGGGCGCTCGCGCGGGAAGCGAAGCACCAGTCGGATCACTTCATCATCCGAAAGGAGTCCAGCATGCAGCACGAAACGAAGCGCCGCGTCCTCTCCGCCGACACGCTCCAGGGTACGAGCGTGCGAAATCGAGCCGGCGAGGACCTGGGTGAGATCAAGGCCCTGATGGTCGACCTCGAGACCGGACGGGTGGCCTACGCCGTCCTCTCCTTCGGCGGCTTTCTCGGGATGGGCGACAAGCTGTTCGCCATGCCCTGGCAGGCGCTGCAGGTGAGCCAGGAGAACGAGGAGGTCCTCCTGGACGTGCCGCGCGAGACGCTCGAGAACGCGCCCGGCTTCGACAAGGACCAGTGGCCGGACTTCGCCGAGACCGAGTACGGGGTCCTGGTCTACGAGCACTACGGGTACGACCCGTACTGGGAGATGTGAGCTGGAGATGTGAGAGGATGCGAGAGCCCCCGGGGCGAGACGTCTCACGGAGCATCCGGGACGGCTCTCCCGAGACGAAGCCCCCGGCGCCACGTGGCGTCGGGGGCTTCGTGCTTTCGGGGCGAAACCGACCCTCGGTCCCGCCGCCGGTCGATCGTCCATCGGCCCGACGACGGGTCGAGCCGCCCGCTGCGTCAGACGGTCCTGGCCTCCGCGGGCGACCGCCGCCTCGCGAAGGCCTCGATCATCTGCCGGTTGAAGGCCGGGATGTCGTCCGGTCGGCGGCTGGTGACCAGCCCTCCGTCCACGACCACCTCGCGGTCGACCCAGCGGGCCCCGGCGTTCTTCAGGTCCTCCTGGATCGTGTGATACGAGGTGAGCTCCCGACCCTCGACCACCCCCGCATCGATCAGCGTCCACGGCCCGTGGCAGATCGCGGCCACTGGCTTGTCCGCATCGAAGAAGGCGCGCACGAAGGCCTGCGCGTCCTCCAGGCGCCGGAGGTTATCCGGATTCATGACGCCCCCGGGCAGCAGGAGCGCGTCGTACGCCTCGGGGTCGGCTTCCTCGAGAGGCACGTCCACCGGGAACTCGTCGCCCCACTCGGTCCGCTCCCAGCCGCGGACCGAACGCTCTTCGGGAGACACGATGTGCGTCTCGGCGCCCGCGTCCTCGAGCGCCTGGCGCGGCTCGGTCAGCTCCACCTGCTCGAAACCGTCGGCCGCCAGGATGGCCACCCGTATGCCCTTCAGTCCGTCGCTCATCTTCGCCTCCATCGTTCCTGTTGTTCGTCGTCGAACCGCGCTCCTCTCCTTCATCGACCACGCAAGATCCGCGCGGCCGCCCGCCGCTGGATCGGGCGTGCCACTCGCCGGTTGGGGACGGTCCGGCGACGTCTTGCGCGTCGGGACCGGGCGCGGTAATTTTTTTTTGTTATCCCGCCTTGGTCCGATCGGCCGCAGCACCCGTGGCCGGAGAACTCGGCGGCGACCCTAGAGAACGGCCGAGGGTTCCGATGAGCACCCCCGAGGTGGCCCTCGAGGATCCCTGGCCAAGTTGGCGGCCGACGCACGTCGCGCTCCGCTACGGTCTCGCCCTTCTGTTCGTCGGAGCGACGTCCGGCATCAGCCTGCTCTTCCGGACGGAGCTCAGCTCACAGCCCTCCATGCTCTTCTTCGGCGCCGTGGTGGCCACCGCGTTCCTCGCGGGTCTCGGCCCCTCGCTGCTGGCCACGGCCCTGTCGGTCCTCGCGCTCGAGTTCGGCTTCTTCAGCCCCTTGTGGAGCCTGCAGTTTCGCGAGACCCAGGACCTGATCGCCGTGGCGACGTTCGGCGGCGTCGCGGTCGCCGTGAGCTGGCTGGCGGACCGGGTGGAGCGCAGCCGCGAGGAGCTGGTGCGCCAGCGGTGGGCGGCCGAGAAGGTCACGCGGAGGACGCTCTTCCTTTCCGAGGCGACGCGCCTGGTGGGAGAGGCGCCGACTTACCACGCAGCGCTCCGGGAGCTGGCGGACTTCCTGTGTCGCGAGATGGCCGATTACGCGATCGCCTACAGCCTCGAGGAGGACGGGTCGATCCGGCGCGTGGGCGTCGTGCACGCCGACCCGGAGCGCCGGACGGAGGTCCAGGGCCTGCTGGGGCTGCGTCAGCCCCGGCTCGACGACGAGTTCGGGGCCGGAATGGTCATCCGGACCGGGAAGCCCCTGCTGGCCACGGAAATCTCCGCGTCACTCCTCGAGCGGGCGGCGGCGGGCCATGGGTCCTACCTGGCGCTGCTCCGGGAGCTGGACCCGGTCTCCAGCCTCCTCGTCCCCCTGCGCGCCCGGGGCCGGACGGTCGGCGCGCTGGCCCTGGCCGCAACGTCGCGCACGGGCCGTCGGTACGACGAGGACGACCTCGCGCTGATCGTGGAGCTGGGCTACCGCGCGGCGCTGGTGCTCGACAACGTGCGGCTCCTCGAGGAGGCCCGGGCCGCGGTGCGGACTCGCGAGCGCGTGCTGGCCGTGGTCGCCCACGACCTGCGCAACCCGCTGAACACGATCGCGTTCGCGACGGAGCTCCTCGGGGTTTCCGGCCCCGACGTGAATCCGACCGAAGTGAGGGAGACGCTGAAGCGCGCCTCCCGGCAGGCCGCAGACCTGGTGGAGGACCTGGTCGAGCTCTCCCGGATCGAGGCCGGCGAGTTCCGGGTCTCCCCGGACGCCGTCCGCGTGGACGACGTGCTGGAAAGGGCCCGGCGAGGGGCGGAGCTCCCGGCGCGCCGGAAGGGGATTCGCCTAACGGTCGAAGCCGGCGACGGCAACCTCGACGTCCTGGCGGACCGGACGCGCCTTCGGCAGGTGTTCTCGAACCTCCTGGACAACGC